>JAZQBR010000284.1:0-24630 GCA_045545855.1 Kiritimatiellia bacterium | reverse complement strand
ACATGGCTACGATCCGACTTCTCAGTCGCGCGAACCCAGAAAGTATACGTAGGCCGGGTTGCGGCTCACGTCCTCGTGCTTGTAGCCGATTCCGTCGAGAACATTCTCGAAATCGGCGCGCTCCGCCTTCGGAACCTGGAAGCCTACAAGAACCTTGCCGTGGTCGGCGCCATGGTTGCGATAGTGGAACATCGATATGTTCCAACGCCCGGCAGTGGCCATGAGAAAATCCCTCAACGCACCGGGGCGCTCCGGGAATTCGAACTCGTAGACCACCTCGTCGGGTATGGCCTTCGCAAGCCCGCCGACCATGTGGCGCACATGCTCCTTGGCGAGGGCGTTGTCGGAGAGGTCGATGCAATGGCTGCCCGTCGCGCGGATGCGCTTCTGCAGAGCCTTGCGTTCGGCGAGATCCTTCACGGCGACGCCGACGAAAATGTGGGCGAGAAAGCCGTCGCTCATGCGGTAGTTGAATTCTGTCACGCTGTGCTTGCCAAGCGTCTCGACAAACCTGAGAAAACTGCCGCGCTCTTCGGGGATGGCGCAGTCGAATATCGCCTCGCGGCCCTCGCCAATCTCGGTCTGCTCGCTGACGAAACGTATGCGGTCGAAGTTCATGTTCGCGCCCGAAATGACACAGGCGCACACATCGCCCTTTTTGGCATTCTTCTTCGCCGCAGCGAGCGCGAGCGCTCCAGCAGGCTCGCACACCGCGCGCGTCGCCTCGAAAATATCCTTTATCGCCGCGCACGTCTCGGCCGTCGAGACACGGACGATCCCGTCAAGGTACTCGCGGCAGAGACGGTATGTCTCCTCGCCGGGCGTCTTGACACACACGCCGTCGGCAAAAAGCCCCGGGTTCGGCAGAGTCACGCGCCGGCCGGCCTTCAACGACTGGTACATGCAGTCGGAGTCCTCCGGCTCGACACCATACACCTTTACCTTCGGGCGCACGCTCTTAATGTATACTGCGACGCCGGACGCAAGCCCGCCGCCGCCAACCGGCACGTAGACGGCAGTCAGCTCGCGACCCGCCTGCTCGAGAATCTCCATCCCCACAGTACCCTGGCCGGCAATCACATCGGGGTCGTCGAACGGCGCTATGTAAGTGTAGCCATGCGCCTCTATCTGGCGGTGCAGCTCCTCGTACGTGTCGGAGTAGGAGTCGCCGTGCAGCACTATCGTCGCGCCATACGCCTTGACGGCCGACGTCTTTATCTCCGGCGTTGTCACCGGCATCACAATAGTCGCCTTCGCGCCCAGCTTCTTCGCCGAGAGCGCCACGCCCTGGGCATGGTTGCCGGCCGAAGCGCATATCACGCCCTTGGCGAGTTCCGCGAGTGGCAGCTGGCTCATTTTGTTGTACGCCCCGCGTATCTTGTAGCTGTGCACGGGCTGCAGGTCCTCGCGCTTCAGCAAAAACCTCGCCCCAAGCTTCTTCGACAGTGTCGTCGCCTCGTCGAGCGGCGTCTTGACGGCGACGTCGTACACGGTCGCGTTCAGTATCTTCGTAAGATAGTTGTAATTCATCTTTAGAGCGCGCTCTCGGCCGCCTCCTTCTCGACATCCGAGAAATCGAGGTCGGGGAAGACCTCCTTGGCATAGTCAAGGTAGTTCGGGAACATCTTGACCGCGGCCTTGGCCATGGACTCGCCATAGCTCGCCGCCGAAGGCTCGTCGGCAAAGACCAGCTGCATCGTGAGCGCAACACCGAACATCGCGTCGGCCTGCTCGCGCAGGTTCAGCCTGGGCTCGCCGTTGTCGCGACCCTTGCGAATATATTTCTCGCAGAGCTCGCCGAGGTTGACGTGGTAGTCGCGGTAGAAACTCTGCCAGGGTATAGTCTTTTGACCGACTGCCGAGCCGACCTTGCGCACGATGAACTGCCTGTCGTCGACAGAAAGAACCTCCATGCCCTTAAGGTGTTTGCCCTTCGTGAAGCGCTGGAAGACATACCCCTTCAGATTGCGCTGAAGAATCATCTGCACCGACGCCATCATGTCGACCTTGCGAATTTCCTTGTCGGCCTCGAGTTCCAGCTCGGCGATAATCTTGCCGTCATCGTCGACAAGGGAGTCTTTTAGCGCGACAAGCTGGCGCTTGGCGCCTTTCCAGTCGAGTTGTCTGAGGTTACCGTTCTGGCAGATGGCCTGGAACTTCGTGTGGATGTTCTCGAGGCCCTCCTCGATAAGCTGGGCGCGGCGGTCGGCGGCCTTTTTGGCGGCCTCTTCGGCCTCGCGCTTCTTTCTGGCCTCGTCTTCGACCTGCTCGCGGCGGCGGCGTTCGTCGCGTATCTTGATTCTGACGCGCTTGAGCGCGCTCGCGCCACCCTTGTCCAGCATCATCTCCATTTTCTGCAGCTCGGTGAATTCAGCACACTGCAAAAGCTCGTTATACCTCGCGATAAGCTTGTTGGTGAGGTCGGCGAGCGCCTTCTGCTCCGCGCCGGTAAAGGCTCTGGGGGCGAGGGCGCCGTCGATGTCGGCGTCAAGTTCGGCGATCATGGCCTTGAGTTTGAGGGCGCCGGCCTGGGCATCATAAGTTTTAGTCCAGAGCTCGCCCATCTTCCTTATCCCCTCGAGAACGGCAGGGAACACATCCCCTTGCGGCGCCCCGGCGGTGGCCGCCGCTTCTGGCGCGGCCTCTGCCCGGGGCGCCGACTCGGCGGCCTTCTTGGCCTGCTCGGCCAGCCACTTCGCCTTCTCCTCCTGATACTTCTCGCCGTACGGCGAATTGGGGTCAGCCTCGTCGCCCACGGGATCGCGAAACTTCAGGCCCTTCTCGACGGCAGCCTTGTTAGCCGCCGCCCTTTGGGCTTCGGTCGGTTTCGCTGGTGCCGCAGCAGGCTTCGCGGGTGCGGCGCCGCCCTGAGCCGCCGCCTGACCCGTCAGCGCGCGCTCCGCGTCAAGAAGCGCCTTCGTCTTGCCAGGGCGTATGGTCGGTACGAGATCCGCAGGGCACATGTCGCCAAACTCCTTCACCATGACCTTCTGCAAATCGGTGCAGTCAGCCTCGATCTTCTTGTAGAGTCCGTCGACCTTCTTCTCGAAATCGGGCAGCTTCTCCTTGACACCGACAAGACCGTCGCGGGCCTGCTTAAAGCCGGCCTCAAGCGCGATGCGCTCCTTCTCCTGGTTCTTGGCGATATTGCTGGACCACGCGAACCAGACGAGACCTAGTATTATGACAATGCCGGCAATGACTCCGCCAATGACCATGGCGACCTTGCCACCGACGCCGCCCTGCTCCTCTTCCTCGTCATAATCAAGCCTGTGCCGGGCCGCGACGCCCGTCGCCATTTCAGGGACGTCGCCTTCTTCAACTGCCTCGTCCGCCTGCGCCCTGTTCACGGTGAGCTTGCGCCTGGGCTTTATCATCAGCTTCTTGCCGCCGGCCGAAGTCGCGATGCGCCCGGTGCCGCCGACCGCCGCGCCAGCCGCCGCAGCTTCGGCGGGTGTCAGCGTCTGCGGGGGCGGGGGACCTTTCGTAAGGACCTTCTTGTAGTCTTCAAGGAGCGCCTCGAAGCTCGGATAGCGGTCTTCGGGGTTCATCGACAGCATCTTCATCACCAGGAAATCAATCTGCGGCGAAAGACCGGGCCTGACTTCGCTGGGCTTCTTCGGGGTCTCGAAGAAGCGCTTTCTAACGACATCGGTCGCGTCCTCACCCTCGAATGGAGCGACGCCCGTAAGCGCATGGTAGATCGTACCACCCAGCGAGTACATGTCGGCGCGATAGTCGACAGGCTCTTTCTTGACCTTCTCGGGCGCGATATAGTAGGGCGTACCCCAAATTTCATTAGTATCCTTCTGCATCGCCGCGAGGCCGAAATCGACGAGCTTGGCGTTGCCGTTGGCGTCGAGCAGTATGTTCTCGGGCTTGACATCGCCGTGCACGAGGCCTTGGTCGGCCGCGCACCTGAGCGCCTGAGCGACCTGCTCGCATATTTTCATCACGCGCGGCACGTCGATCTTCGCGCCCGAGTGCTCCATAAGCTTGTCCAGCGAGCCGCCCGCGACGAGTTCCATCGCTATATATGGCATGCCTTCGGAGATGCCGTACGAATATATCTGGGCGATGTTCGGATGGATGAGCTTGGCGGCGGCCTGGGCCTCCTTCTTGAACTTCTCGACGAAATCAGGGTCGCTGCCGTACTCCTTGAGCATGACCTTGACGGCTACAGGGCGATCGAGCATCTTGTCGCGGCCCATGTACACGCCACCCATGCCACCGCGCCCCAGCTCGCGCTCGAGCATGAAGTTCTGGTTCTCGCCAAAGAGGCAAGGAGTGTTTATCAACTGTTCTTCGCTCATCTTATTGTCCCCCATCTTGGGTTGATTATCGGCCAGAATACTACTGCGCCGATACCGGTGAGGTTCCGCTCGGGAACCGCCCCCCAGTACCTGCTGTCCAGACTGTTATCGGAATTGTCGCCGCAGGCGAAGTACTCGCCTTCGCCAAGTTTGACAGGCCCGCTCATGCCGCCGTTCGAGCCCGGATTAGGCAACGGCGTCTGCTCGCCGCGCTTGCCTGTCATCGGTTTGATCGGCTCGGCGAGCGGCCGCCCGTCTATTATCACGTTGGGCGAGACGATCTCGACCGTCTCGCCCGGCAGCGCCGTCAGGCGCTTTATATAGTGGGTGCCCTGCATCAACCCGTCGATGCCGGTCGTCGCGAAGACCATGACATCGCCGCGCGAAGGCCGGCGCAGATTCCACCGCCATCTGTTGACGAATATGAAGTCGCCCGTCACGTCATAGCCCGAGAAAAGCGTGTGACCTTTGGCGACGCGAAGCTCCCTGCGCGGACGCCCGTCCGGCCCCAAAAGCCAGAACACGCTCGAGTTCCCGCTGCGGCTTGGTATGAGCGCCACCTGGGCACCCGCAGCTTCTGCGCCGAGGTCGAGCTTCTCTAGAGCGTCCATCGGCAGACAGACGCCCGCCGACTGGCCGGTCTGGTTCACGACTAAAAGGTCGAAACGCCCGTCGTCATGACGCTTTCTGACCTGGACCGTACCCGCAAACGGCGCCGTGAACTCCTTGTAGTCGCGCCCGGTGGCGAGCCAGTTCAGCCACTTGAGCGGCGTCGTCTGCATAACCCCGCGCTCTTCGCAAACCTCGGTGTGATTGCCGTAGAGCGTGGGTTGCATCGATCCCGTCGGGATGTTGAACGGCTCATAGAAATAGGCGCGAAACGCCATCGCGACCGAAATCGCGACAACGAATGTATCCAGCCATTCCCGGCCGTAGTCTTGCAGTGTTTTGCTCACGTCCGGTAGTTGGGGGCTTCCTTGGTGATTGTTATGTCGTGCGGGCGCGCCTCTCGGAGACCCGCCGCCGTGACGCGGTAGAACTTGCCGTTCTCCTGAAGCTCGGCTATCGTACGCGCGCCGCAGTAGCCGAGCGAGGCGCGAAGCCCGCCGCAGAATTGGGTCATTATCGACTTCACATGCCCCGAATACGGCACCATGCCCTCGATACCCTGCGGCACGAGATCTTCGTCAGCCTCGTTATCCTGAAAGTACCTCGCCCGCGAACCCTTGCCGTTCTTGAGCGCGGCCATCGAGCCCATGCCGCGATATACGACGTACTGCCTGCCGTTGGAGTAAATCTTCTCGCCCGGACTCTCCTCGGTGCCGGCGAGCACCGAGCCAAGCATCACAGAGTCGGCGCCAGCGGCAAGCGCCTTCGGCACATCGCCCGAGAGCTTGATGCCGCCATCGGCGATTACCGCTACACCGCTGCCCCGCAACGCCTTTGCCGCGTTGTACACCGCCGTAAGCTGGGGTATGCCGACGCCGCAGACGACGCGCGTCGTGCAAATCGAGCCTGGCCCGATGCCGACCTTGACCGCGTGCGCGCCGCACTTCGCGAGCGCCGTCGCCGCCTCGCCAGTCGCGATGTTGCCGGCGATCACGTCCACCTTAGGATAGTTTTTGACGATATACTTGGTCATCTCCATGATGCCCTTCGAGTGGCCGTGCGCCGAATCTACAACAACCACGTCGACGCCGGCGGCTGCAAGCTTCTCCATGCGCGAAAGATCGCCCTTGCCCCCAGAAACCGATGCCGAGACGCGCAACCTGTATTTGTCGTCGCAGTTGTAGGTTGGATTCTTGTTCTCGACGAGACGCTGCACATCGGTAAAACTGTAGAGGCCGACAACACGGCCCTCCTTGTCGACGAGAGGCAGTTTGCCGACCTTCGCCGCGCGCATTAGGTCGTAAGCCTTCTTAAGCGATGTGCCGGGCTTAGCCGTTATAGGCGCAGGCTGCATGACGTCTCTAAGCTTCATCGCGTCCATCGGCGCGAAGCGCATGTCGCTCGACG
The DNA here is from genome assembly GCA_045545855.1 of Kiritimatiellia bacterium. Lineage (GTDB taxonomy): Bacteria > Verrucomicrobiota > Kiritimatiellia > RFP12 > UBA1067 > UBA1067. The sequence continues at coordinate 18,301 of JAZQBR010000284.1, read as the reverse complement.
TGATCATGCCAACGAGCCTGTCGTCGGCATCCAGCACCGGGAAGCCATTGAACTTCAAGCCCATGCGGCGCTTCTCGCTTCTCAGAAAACTTATGTCATCGTCTGCGTGAAAGCACACCGGCGTCGCTATAAGCCCGTTCAAGTAGTTCTTGACCTTCGCGACCTCCTTGGCCTGATCGTCCTCCTCGAGGTTCTTGTGGATGACCCCGATGCCGCCGGCGAGAGCCATCGCTATCGCCATAGGAGCCTCGGTCACAGTGTCCATCGCCGCGGAGATGAACGGTATCTTCATCGTCGTCCGGCTCGTCAGCTTGGTCTCCAGCGAGGCGTCATCCGGCAAAAAGTCGGCATATTGCGTCACCAGAGTGACGTCATCGTACGTCAGGCCTTCATACGGGAAGGTCTTCATAAAAGAATCCATATATTTGTTCATATCTCTCCTTAAGGACACCATACGCCCTTTTTGCGAAGTAATTATACCATAACGGTGGCCGAAATGGAATACCGCAAGCGAATTTTCCTCAAAATTTCTGCACGGCGCGAGAGTCCCCTCGGCAGCCCGCTACCGCCTTATCCCGGCGCGGTTCAGGCGGTAGTTCATCATGCGCGGCGACACCCCGAGCTCGCGGCCGGCGGCGGACATATTGCCGCCATGGCGCGCGATGGCGCTTTCGAGAATGCGACGCTCTACGGCGGCAAGCTGCTCGTCGAGGGTCATCGTCTCGTCAGGGCGAAACGGGTCTTCTGCGAACTCCGGGGTTTGCAGGGCCGGCGGCAGGTTGTAGCTGTGCACGCACTCGTCGCGGGCCGTCAGCACTGCGCGCTCTATGCAGTTCTCGAGCTCCCTCACGTTGCCCGGCCAGGCGTAAGCCTGAAGCATGTTAACCGCCGGGGGCGAGATGCGCGAGACGCTCTTGCCGTACTTCGCGTTCATCTTCGCGAGAAAGTGCTCCGCGAGAAGCACGATGTCATCGGCGCGACGCGAGAGGTCCGGCAATGTTATCGGGAACACCGACAATCTGTAATACAGGTCTTCGCGAAAGAGCTTTTTGGCCATGAGCTCCTCAAGATTGCGGCTCGTCGCGGCGATAAACCTTACATCGCTCCTCAAAACCTCGTTCGAACCGACACGAGAGAAGGTGCGCTCCTGAAGGAACCTCAGAAGCTTCACTTGCACGGGCACGGACAAATCGCCTATCTCGTCCAGAAAAAGCGTGCCGCCGTCAGCGGCCTCGGCACGGCCTATGCGACGCTCGCGCGCGTCTGTGAACGCCCCTTTCTCGTGGCCGAAAAGCTCCGATTCGACAAGCGCCTCGGGGAGCGCCGCGCAGTTGAGAACGACGAATGGTTTGCTGCGGCGCGGCGAGAGACTCTGTATGGCGCGAGCGACGAGCTCCTTGCCCGTGCCGCTCGCGCCGCGCACGAGCACCGTCGCCTCGCTGGGCGCGACCTGGCGTATCTGTTCGTACACCGCGCGCATCTCGTTGCAATTGCCAATCAGCTCGCCGGGATTGCCCGCCAGCATATCCCTGAGACGGCGGTTCTCCTCCACCAGCGCCTCGCGCTCGGCGCACTCCTCCCGGCAGACCGCCGCCGCGTCGGCCGTGATGTTCGCGATTATGCCGAGAAGTGTCACATCCTGCACGAGCGAGCCTGTGTCGCCGCGCATGCGCCGGTCTACAGAAAGCGTGCCTATAACCTGGCCAAGCCTCACTAGCGGCACGCAGACAAATGAAACCGCTTCGCCTGCGTCGCGCGCCCCGGTGCGATTCAAAAAGCGGCGGTCCTTGCGAACGTCAGGCACGATCTCAGGCCGCCCTGTCTTCGCGACGATGCCGGTAACACCTTCACCCAGGCGATAGCGCCCGTGGGCGCGCTCTTCGGCATTCAAAGACTTTGTTGTCGCCTCGATGCGCAGCTCGTCGCCCTCAAGAAGGCAGAACGTGCCGCGTATCATGCCCATGCGCCGCTCAAGCACATCCAGCACCTGCTCCAGGAGGCGGCGTACATTCCTCTCGCGCACTACTGCGGAGGTTATCTCTTGAATCACCTCTAGTTCTGAGGTCATGGCCCTGTGCCGCCGCGTCAGGCCCAGAGACGTTCGAGCGCGTAATAAGCGCGAGCCTCGGGCGAAAAGACATGAACGACGACATCGATATAGTCGACGACAATCCAACCCGACTCGGGGTCGCCGGACGTACGGTAGCTCCTAACGCCCGACTCCTTCATCACGGCCTGCGTCTCGGCGATTAGCGCCTTGAGGTGCGGGGCTGCGGCGCCTGTCGCGACCACAAAGAAGTCGGCGAGCTGGCTCTTGCCTCTCACATCGTAGACTTTGACGTCGGTGCCTTTGCGATCCTCAAGCGCCTTGACGATTGCGTTTACCTGTTCTTCGGTTGTCATGCGGATATTATATCAAAAAAAACCGGGGCTGGGAACCGGGAACGGGTGCGATTTTCTCACTGGCGACATCCGGAGCCAACAAGGTTGTGAGGAATTCGAGGCGAGTCACATCGTAGCCCGTCTCCTCCGCCGTTTCGCGCCTTGCCCCCTCTATCGGGTCTTCACCGGGTTCGAGTCCGCCGGCGATCACCTCGATCAATGCCTCTTCAGCCGCCTTGCGGTACTGTTTCACGAAGACGAACTTCCCGTCGGGACGGCGGGCGAGAATGGCGACGGCGTTGCCGTGGCGTATCACCTCCCGCTTCGCCTTGCGTCCATCGGGCAGTTCAATATCAAGAAGATCGACGCTAATGATCTTGCCTGTATACCTGCGCTCGGCTGCGAGCGTCTTTTCTGTAAGGTCTGTCATAAAGTTCCTTAAAAATCCTTCTGGTAGAACGAAACGTATTCCTTTATCTCGTCACTGAAATCGACGAGATCGTCAGCGGTTATTGCACCCTCGTTCAAGAGGCTGATGATATTTAGACGCATTGTCGACCGGCGCATATCGGCGCAAACGCCCGTATGTCTTGAATCCTTCCTTAGACGCTTTTCCAGTTTCCAAAACCTGCTCGAAGCAAGGCCGGGCGAGGCGATGATGGCCGCATAGTCGTCGAGCAGTTTCTGCATATGGCGTTCCTGCCACTCGGGCAGTTTCTTCCGAAACAACTTCCAGTCGCTTTCTTCAGGCATTGGCCTTCCCTCCTGTTTTCATCAGTTCTTCATAGACGCGGCTGTCATAGCCGGAAAAGCAGCAGAAGACAACTTCAATGTTGTGCGCCGCGAGAAACGCCTCTGTTTCGCGGACGGCAATCTTCGCCGCATCCTCGATTGGATAGCCGTACACACCAGTCGATATGCACGGGAACGCAACGCTTTTGCATCCGTTCTCGACGGCGAGCGCGAGCGAGTTTCGGTAGCAGTTCGCCAGCTTCTCCGGCTCGTCATGCCGTCCGTCCCTGTAAACCGGCCCGACTGTGTGTATCACGAACTTGGCGGGCAACTTGAATCCCGGAGTGATGCGAGCCTCGCCCGTCGGACACCTCACGCCAGGCCTTACCTCCTGCACGTTGAGGCAGGCATCGAACAGTTCCTTGCCCGCCGCGCGGTGGATCGCTCCGTCAACGCCCCCTCCGCCCAGCATAGCCTGATTGGCCGCGTTGACGATTGCATCAACCTCAAGTTTCGTAATATCGCCCTGTACAATCCGCATCATGGTTTGGCCTCTTAGATTGTAGCCACGAGTTCGGAGACGCTCTTGCGTATCGTGTGCAGCGGAGCGGGCTTCGCAGCGAGATCGGCGTAGCCTACCGGGAAGATTGCGACGAGGTCGTATCCGGCGAGTTCAGGGATGAGTTCCTGGAGCTTCGGCGCGTCGAAGTGGCCTACCCACGTCGTGGCGAGTCCCTGGTCCTCGATGGCGAGCATCATGTGCGTCGCGACGATTGTCGCATCGACGTCCGCGAAATTCGCCTTGTCCGCCGGACGCACCCATGCCTCCTCGCGCTTCGCCCCGACGATCAGGAACACGCCAGCCCCGAATGTGAACGGCGTCACGTCATGTATCGCCTTGAGCGCGTCTGGCGACTTGACGACCCAAATCCTGAACGGCTGCTTGTTGACGGCAGTCGGGGCCAATATACCCGCCTCTATAACCGCGTCGAGCTTCTCCTGCTCCACGGGTTTCGCCGCCAGCTTGCGGCACGAATAGCGTTTCTTCGCCAGTTCATTGAATGACATTGTTCTTCTCCTTGTTTAGTTGTTTATTGAAACTGCTGTGGCGTTTGTTTTAGATACTTATAATTCTGTATTCTGTTAATTCTGTTAATCATGTGTCTTAAAAACTACTCGTAGTCTGCCTCCGTCCTCTTCTCGATCTCACGCTCGACCCGCGCCATGTTGTCGGTGCTGTCAAATATGATTTTTGTCCTTTCTTATATGTCCACTTGCCGACAGTGCGGCACGGCCTTTGTCCGTCAGCCGGTACTTCTGAAACCTAGAATGCTTAACTTCCGGCTTGGTCTGTTCAATAAGACCGGCCCTTAGTGTCGGACGAATATATCCCTCACGGAAATAATTTCGGTCACGGATATGCAGTGCCTTCAGCAGTTCAGCCGTACCAAGCTCCGAGTTCTTGAGAGCCTGCAGAAGCCTTTTCTGCTTTTCGTCAACTGGCAGGGTGACTGGTGGGGTAACTGGTAGGGTGACTGGTGGGGTATCATGGTGGGTCGCGAGTGATTGCGACTCGCTCTTCGGCATCCCGTATGACGAGTTGTCGACGGCTGCGACGAGCTGACCGTCTGTAAATCCATAGAGAAGATTCGGCAGCGTAACGCGAAAGTAGTCGCTCTCGGATTCAAGAATCGGCATCCGGTTCCCGAGGTTGACCGACAGTTTCTCGTAGTCCTCGTTGAGCTTCTTGAACCCGCTGCCCTTGCGTTCCATCAGATCGAGCCGTTCAAACATATCCGCAAGGCACTTATTGCGGCGGCGCGACGGAATTCGCCGAATGTTCGGATACTCCTGAACCTTGCGGTCGCCCGGCATACCGCCTGGGGAGGTTATTTCCATTCGGTCATCAAAGATATCAACATGGACTTCGCTACCTGTCTCAAGGTAGTCGCGGTGAACGAGTCCGTTGATGAGCATCTCCTGAACAGAGCGTTCGGGATACTCGCGGAAGTTCACGCGGTCTGTCGGACGTTTGTGCCACGCGCGGCGTGAGTGAAGGCGAACGAAGTCCTCGGCGTATTTTAACAACTGGAGAAGCCCACCGCTGTACTCCTGGTCGTCGGCCGCATCCATTACGCCCGCAGTCATGTCGAGCCCGTTCCAGCGCGTGCAGAACACGCGAGAATGACGTATCGGCGATTCGTCAGCCAGCAGCGCGCCGGTATTTGTCATCACGCCCGTCTCCGTGACGAGTCCGAATGATAGAAAATCCACCTTGCCCATCTTTGCGCCGTTCACCTTTTCATAGAGGTTCTTGAGCGCAATGAAGGTAAAGTCGGCCGCCCGGTATCCCCCGAAGCACGAGACGCAGTCCCATTCCTGCCCGGATCGCTCCATCAGGAACTGCGTCAATGCCGGTCCGGTCAGCAGCATTTTGACCGATCCCGTCCGATAGTGGAAGCGTCCCTGATAGCTGACGGGAAAGGCGCTTGCCGCAACCTTAATACGTATAACAGCCTTCCCCTGCTTCTTGAGCATGGCGACGTCGGCCACAATGCCCATCGTGTTGCGTATGGAGTTGGGGATGTCCTCCATCAGCTTGTTAGCGTTCTTGACGCCAACGGGCTTCTTTGACCCGTCCTCTATGCCGATGTACAGCGTCCCGCCCTTGGCGTTCGCGTAGCCGCAGATCCACTCCAGGTACTTCTCGTGCCAGGACTCCTTGTACTCGACCGTCTGGTTCTCTTCTCGCTTCATTCAGTTGTCTCCGCTTAAATTATACCATACAGCGTTCATGTGGATTGATTCTCCATCGCAGATTATTACCCGAAGATTCGGCGTGTGATGTTCTTGACAAGCTCGTAGAACATTACAGGCTTGTATTTGCCCACCACAGCCGATGCGCCAAGAATGCGATTGTGTGCTGTATCTGGAACCGCTACTCATGGCATTGATCCAATCCTTTCATAATCGTCCTTGCGTAAAATTGGAGGCACACCGCCAAACCGAGCAAACTCATAACACGTTGCCAAGCCTGAATTCCATTTGTCTGATGCCTCCTTAATCTTCGCGGTGAACTCTGGGAAAGAAGACACGCCTAATAGCGGATACAATTTCTCACAAAAAGACTTGGAGACGATTTTCTCCCAAATCAACTGTTGGCCAGACCATCTGCTGTAAGGGCCAAGCATTGGATACCATGCAAAACCATCGCAAAACAGCATCGACAAATGCGCCAATGTCAAATCGGCGGCAACCAGATTGCGCTCATTTATACATTCGCCGTATTCTCGTTTAATAAGAATTTCAGCCGCAAGGCTTATCAGGCGCGGATTCACTTTCTGCTTGAAAGCCGATTCAAGCATTCTACAAGGCTGTCTGATGTCTGAATATGTACGGGGGCGTGGATCATTTAAGGTGCCTATAATGTTTCGCAGAAAATATGTCCTGTTGAGCAGTTGGCGAAGATCAGCATACCGCTCATAGGAAAGCATCAACGCTGTAGTACAAATGAATATGTCCCAGAAGAAAAAATGCCAACACTCACCAAGGAGATTGTTGTTTGCATCAATCTTAACACCGTTGTACATCGTTTCAATGAGCGAAGCGATGTCGCTTCCAACCAGTCTGTCTTTCAGCATGAACAAGTCAATCAGATCGACAAAGCAGTTGCGCAAAGGTTCCGTCTCCTTGATCATCTTCAAGAGGTCAGCCTCTTTGACATTGGAAGCAGAGAATTTATTGATTTCAGACAAGAATCCAAATGCTATCCGACGGAGGGCCGCGTTCGAGTCGGGACGTACATTGATGGATGCACTCAATGCGTTTATCTGACTTTTGATGTTGTATGTTGCTATTGACGAATCGTCGATCCATGACGGTCGCTGTCCCAAAGGGGGCTTGCGAAGATCGGGCTTTCCCCATAGATTGCGCACAAGTTTTTCATAGCCATCAACCTCATGTTCATCGCAGAAGTCGATGTATATTCTGTTCTTCAATATAACTGGCAGGAAAGGATTGCCCACGTCGTCCTTTTCGAGGACAATCGGGATGAATTTCTGCTGCTCGACTTTGCCATAGAGTTCGGGCGATATGATCATTGCCTCATCGCCAACCCCGCCTTTGAAGTTGTCCGCTTTATCTTTATATGCCTTGTCGCAAAGTATCAATACTTTTTCTATTGATGTGTCACACACGGTTCGTTGCATGAAAGCATATTTATCCATTCCCTCTTTCAGGTCATATATGTCCATAACAACATCAACACCGTCGGCAAGAAGCCTCTCGGCGAGATTTCTTGCTTTGTCCTTGCTCGTCCAGGAGTATGAGATAAAGACCTTGGGTCGCGTGGGACGGCCTCCTGCGTCCTTCGTGGTCGAATCTGTGTTCTCTGTCATTTGATGATTCATGTTGGTGCGCTCATTTCCTGTTCGCCCTCGACGACCCTTGTAGTATGAGAATGTTCATTTGCCGTTTCACTTCTGTGAATGATTTGTACCCTACGCCGCCAGCTCCTGAACGCGCTTCGAGGCATCGACCTTGACGAGGAACGTCACATGGTACGGTGCGCGGGTGTGCGGTATCTTCTCGTCGAACCGCTCGACCTCCACCGAGGTTCCGAACTCCGCCTTGGCGAACGCGACCGCTGAATCGAGAGCGGCCTGTGCATCGCCGTCCGTGACAGGTGTCTCGCCGAACTTCTCGATGTGAAGCGTCGTGGATTGCGACGACGTCATCGCCACCGACACATACCTGCCGTCCTTCTCACAGGCGGCTTCCATCCGCTTCTCGATCTCGCGTTCAACCCGCGCCATCTTGTCGATGTCATCGAACATTGTTTTTCTCCTTTTTGTTATGCAAGTCGTATGTCTCCAATGTATTGCAGTTGCTCGTGAATGGCGTGAAAGGCACGTCTGAAATCAAAATGCCCTCCGCCAAATTGTCTCTTTATCTGCAACAGGAAATCTTGGGCATAAGTTTCTTCGCGCTCACGAAGAAATGAAGCCACTAACGGTGAGTTAACGTCAAAAGCAGCTCCGGTCTCTATGCATTTAACTAAATCCAGCAGTTCTTGCTGTTGGGAGGAGCCCTCATCATACATCATCTCCAAGCGATAGAGATATCTAACGAAGGATATTGGTGACGAATCATTATCAAGATTGTCATACTTAAGGAGATTGCCAAATATCTCGTCAACCAACTTCCCTATTGGCAAATCCCAATTGATTAAGTGAAAGCATGCTACCTTATTCCGCATTCCCAACACTATGAGCAGACAGTGCATCATAGTATCGCCCGCACCCGATCTCGCTGACAGCATCAGCATATATGTGCGCATTGCGACTTCCACTTCACGTAGCGACAAGGTGAAGTGCCTAATCAATGGGCAAAGTTTCCTTGCAAACTCGAGACGAGCGCTTAAAAGGTGGTCTATCGTTGGAGACGACCGATCCTGGCCCATAGAATAACCGTATGTGGCATACACAAATTGACTTGGTGAGTATTGCCTCAGTTTGAGCGTCGCGTCAAAGAACCTATGAAGGTAATTGTCAGAATCAATATTCCCATAGACAGCCCGGACAGAAGCCTTGACTTGCTCTCTATCAACCCCAACGAGGAACACAAGATGTTTGATAGGGAAAAGGTGTTTTATGCGCTCAAGGAGCGCGACAGCAAAACTCGGACGGCATCTATCAAGTTCGTCAACGATAAAAAGAAGCGGGCGGTGGGAACTGTTGAAGATAGTGTCGGCGATTTCTGAAAGACATTCTTTGAGTTGCTGGCGGCTCGCTTGCAAATCGGCATATTCGTCAAAAGCGTTGCTTGCAGATGAAGCCACATCCTTTCCGTCCACGCCAACACGATTCAGCGCAATCTTCTTTAACAACGGTATCGTACATTTCTTGATGTTATCGACGATGCCTCCCATCCCGCTGGGCTTTAACAATGGCCACAACTGCCCAATCAACGCTATCAATGGGTCGTCGAGATTGTCATCCTCCCAAGCGTTGAAATAAAGTGCCTTGCCGCCGTTAGTCTCCCACTGAGACTTGAATCGTCTTAAGAAGAATGTCTTTCCTGTGCCCCAAGCACCGTCGAGACAGAGGGTAAGCGGCCCCTCTTGCCCTGCAATCAGAGCTTCAAGATTGTTGGCATCTCTGTCGCGACTAAGGGCGTCGTCCTGCCAGATGTTAGAAGCATCAATTTCCGCAAGGCTTTTGTCCTGCGACTTGAGTTGCAACGGGAGAGGCGAGGAAGTCTGACAATCTTCTTGCATTTCACCCCAGCCTTTCCTTTGAAGTCAGTTCTGCGTGACGGCGCATCAGTTCCGTCTGTATGGCGACATCGTCGGCTTCGGGGGTTAGTCCGTAGGCGGCGAGGACGGCCTCGTCGAGTGATTTGTGCGCAAGGCGAAGTGCCATCGGGTAGGATGCTTCGTCATACAAGGTATCGAGTGTGTCAGCGTTAAAGGCGTCCCGTGTCGCAATTACTTCTCGCGCAGCGGCAGAGACCTTTGCCTCCGCTTCTTGCGTCCTTTCAGGCCACGGGAGGTTGTTGTAGATTCGCCCGATGTCGTAGATGATGAATCCGTCCTCGCGGTTAGCGAGTACGCGAATCCACGCCCTGTGGACGCTCGACGCAAGCACGCCGAAATGCCACAGACTGCACCCACGCATCACAAGAAGGTCGTTGCCAAACACTGCGTCAGGCACTACAAAATCAACAGGCAGATAGACGAACCGCTCATCTATCTTCGCCGGCATCGCAAGGACGCCACCTTCTATGTACTTAAGGCTCATCGTATTAATTACTCCTTGTCACGTGGACATACGAGTTTAATTATCTCTTCAACATTCTCAATGGCATCAGACGCTTGCGCCTCGGCCATCAATGCTATAATCATGTTAAACAAAGAATCGAGCGTTTCGGAAATTTTTGAATCTTTGAGTTTAGCGATTGCAGGTTTCTTCCATTTCCCATCGTCAGTGTTATTATGGCGAATATGAAAGTTGTTGAGAACGCATGAAATATCTGAAACCAATTTGCCGCAGCGCGACTTCAACTGTTTGTCCGACAGCATGGGTTCAATCTCGCGGGCTATTTCATTCAGAATTGAACGTCGCGCCTCAACATCGTCTTCACCACTCTTCAAACGTCGATAGGAAACTAACAATGATTGAACATTAGGCTTTGTATCTGCTACGACATCCAGTAGTGCATTTCTCTCTACCGCTACGAAGCAATCCTCTGAATCTAAGTATGTTATCTCATATCCGAATTTTTCGAGCGACCGATTAATCATGCGTGTGACTTCATCAATCTTCTGATATACACACGAATTATAGTCGCTTATAATTGAGGCATAGTCCGCATTCCGCGTTGCCCCTCCAAGCTCTACCAATAAATTATATGTCAATTCGGCAAACAAAATAAATTTCGTGGTGTCAACCTTGAATCCTTTATTCCGCCAACCTGGTAAGACCTCTTCGTAAAGTTCGGTAACCTTCACACAAGTTCCTCTAAATTTGGAATCTTTGAATATCGCATGAAACAGATCAAATACGGTCAGGGAATTGTGCCGTATCCCTGCAGGGATAGCCTCTTGAAGGAGCAATGTACATAGCCGGTCAAATTCCTCATTTGGATCGGCTTTTCGTCCTCGCGTAATATTGAAGAAATGCATCATATCATTTACACTCAATTATTTGATTCTCTTTCCAAGTTGGATGATGTAGTACCCTGTGCGACCGGGGTCCTTGGCCGTATCGACGGCGAGGACTTCCCATGTCATTTGAACAGGCGATGCCTGCCCACGCATGAACGTCACGCTGCGGAGTTCCCTGCCCTTGCGCCCGCCCAGCCGTTCGTCCCAGTAGGGCTTCTTCTCGCGGTACTCTTCATGCTTAAACCCGGCTTCGATCTTGTCGTACCACTTCTGCTTTAGGCCGATTACAATATTGCCGCCTTCGGGCATTGGGGATTCTACGCCCCAAACGCCCGATTTCCACCAGTACGGCGGCGTCGCGGAAGGATGGGCTGCAACTGCCTCGGCGGTCTTCTGCGCCTTGTTCTTACCGCCAAGGCCAGCAACAAGTTTCACGGTTTCAACCGAAAGCCTTACAAGCCGCTTCGCCAGTTCGACAATGTATTGCGGATAGTCGTGTTCTTCGCCCCACTTGTTCGGATCATTGACGATGCCGGAGTCAGAGTCTGTACAAATCTGGTAACGGTCAATGAGCCATTCGAGGGGAGTACGCCCGTTGATGACATACTGGTGCGCCTCTGCGGGAATGCCCGCAAGCGTCAAATGCTCGTTCACGACAAGCATATCCTTGCGCACGTCCTTACCGTCCTTCGCCCACGCCATCTTCGTGACATGGTAATCAAGCGATCCAACTTCGTCGAGCGGCCAGGGGTCGATTTCCTCGTAGTGGAGGTGGAGGTTGGCGAGTTTGCGCCCAATCCCCTCGACCTTCTCGAATTCCTTTCTATCTTTCGGAAGAGGAAGTCGCGGAAGTTGCTTCTTCAAGTCGGCGGCGAACCTTGCCCGATAGTCGGGGTTATGCAACGCACCATAGACGTAATGGAAGATATCCTCCTTCTGTACGCGCGGCCCGGCGATTTTGCGGAACTCCAGCAAAATGAAGTCGCTTATGGCTTCATGTTTGATGTAGTCAGACTGCTTCTCCAGTCCAGGCAGCTCCATCACCGACTCATGCTTGACAACCTTTTCATACCAGTAGAGGGGAAACGCCTGGACATCGCCACAGAAATGAAGGTCAGGGATACAATCTGTAATCAAAGCGGTTTCGCCACTGATACAAATGACCCTGTTTTTGTATTCTGGCGTAGGGAAGAGAACATAGGACAATCCATACGCCTCGTTCCATTGACGGTCAAAATAGAGCCATTGCTTCTGATACGGGCGATATGCCGAACAGACTATTGCCGAAGGCAAGAACGCTGATTTCTCGCATTTTTCCAGTCTACCACGAGTTCCTCGTGTCCAGTTTATCGACGCCCTGTCATTTACTTGCTCTCCCTTGTCCACACAAGAATTGAAGAAGTCAATCGTCTTTGTCATCGTCTTAGTGACAGACTTCTTTGAGAAATTGGTTGTCCAAACATCCCTATTCGTCGCAACGCCAATTACATAAGTCGTGAAGAAACTTTTTGCAAGGTAATCAAACTTGGACTCTGGCGCAAGTGGAATGTACTCGTCGAACTCGCTGTTGCGCTTGTTCAGCCAGTCTCCATGCTTGTCAGGTGATATGGTCTGCCATTCAATGCCAGCGACATTACCGAAATCGCCGATTTTTTGCAGCTTCTCTTCACGGGAGAGATAATCGCCGATGTCGTAATAGTGGATTGCACAATCGCCTACATGATTTTTTGTTTTGACAAGGAACGTAATCGTGACGAGAGAGCGCGACCCGGCATCGAACACATTGCCGCCTTCACGTCGTCGCGCATCTCCTTTGGGATGGCAGTTGCCCCTTAAGTTCAAGACATAAACATGAGAAAACTCTTTTACCAATGAATTGCGAAACCCCTTCATAGAAGAGCCGTCAAGCCAATCTCCGCCTGTTACAAAAGCTACAATTCCTTCATCCTTAATGCGATCCGACGCCCAGCGAAACGCCTTCACAAAACTGTTGTAAAGACCTTTTTTCAGTGTAGAGTCGCTTAAACGTGCATATGCTTCATCTATCCTTGATTCCAAGTTATAATAATGGTGGTTTTGATTGTCGTCATTAGCACTTTTCTGTCCAGCAGAATACGGTGGGTTGCCGATGATGACACGGATGTCGAGTTTCTTCTGGCGGCTGGCGCGTTCCGAATTTTCTGGAAAGATGCCGGGAAGCGTCGCACCTTCTTCGCCGAGCTGGAACGTGTCGGTCAGTACGATACCGTCGAAAGGATGGAACTTGCCGTCGGCGATAGCGTCGTGGAATACCGACTCAATGTTGATAGCGGCGATGTAGTAGGCGAGAAGCACAATCTCATTTGCGTGTATCTCGTTCTCGTACTTGTAGAGCAGGTCTTTCGGTTTGATGAGACCGCTCTGAAGAAGCCGTGTGATAAACGTTCCCGTTCCTGTGAACGGGTCGAGGACGTGTACGCCACGGTCGCTGATGGAACAATTGAAGTGTTTGTTTAGCACGCACTCCACGGACTTCACGATGAAGTCCACCACTGGCACAGGAGTGTAAACGATACCGAGCTTCTCAACTGTTTCCTTGAAGGCGATTTTGAAGAAGTTATCATATAGCTGTACGACTATCGCCTGTTTCTGCGCGGCAGTAGTCTTGTCCGACGCCTTGTGTCGGACGGACTCGTAGAACTTCTCTAAAGTCTCGCGGTCTTTGCTGTCAATGTTCTCGTTAAGGCGGGCGAGCAACGTCTCAAGCGACTTCGATATCGGGTTGTTGCGGATGAACTGGTAGTCAGCGAAGAGCGCGTCGAATACGGGCGCAGAGACGAGCTGCTGCGCGAGCATCGCAATCGCCTCGTCTCGGGTTACGGTCTTGTTCAGGTTCGCTTTCAACGTTTCGTGGAAGCGGCTAAAGTCCTCTTCATAGGGTGAGTCCTTTGCGTTCAGAAGAGCCGTGATGCGCTTGATCTGCGTCTGCACGACCTCGGCAATCTCCGCCGCCCAAACGCTCCAATACTTGTGTTCGCCACAGGCCTTTACGAGCTTCGCCTGAATCGCCTTCTTGTAGTCGTTGAAACGCTCGGTGTCGATGGTGAGCGGCGGATCTTCTTCGTCAAAGCCGTCTTCTTCACCTTCGCCCTCGCCAATCCCGTCGCCTGTCGGCTTCTTGCGTTTCTTCTTCGGCGGCTCGACACGGATGATGTCTACCTTGTTGTCAAGCGCGTTGAATGCGTCGTCGTGAGAGCGGATTGCCGACAGAACATCCCATATCACCTTGAAGCGCTTGTTCGTGGAAAGTGCCTCCGATGCGTCCATGCCCATCGGGATGAGGACAGGGATGATAACGTAGCCGAGTTGTTTGCCTGGAGCCTTGCGCATGACGCGCCCAATTGCCTGCACGACCTCGACAAAGCTGTTCTTTGGCGATAGGAAGATGACGGCATCAAGTCCGGGAACATCCACGCCCTCGGAGAGACACTTCGCGTTAGAGAGGATGCGGCATCCTGTCGCCTCGTCCGCTTCGCGCAACCATTGGAGTTGGCGTGAGCGGTAGAGCGCGTTCATGCCGCCGTCAACATGGCGAATTTCGACCGGCTGAAGATTCTCGTCCTCGCCGAAATGCTCTTCGATTACCGCATTGAACTGTCCTGTGTAAGCTTTCGATTCGGCGATGGTTGAGGTAAAAGCCACGGCGGAGCGCATGGGGCGGACGTCGCCGCCGAGGAACTGAGCGTCATCCTTGTAGATGCGCTTGTTGAGTCCTTTCCAAGTTCCGACAATCTTTGCGAGCTGATCAACTGAATCGATCTCGCCGTCTCCGTCACGGTCGGCGAGGGAAAGGTCGCGCATGTCTTTTTCGTCGACGGCGAGAATCAGAACCTTGTAGTCGGTGAGGAGGTCGTCCTTGACAGCGGCGGAGAACGTGAGGTGGTGGAATTCGGGTCCGTATTTCGATTCGTCGTCCATCGAGCAGAGTTCGATGAACTCGTCGTCTGCCTTCTTTTTTGCGTTCTCGCCGTAGATGCGCGGCGTTGCCGTCATGTAGAGGCGCTTCTTGCCCTTGATGAAGTTCTTGTCGTGGATACGAACGAACTCCGACTCGTCCTTGTCCTTGAAGATCGCACCAGTCGTGCGGTGCGCCTCGTCGCAGATGATGAGGTCAAAAGTCCCGAACGCACCAGCGGCCTGTGCTTCTTGTACGGCGGAGATGGACTGATAGGTGGAGAATACAACGGTAAGTCCGGCAGGAGGGTTCTTCTTGAGCTTACGCCCGTATGCGACGAGCTGCGCGGCAGATGTCGTTGCAGGGAAGCCAAGGTCGGCGAGAGAAGTGTCGTCCGGGTCTTTCGTCACTTTCGAGTCGGAGCAGACGGCAAATGGCGTAAGGGGCTTATCAGCCTGTTCGCACCATTCGCGGAGGGACTGACCGAGAAGCGATATCGATGGGACAAGGAACAGTACACGACCGTTTTCAGGGCAAATCGACTCGGCAACCTTCAGGGAGGTGAATGTCTTTCCCGTTCCGCAGGCCATGATGAGCTGCCCGCGTCCGTGCTTTTCAAAGCCCTTGATAACATCTTTAATGGCGGCATCCTGATGCGGGCGAACAGATTTCTTTACGATAGTCTTCTTCGCACCGGCAAAGAACTTCTCCCAATCGATGGCTGAGTTTTGAATCTGGGCAAGTCCGATGCGGGTTACGGGAATCTGCTGGCCAACAATCGCCTCGGACGCATGGTTCGTCCAATTGTCGTTTGTGGCGATGATTATGCGGGATGAGTAGTACGTTGGCTTTCCGTCCGGCGCAATCTGCTTGCCGGAGGCCGAGAGAAACGTGTCAACGTCCGCCTTGTCGACTTGTGTTCCGGGCTGGTAGCACTTCGCCTGAATCGCGACGTACTCTCCGAAGTTGGTTCTTGCGACAAGATCAATGCCGACGTCATTCCCCTTGGCGAAAGGACACTCGTTCCAGAGCCATACGTCGGAAAACTGCGAAGCATAGGTCGGATCAACCTTGAGATACCTCTTTACGAAACGCTCGAACTCTGTTCCGAGCTGGCGGGAACTCCATGCGTTCTCACGTATCTGGCGAAGATAGTCAGTGATGTTTCCTGGCTTGTCCATAAGTCATCCTTTCGATTTGCGATACTTGCCTATTCTATCGGCCTCATCCATAACGTCCGATCGTGAACATTTCAGGAATTCACATATTCTGTCGAGTGTGCTGTCCCATACCTTACCACCTTTGTTCATCCTTGCAAGTGTGACAGTAGACAGCCCCACGGCAAGACGCATCTGCGTCTTCGTCATGTTGCGGTCTATGAGCATTTTCCACAGTTTATTGTAGTTCACCAACATAATGTCCCTTATCCAAGTCTTCAAGTGTAATTATACCATTTTTCGGGGTAAAAAATCAAATATAATGTTTATCTTTTACGCGAGTTGGAAACTCTCTTTCCAGCATAATCGAGACCAAAAACAAATCTGAAAATATATTCACATACCCCGTTGATATTCCTGGACATCTACGGCATCATATCGGGCGTCAAAACAACCGATGGGCTACGCCCGAAAGGAACAGGAAGATGCGAATCGAAACGGAAAATGCGGTGCGGAGCATCGTCTGCATCGACCCGGAGATAACACGGGAGATGATCGAACAGGCCATAGACATCCTTCACGGCAAAGCGGCCGCGGGCGGCGGGGAAATAATCGTCCACAACGTCCGGTTCAGCGACGCGATGGATATCCTGAAGGTCAAGCGGCGTACCCTGCGCCACTACATCTATCGGGGATACCTCGACCGCGTCTACGGCGGGGGCTGTCGCGCAATCGGCGTGACCCGCGAGAGCCTGCTAAGATTCATGACCCACAGGACGGTCGAACACCGGGGCGGCGAGGGAATCACCGTCACCCACGGCATGGCCAGCGAAGCCCCAGGACGTTTCTGGGCAAGGGAAATGGCGCAATGAACAATCTACTTCGCCAACTTCCGCTCGATCCACGCCATGAGAAAGTCGACGATCCCCCGCTGCCGCTCGGCGGGGATGGCGACCCCGCGCGGCACTCGCCACCACTTCGCGAGGCAGTCGCGGCAGCAGCAGGCGCAGGCGTGCTGGGCAACGAACACGGGATGGCCGCGCATCGGAGTCTGCTTGCCATCGTTCGGCGGGTTAGCGGGAGCGAGGCGCGTTCGGATGAAATTCTCGCAATGGGAGCGGATCGTCTCCATGCCTTTTTCGGCGATGTACTTCCGATCCGCTTCCGAAAGGTGAAAGCGACTGCGGAACTTCGACTTCGCCAGCCGGGCGAATGCGGCATCGTATGCGTTGGCGTTCATGATTACCGGTAATTGAGCCGTTTGCGGAGAATTCGCCATTCAGGAAGCCGTGCGTCCATGTAGGCCTGAAATCTCGGGCCGTGGCCGTGTGCCTTCAGGTGTGTGAGCTCGTGGACGACGACATACTCGACGAGTTCGCGGGGCATCCCGGCGAGCATCAGCGAGTAGGTGATCTTCCGTTGGATATAGTTGCACACTCCCCACCGGGTCTTCATGCGGCGGATTTTCCATGTCGTCGCAGGTTCGCCGAGCCTGTCCGCCCACAATGCGTGAAGTTCGGCAAGAAGCGACTGGAGCAGCATGGCCTCGCTTGCGGAAATAACGCGCACAGCGGGTGCAGGGCGCGATAGGACACGCTTTCTCGCCTCGCACACCCACTCCCATTTGGACGCGAGAAAAGCGGCTCCTTGCGCCAGTGTCGCGCCCCAAAACGGGATTGTCATCGCGACCGTGCCATCCGGCTTGACCCAAATACGGATGTGCCTCGCCCTGCGCCGGGTTACGACAACGGGAATTCCGTCGATTACGTTCTCTCCAGTGTGTAGTTTCATTTTACCGTCATCAACTCGTCCCAGCGGGTGGTGGGCCGTTTCGAGAGCTTGCTGCGCTTCATCCATACAGACCATCGTACATAGATGATATTATACCACTTTCAGCCGCCGTTTGGCTAGGGGTTTCGTCCCTGGAATATCCCCCGCGGTGGGAGACGCGGTGGGAGACGCGGTAACCACCCCCACTGGAGACGCGGCTTCCAGCCGCGTTGCCACCCCCACTCAACGCGGCAAGATGCCGCGTCTCCATTTTGCCGTTGCCATTCTCAAATACACGGGCCGCCCGGTGGTCGGCCCCTACCGGTGGGGGTGGGGCGGGCCGCCTGACGCGCCACGACAACTCGGATTGGCTGCTGCGCTGCCCGCCCCGAGCATAGCAACGCATTAAAAACGATTCAGGGGCCCTGAAGGGGAAGAATCGGCTTTTAATGCGTTGGCCGTATTCCAGGCCGCCGCCCCCATTGACTTTGGGCACGAAATTTAGTATATTATCCATGCTTCCTTATTAGGGATACTGTGCCCTGAAACAGTGAGCAAGGAGAAAGACATGGCAAAATACCTTGATCCAAAGGCGGATTTGACCTTCAAGAAGGTTTTTGGCGAGCATAAAAACCTCGTCATAAGCCTCCTTAATGCCTT
>JAZQBR010000283.1:0-6520 GCA_045545855.1 Kiritimatiellia bacterium | reverse complement strand
TAAGACCGCTTGGCCTCCGACTTCCTTCAGTTGCAACAATCACCTCTTTTGCCGCATATTATACCAAAATCTCCGCCGTGCCGCCGAACATTTCGGCAATTTATAGCCTTCATGGTTTTGCCCTCCGCTTTCATTTCCCGCCGCCTTTCCTTTTCGCGCTTTGCCGCGCGACATCGGCAATCGTTTCGTCAACGATAGTGCCGAGTCTCGCAACGGCACGCTTCATGGAAGAAAGTTCCCTGGGCGTCTTTTGCGTCAGCCGGTATTTGGCAACACCCATCGGCTTGTCGGTGACGCTCAAGGCGTACTCGACAACAGTCCTGTTGCCATCCCTGCAAAGGACAAGCCCGACCGTCGGTGCGTCCCACTCGTTCTTCAACTGCCTGTCAACCGCAACCATGTAGAACCCAAGCTGCCCTATGTGCTCTGGCTTGAAGTTGACGGCCTTGAGCTCAATCACCAAATACCGACGGCTCTTCAAGTGGTAGAAAATCAAGTCTGGCCAGAAATCCTCGCCGCCGACGTTGACACGCACCTGATGCCCAACATACGCAAATCCGCCGCCCAGTTCGGTCAGCGTTCGCGTGATGTTCCGCACAAGCGCCTTCTCGACTTCGCGCTCGTTGTTTTCGTCCACTGTTTCAGTAAGCGCAAATGCGTATTCATTCTTGATAAGTTCCTTCGCGAGATATCCGTCCGGAGCAGACAATGTACCGGAGAAGTTCGTAAGCGCCTTTCCGGTCTTCTCGTAAAGCCTGTCGCCTATGGCCACCTGAAGATCAGTACGGCTCCAGCCGTTCTCTATCGTCTTTCTGACATAGAATAACGCCTTATCCCTGTTGCCTTTGCTCTTGCCGATGATAACGATATGGTGTCCCCAGGGAATCTTCATCAAATCCGCCACCAAGTTATCTGCAACAACTTGTTGCAGATAACGCTCTCCACCGTTGTCTTCCACGATTTGCGACAGAAGAGCATCATTGCCGTTATCTGCAACAACTTGCTGCCGATAACTGTACAGCTGATAAAAGGCGAGAGAATATCTCAAATTTCGAGCCGACAATCCCACAGGGTTCTTGATTCCAAGGCAGAGATCGCTGCTCAAGTTGTCGAAAAAACCGAGATTTCGCTTTTTGCCCGGATACTTCCCGCTTATGTCCTTGCCAAGCGACCAGTAAAACTCAAGCATTGCCGAATTGACGGCGACGGCCGCCTTGATCTGCGTCCTGCGATACCTACGCTTGAGATCGGCAATCCATTCAAGATACGCCCCATCCGAAACGCCTTCGCCGCGTTTCTTCGTCACTTTGCCCACAGCCTTCATTTCTCGCCGCCTTTCCTTTTCGCGCCTTGCCGCGCGACGTGCCGTCCTTCTTCCGCCTCTATCGCATAGGCGAGTTCGCGCTTGAGCTGCTCCTTGTCGGGGAGGTATAGCTGGTAGCGGCTCACGAAGATGCGGTTGGTGATGCCGCGCATGGCATATTCTACGACCACCTGGTCACGAACCGAACCAAGCACGATCCCTATCGGCGGATTGTCGCCCGGAGCAGACATCTCTGCCGCAAAATAAAGGTGCGACAGTGTCGCACTTTTTGGAAAGGCGATGTAGAAGAGCCTGGCGTATATCAACTTGCTTCGGCTGAAACCACGCCCATGCCTCGCCGTGAGATCATGGGCCAATCTATCAATGAGACCCGTCCCGTATTTCGCCCTTGCGCTCCCGTGTTGCTCAAACTCGACTATGTACCGCCCGATCCGCCATTTCGTCTGCACGTATTCAATGTTTACCGCACGGATCGCGTTGTTCCGTCCCCGCTCCCATTCCGCGCCGATCTTGTCAACCAGTTCTTCGTAAGACATGGTTGACCCTGCGCGTACTGCTGTCGCACGCACTTCAAGATTCATTTTTCTCGCGGACTTCATAAAACACGCTCCAAGTGTGATTATACCATATTCTCTGCCGTGCCGCCGTTGATGCGGTACGTCCACGTTCTGCCGCCAGCCGTTTCCGTCTCGGCCCAGGCACCAAACGCCGCGGCAAACGTTGCAACCATCATCATCAATTTCCTGGTCATTTCAGCGTTCCTTTCAAATCGTTTTTTCCTCGCGGCGCGATGGGGTCATCGCGCCCTACCTTTCCGCCATCACTTCACGACCTCCCAATGGCCGATCTTGGGTACTACGCTCATTTTCGGACTCCTTTCAACATCTTTGAAACGGCTTTCCCTTTCCCCGTCAGCCGATATTTCTGCGTCGGAGAACGCGGCGAATTGGGCTGCGTCATCTCGACCAATCCCATTTCAAGGGCCGGATACAAAGCGCTCTTGCGCAGATGCGCTCGGCTCGAAAACCGGATTTTCGTCAGAATCTGGTGAATATCCATCTCGGATTTCAGTATGCGCAACAACCTTGCCACATTACCAGGGAGGACCTTTGCAATCTCCTGCAAGACAAGAATCGAATCTTCATCGACATGGTCTGCCGCATGATTGGTCACTTGGCCTGTAGCTTGGCCTGCAACATGACCGGTCACTTGGCCAATGGAGTGCCCGTAATTCAAGTTGGGCAGGACTGCGAAGAATGCCGAACGGGCCGATCGGAACTCCGGTCTTATTGAAACTCCTCGCTTCTCAGATTCAAAAGCATACGCTTCAAGGACCTTCTTGAATCCACTTCCCCTCCGTTCCATGAGATCAAGCCGCTGGAATAGGTCGGCTATCACCGGATTGCGGCGCTTTGACATCACTTGACGCGCATCCAGTTCCTGAACGCGCTGCGCGTCGGCGAGACCCACAAGCGCGCCGTCGTTCGCAACGCCAAAAAGGAGCCTGCCGCCCTGGGTGTTCGCGAACGCGCTGACGCTCTTGAGCCAGCTCGTCGGGTCCTTACGCTCAAGCATCAGCTTCTTGTCGTAGGCCGTCGCCTCGCCTATATAGTCATTCAGTAGCAACCTTCACCTCGATTTTGCCGAATATTATACCATATTATTAAAACAGAAAACAAGGGTGTATATATCTCTTGTACGGCCAACGCATTAAAAACGATCTAGGGGCCCTGAAGGGGAAGGATCGGCTTTTAATGCGTTGGCCGTAGCATACCCGCGCGCGCGTCTTCCGGCGAGGGGCAAAATTTGGTATAATATTGCGACTAACAATCATGGAGACAAGACAATGAAAGAGTTCACCTACACTACATCCGGCGTCTGCGCCAAGCAGATTTCGTTTTCAATCGACGGCGGCAAGCTGCACAACGTGCGTTTCGCCGGCGGCTGCCCGGGCAACACCGCCGCGATCGGCAAGCTGCTCGAAGGGGCCGACGCTCGCGCGACAATGAACCTGCTCAGGGGGAACGACTGCGGCGGACGCGGCACCTCGTGCGCCGATCAGCTCTCGCGCGGCATAGAGCAGGCGCTGGCGTCAGTCGCCTGACGCGCGTACCGCGCCCAGAGCCGCCACGAGTCTGGCGAGGAGCGCGGACGACTTGACGCCCGGCGCAACCTCAAGCGAGCTGTTCGCGTCAAGCACATCCGCGCCCGTCGCGGCTGCGGCGGCTATGTTTTCGGCTGAAATTCCGCCCGCCAGCACCACGCGCCGTCCGGCGGCCTTGAGCGCGGCGACACGCGACCAGTCGGCGAGCGTGCCTGTGCCGCCGGTGATGCCGCGGGCCGAGCCGTCCAGCAGAACCGCGTCCTCGCCGCCGGGCGACAGCCCGCGCCCGTCCGCCGGCTCAGGCTTCGGCTGGAGCCGCCAAACCTCGAGCCCGCTCCGCTTGAGTGAGTCTACAACATCGTCGCCGTACGGCCCGTGGAGTTGCACGACATCGAGCGGAACCGCCGCCGCAATGCGCGCAATCTCCTCGACCGGATGTTCCGTGAAGACGCCCACCACACGCGCCGGACGCGCGGCGGCGGCGACTTCACGCGCGCGCTCCGGCGTGACGCGGCGGGGCGATCGCGCGGCGAATATCACCCCGATGTAGTCCGCCCCGGCCCGCGCCGCCTCTGCGGCGAACGCGGGGTCTACGACCCCGCAGATCTTCAGCTCCACGCCCATAGCCACCCTCTCGAACTACTTCTCGGCGTATGCGCCAAGAAACGCGAAGTGCTCTATCTCCGGATCCGTCGAGAGCTCCGAGAGCAGACTCAGCACGTCTGGATTCGCCGGCGACGACTCGAAGTCGAACGTGAAGCGGAACTCGAAATCCATGCCCGGTATCGGGCGCGACTCGAGCTTCGTGAGGTTCACGTTGATCGCCGCGAACTTCGCGATTATGCCGTTGAGCGAACCGGGTCTGTGCGGCAGACTCATCATGATGCTGAACTTGCCGGCGTCGGGAGTTATCTCGAGACTGCGCGTGATGCAGATGAAGCGAGTGTAGTTGTAGGCGGCGTCTGCGATGCCCTCGGCGATGATGTCGAGCCCGTAAAGCTCGGCGCAGGCGCGGGAGGCGATTACCGCGGCGTCGGTGCGCCCGCTCGCCGCCAGCGCCTTGGCCGCCACCGCCGTGTTGGTCGCGGGCACCGCCTTTATCGCGCCGTGTTCGCGCAGAAATCCGCTGCACTGCGCCAGCGCGTGCGGATGGCTCGCGACTTCGCGTATGTCTTCGAGCTTCGCGCCCGGCCGCGCGAGAAGCACATGGTCGACTTTCACGCGCATCGCACGCGCGATATGAAAGCGGTGGCTCACCATCAGGTCGTAGACCTGCGAGACGGACCCTACCGCCGAGTTCTCGATCGGCAGTATTCCGTACGGACAAAGCCCCTTCTCGACAGCCTCGAAAACGGCCTCGAAGCCGGAGAAGTAGAGTATCGTCGGGAACTGGAACATCTGTGTCACGGCCTGCTGGGCGTACGAGCCTTCGGTGCCGGGGCACGCGATGACTGCGCGGGACGGGAACGGCTTCGCGGCGGCGGCGGTTCGGCGTATATCGGCGACAAGCGGCGAGTCGCCCCGCAGCATCAGGCGCTGGCGCGCCTTGGAGATGCCGAAGAGCGTTGTGAAGAGAAGCTTCGTGCCGTTCTCAAGATCGCTGCCCACGTTGGCCGAGACGCGCGAGAGTATCGCGCGCTCGCGCGCGGGATCAGTCACCTGCACGCCGCGCGCGCGCTTGGAGGCCGCCACTTCGCCGGCGAGGTCCATGCGGCGGCGGATGAGCGAAGCGAGTTCGTCGTCGATCTTGTCGATCTCGTCGCGAAGCTCTGACAGTTCCTTCATCCCAGCACCTCCCGTACGCGGCGTATTTTATCCATGGTTTTCGCGAACGCCTCGGGGGTCTGGCTCTGGACGCCGTCGCAGCGCGCGTGCGGCGGGTCGTTGTGCACCTCGATGATCAGCCCGTCGGCCCCTATCGCGGTCGCTGCGACCGCCACCGGGTCGACCATGTAGGCGTAACCGGTGGCGTGCGACGGGTCGACGACCACCGGCAGGTGAGAGAGGCGGTGAAGGAGCGGCACCACGCCGAGATCGAGCGTGTTCCTGAGCGCCGTCTCGAACGTCCGTATGCCGCGCTCGCAGAGCATCACGTTCGGATTCCCCGACGCCATGATGTACTCGGCGCTCATCAGAAGTTCCTGGACCGTCGCGGACATTCCGCGCTTCAGCAGAACCGGCTTCTTGGTGTAGGAACCGACTTCTTTGAGCAGGTTGAAGTTCTGCATGTTGCGCGCGCCGATCTGTATCACGTCGACATCATTGAAAAGTTCGATGTCTTTGAAATCCATGAGTTCCGTCACTATCGGCAGGCCCGTTTCGCGCTTGGCGACCGAGAGCATGCGAAGGCCTTCAGCGCCCAGCCCCTGGAAGGCGTACGGGGACGTGCGCGGCTTGAAGGCGCCGCCGCGCAGCATCGACGCGCCGGCGGCCTTCACCGCGCGGGCAATTGCGACCACCTGCTCTTCGCTTTCGACGCTGCAAGGGCCCGCAATCACGCCGAAGTGCCCCGCCCCGATTTTCACGCCGGAGCAGTCGATCGCGGTGTCTTCGGGGTGGAACTTGCGGTTCGCCGCCTTGTAAGGCTCCTGGATTCGCTGCACCGACTCGACGACATCGAGCGCCTCGATGAGCGACGGATCCAGGTGGGCGACATCGCCGACGCACCCAATTATCGTTTGCATGGAACCCTTCGAGACATGCGGCTCGATGTTCCGTGATTTCAGCAGCGCCTTCAGGTTCTCGACCTGAGATTCGTCTGCACCTTTCTTTACTATGATTATCATTGTGGGTTTCCTTTTTTCGGTAAAAGTGAAACGGCCCCTCTCTCATGTGGAGCGGGGCCGTTCTGCCTTAAGTTGCCGTGGTCTTCCTTTTTTCAGAATGGCCGAGCGGCCCCGCACCTGTAGGTCGCGAAGCGATAGCCCTTCCAAAAGTAATAGACTCGAATGTCCATATTTTCACCTGCGGCGCATATGATACCAAAACTACCCCCCGCTCGTCAAGTGGCCAGTTGGCCGTATTTCAGGTTCAATTACTGCGCAAGGCAACCGGGCGGCCCGGACGTCCCCACCCCGTTCCATCCATCGGTT
>JAZQBR010000282.1:0-14136 GCA_045545855.1 Kiritimatiellia bacterium | reverse complement strand
CTCAACGCGGCAAGATGCCGCGTCTCCATTGCCTCCCCCACCCACGCCCCGCATCTCTGCGTCTCTGCGTCTCTGTGATTTGTGGGGGAGAGACCCCGCGAGGGGTATTAACGCGTCGTACGCACTTGCCGTGCGGGCGGCTTTTTGGTATACTAATACAATATGTCACCGCCAAAAGAGTTAGCGGGCGCGTTTATACAGCGTCCGGTTGACGCGTGCAAGCGGTCTGTCGGCGTCATTTCTGTCGTCGGCGGCTCGTTGCATTATGCGCATGCCCCCGTAATCGCGGGGCTTGGAGCGCGTGCAGGCGGGGCGGGGCTGGTGCAGCTTGTAGTACCGAATGTGGCGCGTTATGCGGCGGCGGCGCTGGTGCCGGAGGCGACGTTCACAAGACTCACGACAACGTGCGTGCCGCCGCGCGCCGATGTGACGGTTATCGGGATGGGTCTTGGCACAGGGACGGGACCGGAACTTGTTTTGACGCGGCTTTTGTCGGGCAGCGAGGGGCGTTTTGTTCTTGATGCAGACGCTTTGACAGTGATGGCCGGCTGGTACGGCAAGGGAGAGCGCGTGCGCCCGGAACCCGGGCGCGAGGTTGTCGTGACGCCGCACGAGGGCGAGGCGGCGAGGCTTCTGGGCTGCCGGCCCGAAGAGGTCAAGGCCAACCGTCTCGCGGCGGCGAAGGAGATAGCCAGACGGTATGCGGCGACAGTCGTATTGAAAGGGCCGGCGACACTGGTCGTCTCGCCTGACGCGTCGCGAATCTACAAGAACGCGACGGGAAATCCGTTCATGGCGCTTGGCGGCGTGGGCGACCTGCTCGCCGGGCTTATCGGGGCGCGCTGGGCGTACCTGAAGGGCGCCCCGTTCGAGGCGGCGGCTTCGGCGGTGTGGCTGCATGGCGCGGCGGCCGACGCGATTGTGGCGGAAGGGCTCGACCCGTCGCTCGGCAACATCGCGGCGAAGATCGGGGCGATGCGCACGGCGCTCGACCGGGGAGCGGCAATTTAAATCCAAGGAGGTATCGAATGGTCAACTACAAGGAACTTTTGAGAGGGCTGGGCGAGACTTCGGAGCCGCTGGGCCTGCTGACTATGCAGGCGACCAGTACGACGTCCAGGATAATGGACGCTTTCCCGGGCAGGCTGAAGGCGCTCTTTTCGGCGGAGCACGGGTTTTTCGGTTCCGCGGCGGCGGGCGAGCGTACCGCGAGCGCGTGGCATCCGTACTGGAACCTGCCGATACACTCCCTGTACGGCGCGACCCGCAAGCCGACGAAGGAGATGCTCGACGGCATCGGGCGCATAGTCATAGACCTCTGCGACATAGGCGTCAGGTGCTACACATACCTCGGCACGCTCAAGAACATGCTCGAGGCGTGCGCCGAGGCGAATCTGCCGGTGACGGTGCTCGACAGGCAGGTGCCTATGGGCAATGTTCTCGACGGGCCGATGCGCCGGCCGGCGTACGCGAGTTTCGTAGCGCCGGTGAATGTGCCGTTCTGCCACGGCATGACGCCTGGGGAGTGCGCGGTGTGGATAAGGAACGCCGAGGGGCTCGATCTCGACCTAAGCATCGTCAAGCTCGACGGCTGGCATCACAAGCTGCACGCGCCGTGGCCGAATTTCGTGCCGCCCAGCCCTGCGATACGCAGCTGGGACTCTGCCGTAGCCTACCCTATGACTGTGTTCACCGAGGCGTATCCGGCGATTGACTGCGACAGGGACGGCCCGCTCGCGTTTCGCGTCATAGGCGCGCCCTGGATGGACGCGAAGAAGCTGATAAAGTCGCTTACGAGCGGCCTTGACACGTGCGGCGTGGCGATGCGTCCCTACAGGTACGCGCCGAAGAGCGGCCCTTACGCGGGCTTCAACCTGAACGGCATACTCTTCACGGTTTCGCGTCCCTACGGCTACTATCCGGTGACGGCGAGCGTTCTCATATTCACGGCGCTTTTGCAGCAGTACGGCCAGAAGGTCGTTGTCGGCAGCAAGCCCGACTGGATGGACAAGCTCTACGGCTCGTCGGAGATTCGCGACACGATACGCGGCGGCGATCTCGGGGAGCTTTTCCAGGGCTGGATTGACGGCCAGGACGAATATCTCAAGACAAAGGTGGACCTTTACGCGTGATGATAAAACGCTCTTCGATAGCATTGCTGGCTTTGGCGGCGGTCTGCGCGGGCGGCGCAGGGGCGCGTCCGTTCGAGCTTTACCAGCCGATAATAGACAGGTATCCGTTCGGTCCGCCGCCGGATGACGCGACAGTACCGCCGGAGAGCGCGAAGAAGGGCGGCGGCGCGGCGGGAGCCGAGGGCGAGGCGGGCGCAGAACTGACGCCCGACCAGGCCGAGCTTCAGCAGTCGGTGACAGTGTCGGTAATCAACATAGGCGCGGGCGGCACGGCGATGGTTGGTTTTACCGACGCGGGGGCGAGTCCGCAGAAGCACTACTACATGGAGGCCGGCGAAGAGCGCGACGGGTGGACGGTCAAGTCGATCGACCCTGTGGCGGAGTCGGTAGTACTCGTGAAAGACACGGTGGAGATTACGCGCAAGCTGGGCGAGAAGGCGACGGCGAAAGGCGGCAAGAAAGGCGCCGCTCCGGCGGCGCGGGCGGCGGGGCCCGCGTTCCAGGGCCAGGGGCGCAGCCCTCTCATCGCCGGCAGATGGCGCGGGGGCGGCATGCAAGGCGTGGAGTCGATGAAGAGCCGCCGCCAGCAGAAGCACGAGCAGGAGGAAGCCGACCGCAAGGCGCGGCTCGAACAGGCCGAGGCGGCGAAAAAGATGCAGGAGGAGGCCGCCCGCCAGCGCCAGGAGGCGGAGGCCGAACGCGAAGCGGAGCGCGAAGAGCGCAAGCAGATGCTCTTGGATATACAGGAGCAGCTGAGAAAGGCGCGCGAAGAGAACCAGCGCCGCCGCGAAGAAGAGGCTGCGCAGGAGGGTCAGACAGATGCAGATAACGACGCTTGAGGAATTCCGCCAGACGCTGTCGGCCACGGGCGGGTATACGACACCGGCCGGGAGGCGCGCGGCGAAGCGCGCCCGGAGCGGGGCGCTGACGACGTTGCGCTTTTCGATGGGCGTGTCGAGGGTGTTCCCTCTGTGCGCGCTCTACCAGCCGCTTGGGCTTCTTACCATAGACAAGTGGGCGCAGTTTTGTTTTTCCAGCGTGACGGCGGCCGAGAAGCTGGGCATGACGGTCAGAGTCGAAGGGTTCGAGAATATGAGAGATCTCGGCCGGCCGGCGGTAGTGCTCTGCAACCACATGTCGACGGTCGAGACGATACTTCTGCCGCCGATACTGCTGACGTTCGGTCCGCTGAGCTATGTCGCCAAAGCGTCGCTCGCCCATCTGCCTTTTTTGGAAACGGCGGCGCGGCGCACGGGCATGGTGCCGATCGGGCGCAAGTCGCCGCGCGAGGACCTCGTGAACATACTCAAGGCCGGCGCCGAGCGTCTGGGCGCGGGGCAGAACTTTCTCGTCTTTCCGCAAGGCACGCGGCAGGCCGTTTTCAGCCGCAAGGTGTATTCGTCAATCGGGGCGAAACTCGCAGAGAAGGCGGGCGCGCCGATACTGCCGGTGGTCGTAGACACGCGCTGCCAGCCGACGCGCGAAAAGGGGCTGCTCAAGAAGGTGTTCAAGGACTTCGGGCCCGTTGACACGTCAATGGACATAAGGTGCTGCTGCGGCCCGGTTGTGCAAAACGCCAAGGCCAAGGTCATGCACGAAGCGGCTTTCGACTGGATGGCCGGCAAATTGGAGGAGTGGGGGCTGCCCACTGAACGCTGATGGCGGAGACGGTCCAGGTAGTTGTGTTTGAAGGCGGGGCGCTTTCGACCCCGGCCGGCGGCAAGGGTCCGGGCGAGGTCGTGCTGGCGCTGCCGCTCAACCGTCTGCTGCTGAAGACGGTGAAGGTTCCGCAAGAGAACGCCGGCGACGCGGCGGCATTCGCCGAGCCGGTTCTGAAGGCCATGTCGCCGTTCCCGGACGAGTCGCTCACGGTAAGCTGCGAGACGGTGCGCGAAACCGCCGACGGCGCGATCGTACTGGCGGCGGGTCTGCCCGAAAGCGCGGCCGACGACATAGCCGAGGCGCTTGACGGCGCCGGGCTGAACGTCACGCGCGTAGACGCGACGGCGCTCGGGTTTTTGAGGTCTGCGTGGCCGAAGCTCGGCATAGGCGGAGGCGACGGCAGAAGGCTGCTCGTCGCGGGCGGGGCCGACTGCATGTCGCTCTTTGTGCTGGACGGCGACTGCCCGGTTGTCGTGAGGGCGCTTTCGCACGGCTGCGACATGAAGCGCGAGGTGACGCTCTCGCTGCTGGCGGCGGAAGATTTCGGCGGGCCGAAGCCGCTCGCGGAGGCGATCGTCTCAGGGGAGGTGCCGACCGCAGAGCTGGCGGCTTTCGCTTCTGTGCGGACGATAGACCCTGACGGCGTGGACGCGGTGCAGGGCGTGGCGGAGCGGTCGCTGGAGGCGACGACCATCAACGCGCTGCCGGAGAGCTGGCGCGAGGTTCTGGACGAGACCAGGTTCAAGCGCAAGATGAAGACATGGCTGGCGGCGGCGGCGGCGATATGGCTCGTCGCGGTCGGCGTAATGACAGGCGTGCCGAAGTACTACGACTACCAGAGGGGGCGCCAGGAGGACGCGCGAGACGCCCACAGCGCGAGCTACCGCAAGGTGAACGAGAAGAAGAGCCAGGTCGAGTCGGTAAGGCTCATATCGAACCACGACCAGGGGGCGCTCGAGACGATGCGGGTGATAACATCGGCGATGTCGCCCGACGTGGTGTTGTCGAAATGGAACTTCAAGCGCGGCGAGCGGCTCAATTTCACGGGGGTCGCCGAAGGCGGCACCCAGCAGAGCGTCTATGAATTCAAGGACGCGGCGGCGGCGGTGATGCTCTCTGAGGTAAGCGGGCTCGAGGAAGACGCCGAAACGCCGTTCTTCACCGAAGTCGTGCTGCCGCGAGGGGTCGTGTCGAGAAACGGCAAGGCGTCGTTCGACGTAGAGTGCAGCTTCAAGGCCAAGGAGGATGAGTGATGGCGGGGGCGATGTCACTTAGAGAGAAGGCCGTTCTGGCCGGGCTCGGGGTGTTCGTGCTGTATGCGCTGACGGTCGTCTACTTCATATTTGCCGGGCGCGCCCAGTGGACGGCGGCGGCCAAGAAGTATAACGACGCCAAGGCCAAGTGCGAGCGCGAGCGCAGGGTCATTTCGGAGCGCGCCCTCTGGGACCGGCGCTATGAAGAGGAGGCTTCGCTCATACCGGTCGTGGATGACGGCAAGGGGGCCGACACTGCGTGGATGCGCGTCATAGGCGACATAGCCAGCACCAATTTCCTCTTCGTCTCGACGCTCAAGGCGAGCGGCGAGCGGGAGATGGAGGACATGAAGCAGACGACGGTCGACATGACATGGAACGGCGCGTTCGAGTCGCTCGTCAAGTTCATGTGGGAGATAGAGAACACCGACAGGGGCAAGTTCGACATACAGTCGCTGAGCTTCAGCCAGGGCAAGGCCAAGGGGTATCTCAGCGGCAACATGACCCTCAACTGCATATTCAAGAGAAAGTAAAGACGGAGGATGGCATTTATGGCTAGAACAATCAAGATATTGACTGCGGCGGCGCTGGCGGCCGCGGCGGCGGGCGCCATGGCGCAGTCGAGGCTTCTCGGCGGGCGCACCGTGCGGCCCGGCGCGGCGCTGCCGGCCGCAGCGGGGGCCGCAGACGCGTCCAGCGTGACGGCGAGCGCGGCCGGTGTGGACGAGGCGGCGGAGGAAGGCAAGGCCCCGGCGCTCAACTTCAACGAGGCCCCGCTGGACCTCGTCCTCGACACTTACGCGAAGCTCGTCGACCGTACGGTGCTCAAAGACCCCAACACGCCCGACGCGACGATCACGCTGCAGTCGAGGCCGGGGCAGACGCTCACCAAGGAGGACCAGATCGAGGCCATCGAGGTGAAGCTCGAGATGCACGGCATACACCTCGAGAACTACGGGGTGAAGTTCGTGCGCGCGCTGCCGCGCGACAAGGCGAGAACCGAGGCCATACCGTTCGTCGACGAAGACGCCGAGCTTGAGGAGTCGGGCAGGGTCGTCTCGACGATGATCACATTCAAGAACATACCGATCGAAGAGGCGAAGACGGCGCTTGAAGGGCTTAAATCGCAGCGCGGCCAGCTGCTCGTCTACGAGAGAATCGGCAAGATAAACGTGACCGACACGCAGATGAGCATATTGAGAATGCGCCAGCTGCGAAACGAGATCGACGTCGCCACGCCCATAAACGAGAACGTGTTCGTCAGGCAGATCAAGAACGCGAGCGCCTCTGAGATAAAGACCGCGCTCGAGCAGATTGTGGCCGAGTCGCAGAAGGAGCTGGAGAAAGCCGGCAAGGCGGCGCAGACGGCGCAGGCAGGCGGCGACAGGGCGAGGGCGCTCGCGACAACGCCCAGCGGCACGCTCCTCAGGCGGCCGGGCGCGCCCGGCGCACCGGGCGGCGGCCAGCCGGCCGCGCCCGCGAACGTCGAGAGCCTCGTCACAAGCGTCTCGGACGCCGACAGGGGGATGATACGCGGCAAGGTGCTCATCATGTCGGATGAACGGTCCAACAAACTTATCGTTGTGACGGCGAAGACCAACATGGACTTCTTCGACAAGGTAATCGAGCAGCTGGACGTCGAGACGACGCCCGACACGCTCGTGAGAGTCTACCGCCTCAAGTACGCAGAGGCAGAGGACGTCTCGGACATGATAAACGATCTCATAGGCAACACCCAGAAGTCGTCGTCGCGCGAGAACCAGAACCCGGCGTCGAGGTCGGGGCAGGGCGGTAATCTGACGCGCGGCGGCCAGCAGCCGCAGCGCGGCGGCAACAACTTCGCCAACCAGCGCAACAACAGCGGCAACGACGCCAAGGCGGGCGAGCTCACAAAGGACAACACGACGGTACTCGCCGACAAGCGCACAAACGGCCTTGTCATCATGACCCAGAAGGAGCTTCTGCCGACGGTCGAGTCGATAATAGAGGCGATGGATATCAAGCTCAGCCAGGTGCTTATCGAGACGGCGATTATCGAAGTGACGCTGGGCGACGGGCTCAATACGGGCGTCGACTGGGTCTTGAGGGGCAAGCAGACCGGGCAGGTCGGCACGACCAAGCAGTGGCAGCGCGTCATAACAGGGTATAACGGCACGGACGCGAACTCCGAGCCGATTTACGCCTGGGAGCAGGTCGACGTGCCGATCATCGGCGCGATAAGGGACGGCGGCTTCAACCGCGGCAGCTCGATGCTGGGCGGCGGCGGCGGCTCCGGGGCGTCGCTCTTGAGTTCGCTCGTAGGGGCGGGCACGAACCTCGTTTCGGCCGCCACACCGGCGGGGAGCGGCATCAACTACCTTTTGAAGAGCGACAAGCTCAATCTCGCGGCGGTCATCAGCGCGACGAAGACCGACAACCGCGCGAAGTACATCGCCTCGCCTATCGTCATGACCGTCGACAACAAGGACGCGACAATCGAGGCGACGTCGTCCCGCCAGTTCCTGACGGGCTGGCAGGCCGTCTCGTCGAGCTACGCCGGGAGCGGCCTGCCCTCGCCGCAGTATGCGTCGAAGGATATAGGCATCAAGCTCAAGATCACCCCGAAGATAAATCCGAACGGCACGGTAATGCTGACGGTGAACGAAGAGTATTCGCAGGTCAGCGAGACCCAGACGATGCTTTCGCCCCAGGGCAATTCGTACGTCACGACCGAGATCGACGTGCCGGTGACGCGCACGATGGAGTCTGACGTCCTGCTCGACAACAATCAGACGGTCATACTGGGCGGGCTTACCGAGAACACGACGGTGCACCGCGAGACGGGCATACCGATTCTGAAGGATATACCCTTTATCGGCAAGTGGCTCTTCGGCAAGGTCGAAGACGTCGAGTCGAGAAAGGAGCTTTTGATATTCCTTACGCCGCGCGTGCTGAACGACAGCGAAATGGCGCAGGCCGAGGCTATCAGGCGCAAGAACTCGCTCAGCGACGCGAGACCGTGGGATACCCACGGGTGGTCGTTCTCGGAGCTCGCCGACCCGGTCGCGAACAAGGAGCTGATGAGGCGCCTCAAGGACGAAGCCGAGCGGCAGGACGAGGAGCGCAAGAACCGCCTGGCGGTCGAGAAGTGGAAGCTCGACCGCGCGAAAGCGCTGGAGCGCATGACAGACTCGGAGCGCAAGTTCTGGATCGAACAGCACCGCGACGAACTCGAGAAGGAAGAGAAGAAGGCGTTCGACAAGTACGTCGAGGAGCAGAAAGATCTCAAGGAGCTGGCCGACGCGATACGCGCGAACGATCTGGAGAAGGCCGAGGCGACCATCAAGGAGAACGGCGAGGGCGCGAAGACCGGAGGCGAACAATGACCAGGTGGGTGTCGCTGGCGTTGCTGGGGGCCGGGCTGCTGACGGCTGCGGCGTTCGGCATAATATGGTCGAACGGCAAGGAGAGCGCGGCCCGTGCGGCGGCGGCGAAGGCCGAGGCCGAGGCCGGGGGCGCCGCATCGCTCGAGCGCAAGGCGCGCAACGACGCCGACGCGGCGGCGAAGAGGGCGGCGGCGAAAGAGAGCGAGGCCAAGGCGGCCGAAGAGCGTCGCAAGGCGGCCGAAGCGGCCGCCGAGGAGGCGAAGGCGGCGGCGGCGAAGGCCGAGACCGACAAGGCTCGGGCGATTGAAGAGCGCGCCAAGGCGGCCGACGACCGCGCGCGCGCCGAGGCCGAGAGCGAGAAGGCGGCGAACGAGCGCGCCGCAGCGCTCGCGGCCAAGGATGCCGCAAGACTCGAAGCGGCCAAGGCCAAGTCGCAGGCCGAGGCCGAGGCTCTCGCCGCCCAGGCGGCGGCCGACGCGCTCGCAAGAGAGAAGCTTGCCGCCGACAAGGTCATAGCCGAGGCCAAAATCTACGAGATGCGCCAAATCGACCTCGCCAACCTGGAGCGTGAACTGCTCGACTACAAACGCGAGCTCGACGAGCGCGAGATGGCCTTGCGGCCCGAAAAGACGATCTTGGACCTCGAGAATCTTGGCGACGCAGACGCCGACCAGGGGTTGAAGAAGGGCGAAACCGTGCTGGCCGAGAACGACAAGAACCTGCCGCGCGCCAGCCGCGAACTCGCCAAGGCGGAGCGCCTCGCAGGCGAGCAGCTGTCGGCCATACGCGATATGACGCGCACCGGCGTAGTCTCGCGTCTCGAGAAGCTTTATGTAGACGCGGTCAGAGAAGATCGCATCGTCGACGCGGAGTTCTATCGCGCCGAACTCAAGAGGATGTATCCGGACTGGAAGTACAGCCCGCAGTCGAAGGAAAAGGAAGAGCAAAAGCAATGAGTCTGTCAGTGGGTATCGTGGGCCTGCCAAACGTGGGCAAGTCCACACTTTTCAATGCGTTGACCAAGAAGCAGCAGGCGGCGGCGGAGAATTATCCGTTCTGCACGATCGAGCCAAACACGTCCATTGTCGAAGTCAAAGACGCGCGGCTCGAGGAGCTGGCGAAGATCGACAAACCGGCACAGATAATACGCGCGACCGTCGAGTTCACCGACATCGCTGGCCTGGTCAAGGGCGCGTCGAAGGGCGAAGGGCTGGGCAACAAGTTTCTCGCGAACATACGGGAGTGCGACGCGATACTTCATGTCGTCAGGTGTTTCGAGAACGACGATATCATCCATGTGCAGGAAGGCGGCAACAAGTCGGCGCCAATCGACCCCGTGGGAGATGCGGAGGTTATTGAAACCGAGCTCGTTCTCGCCGACATGGAGCAGCTCCAGCGCAGGTACGAGCGCATAAGGAAAGAGGCCCAGGCGAAGCCGCCGCTCCGGCCCGAAGCGGAGGCTTGCGCCGCGCTTCTCAAGCACCTGGAAGAGGGCAACCCTGTAAGGTCGTTCCCGCGAAAGGACGGCGACGCGATACTGCCGGTTTTGAAGGAGCTTCACTTTCTCACCGACAAGCCGGTCATATTCTGCGCGAACGTGTCTGACGACAACGCGACGGGCGAGGGCAATCAGCACGTCGCGGCGCTCAAGGAATATGCGGCGAAGGGGGGCTGCGAGACGGTAGTCGTGTGCGCGCAGATGGAGGCAGATCTCGCCGGGCTTTCGGACGCCGAGGCGAAGGAGTTTCTTGATTCGTACGGCCTCGCCGAGAGTTCGCTCGACCGGACGATAAAGCTCGCGTACCGCACGCTTGGGCTCGCGAGCTATTTTACTTCCGGGCCGAAAGAGTCGAGGGCGTGGACGTTCCGCCGGGGGTGGAAGGCGCCCAAGTGCGCGGGTGTGATACACACCGACTTCGAGAAGGGGTTCATACGCGCCGAGGTCGTGCCGTTCGACGAGTACGTGAAGCATGGCGGCACTGCGGGCGCGCGGGCGGCGGGTTCGCTCAGGCCGGAGGGCAAAGAGTATGTGATGCAGGACGGCGACGTGGTCGAGTTCCTGTTCAGCAAATAGGAGGAGAGATGGAGTTCGCGTCAACAAGAAGCGGGGCGAGGGCGAGCGGGCCCGAGAGCGTTTTTCAGGGGCTCGCGCCCGACGGCGGGCTTTACGTGCCTGTTGCCGGCGGCGGCGCGGCGGGGTCCGTCGCGGGGCTGACGACGCTTGCGGCGGCAGAGGACTACGTTCTCGGCCGGCTTTTCGACGACTTCCCGGCGGAGGTCCGCGCGGCTGCGGTGGAGAGGCTTCTGAGCCGCTTTCCCGAGGGTGAGCCGATACCGCTGGTCGACGCCGGCGGGCTGAAGATACTGGAGCTCTTTCACGGCAAGACGGGCGCGTTCAAGGATGTGGCTCTGTCGATGCTGCCGGTGTTCATGCGCCACGCGGCGGGCGATCGCCGGGTTCTGGTGCTTACGGCGACGAGCGGCGACACGGGGTCTGCGGCCATGCAGGGCTTCGCGGGGGTCGAAGGGACCGAGGTCGTGGTGTTCTACCCCGACACGGGCACGTCGAGGGTGCAGCGGCTCCAGATGACGACACCAGGCGAGGCGAATGTGCACGCGGTCGCGATACGCGGCAACTTCGACGACGCGCAGGCGGCGGTCAAGCGCATCTTCGCCGACAAGGCGATCAACGGCGATGCGGCCGCGCACGGCGTCACGCTCTCGAGCGCCAACTCGATAAACACCGGGCGGCTGATACCGCAGATAGGTTATTATGTGATGGCGGCGGCGCGGCTCGGGGGCGAGTTCGACGTCGTGGTGCCGTCTGGCAACTTCGGCAACATTCTGGCCGCGTACTACGCGAAGATGCTGGGCGCGCCGATCGCGAAGTTCGTCTGCGCCTCGAACGTGAACGATGTTCTGGCGCGCTTCGTCAAGACGGGTGTGTACGACCCCGGCGAGAAGTTTACCGTGACGAATTCGCCGTCAATGGATATAAGAAAGTCGTCCAACGTCGAGCGGCTGCTCTGGCTGATCAACGGCGGGCTCGACGGCGATGTCGAAGGCGCGTGCCGCGAGACGGCGAGGCTCATGGCGGACTTCGCGAACACCGGGCGCTACGAGCTGAATGAAAAGGCGAAAGCGCGGCTTTTCGCCGATTTCGACGGAGCGGTCGCCACGCCCGGCGAGACAGAGGCCGAGATGAGGAGGATGCGCGAGGCGTCGGGGTATGTGCTCGACCCGCATACGGCGGTCGCGACATTCGTCGCGCGAAAGCTTGGCTACCCGAAGGGCGCGAGACCGGCGGTCGTGGCCGCGACAGCGACGCCTTACAAGTTCCCTGAGACATGTGCGAGGGCGTTCGGCGCAGACGTGCTGAACGACCCGCCCGCGAGTTTTCGCGATTTGGAGACGCTGCCAATCGCGCAGACGAGGGTCTGCGACACGACGGGCATAGACGACGAAGTGAAGAGACTTTTCTGAGACAAAGAGAACGGCAAATGAAGACGGCAAAGGTAAACGGGCGGGAGATCACCGCCGAAGCGGTGCAGTTCGAGCTGGACAGGCTCGTCAGGTTCTACATGGGCCATGGCATGACAATCGAAGAGGTGAAGCGCAACCTCGCGAAGCTGCAGGACAAGGCGCTTGAGCAGGCGATTGGCGCGAAACTGCTGCTCGACCGCTCGATGGAGCTCGACCTGCCGGTCGGCTCGAAGGAGATTGACGATGAAGTCGCCAAAGTCGTCGCGCAGCTCGGGGGCGAGGAGAACTACAAGAAAGCCCTCGCGGCGCAGAACGTGACCGAAGCGGATTTTCGCAAGGAGCTGGAGAAAGGCGCGCGCGTAAACAAGCTCGTCGAGCAGGCGTGCACCGGGGTGCCAGAGCCGACCGAGAAGGAAGTCGCCGATTTCTACGAGGCGCACAAGGCCGAGTATGTCGAGGAGCCGAAGGTGCTCTGCCAGCATATACTCGTGAAGACGGGCGAGGGCGATCTGCCGGAGGCCAAATCGGCGGCGCTCGACAAGATTATGGCGATACGCGAGCGCATCGTCTCGGGCGGCGATTTCGCCGAAGAGGCGAAGAAGCACTCCGACTGTCCGTCGGGGCGCGATGGCGGCTCGCTCGGCTGGTTCGGGCGCGGCATGATGGTGCCGGAGTTCGACAAGGCGGCTTTCGAGATGAAGAAGGGCGAGGTCTCCGGAGTGGTCTCGACGCAGTTCGGCTACCATCTAATCTACAAGGCGGATGAAAAAGGCGGCGGGGCGCAGACTCTTGTCGACGTGCACGATCAGATAAAAGATCTCTTGAGGCATGAAGCGCGTGGCAAGGCGGTGGACGCGTTCGTCAAGGAACTTCGCGAGAAGGCGAACATAGAGTACGTCGAGGCGAAGCACAAGTGCGGGTGCGGGCACGACCACCAAGACGGCGAGTGCGGATGCGGGCACGATCATCACGAAGGCGAGTGCCGGTGCGGGCACCACAACGGCTGAATATGGAACTTTCATCGCCATCCAATCCCAAGCTCAAGTACGTCGTAAAGCTCAGGAGCTGTTCGACGCGCGAGGAATCGGGCGAGATGATCGTCGAGGGGTACCGGGAGTGCAGGCGCGCGCTTGACAACGGGTACCGGCCGAGGGCGATATTCCACTGCCCAGAGTTATACCTGAAAAACGAGAACGAGCCGGCACTGGTCGCAGATTGCGAGAGACTCGGGGCCGAGGTGTATACTTGCACGAAGATGTGTTTTGGGAAGATAGCCTACAAAGAGCGGCCCGACGGGCTCTTGATGGTCGGGCCCCACATCTCAATAAAGCTGTCAGACCTGAAACTGCCCGAGAACGCGCTCGTTATCGTGACCGAGGCGATAGAAAAGCCGGGCAATCTGGGCACGATACTGCGCTCGGCCGACGCGGGCCGGGTGGCGGCCGTGATTGTTTGCGACAGGACGACCGACATACACAACCCGAATGTCGTGAGGGCGTCCACCGGGACGATGTTCTCTGTGCCAATCGTGGAGGCGACAAGCGACGAGGCGCTGGCGTGGCTCAAGGCGAGAGGCTTCAAGATACTCGCCGCGACGCCGCACGCCGAGAAACTGCATTTCGAGGTGGACCTTACCGGCAACGTCGCGATAGCGCTGGGGGCGGAGCAGTACGGTCTTACGGCGAAGTGGATGGACGGCGCGGAGCTTCGCGTCAGAATACCCATGCTGGGGCTGGCGGACTCGCTGAACGTCTCCGCGGCGGCGACGATACTCGTTTACGAGGCCGTGCGCCAAAGAATAGCTGCGGGAATCGACAAGGTGCCGGGGTTCGTGCCGTGGCACGGCGAGGGAAGGCACGACCACTGAGATGAGGTTCGCGTATCCATTCTTTCTCGTATTCGCGGCGATTGTGCCGCTGGCGGCGTTCTACTGCGCCTTTTTGATGGCGCGGCGCGAGAAGGCGCTTCAGCGCCTTGTGGCGTCGCCGCCCAAGTCGACGGTGCCCTGGCTTCAGCTGCTGTTCATGGGCATTGGTCTCGTCCTGGCGCTTTTCGCGGCGGCGCGTCCGCAGTGGGGCAAGACGGCCGAGCGTCATATCGTCGGCAGTCGCAATGTGGTTGTCGCGATCGACGTGTCGCGTTCGATGCTGGCTGGGGATGTCCGCCCGAGCCGCCTGGAGCGCGCGAAGGCCGATGTAGCCGACTTGATAGATTCCCTTGAAAGTCGGAGGCCAAGCGGTC
>JAZQBR010000281.1:0-9860 GCA_045545855.1 Kiritimatiellia bacterium | reverse complement strand
GACGCGAGCGATTTTGAACAGCGCGCGTCAACAGGGTTCGGCCGCGGGTACGGGCATATCGCGCCCAAGGAAGTCGGATCGTAGCCATGTCGTTCTGTGAGCCAAGGAGTTGTCATAGCCCTTTGTCTTCCTAAGACCGCTTGGCCTCCGACTTGACGCGAGCGATTTTGAACAGCGCGCGTCAACAGGGTTCGGCCGCGGGTACGGGCATATCGCGCCCAAGGCGATGGAGTTCATACAGCTCAATATCAAGCATGGCATTTCGGTGAAAGACGTGGCGGCGGCGCTGGGCGTGTCGCGGCGCACGCTCGAGTTCAGGGTGCGCGAAGCGACAGGCTCGACGGTGCACGGGTTGATAACAGACGCGCGCATGGCGGCCGTCTGTGAGCTGCTGAAGACTACAAAACTGCCCATAGGGCGCGTTCTGGAGGCGGCTGGGTGCCCTGCGGCATCCAGCGTATTCGCGAATTTCAAGAAGCGTTACGGCGTGTCCATGCGCGATTTTCGCAAGCATAACGAAGCCGATCTGAAGACGACAGACGACAACAAGAACAATAAATTAAAAAGACAGGCAGAATAGAGATAAAAAAACTACTGGTGGCGAGGCGCAGGCGCGAGCGGGCGGGCAGCGAGCTTGGGCGGGCAGTGTCACCCCGGGCGATGAAAGCATAATTTACAAAATATATTGAGAGGCAAAACGAATTATGAAAATAGCAATGACAAAGCCAATCGTGGCGTCGGTAGCGGCCTTTGCGGCGGCGGCCGTGTTCGCGGCAGATATAACGGTAGCCGAAAGGGACTGCGTCGATGACGAATACAAGGTGACGACGCCCGAATACAATGCCACCGCGGGCCACAACCTGTCCGCGCCGGGCTGGTACGCGGGGCTTGAATTCACGTGGGGGCGCAACCAGCAGGTGGCGACAACAACTAAAGCGTCTGTCAGCGACAATCTCAATGGTGTGATTGTCGACGAGTTTACCGTCTGCGGTCGCTCCGGTATTTTGTCGCCATATGTTGACCAGTCGCCTGCTGGAAGCGGGCTCGCCAATACGTTCACACAGTCGGGTACACGTCGATACATGGCTACGACAACGTGGTACTTCAGTATAACGCCTGAGATGTTGTACCAGTGCTACAAGGAGGATAAGGACTACGAAACAACCCTGACGATAGGGGAAAACAATACCTATACCGTCACGGCCCCGAGGGATATGGAGCTGCAGGATGACAATGGCGTCATGTGGTACCCGGCAAAGGGCCTTCTGGGCGAGAAGGTCTATGGCGACGCGCAGCTTCTCGCCAGCGCGGTGACGCTCGAAAATTACCAGAGCGTGAGGTTTCTTGAAGACCCGTCAGAGCTGACGTTTCCTGAAGGATTTGCGGCATACGAAATCGAAGAAGGCCAATGGGGCGTCAAGATGCTTCACGGGCACGATTGGTCCTTCGACGTTGTCGACGGCACAAACCTCGTCGCGACATGCGGTACGGCGAACTGCCCCTACAACAACGGCGTCGTGAAGATGTGGCTCGACGTCGAAACGCTTGAGAAGACTTATGACGGCGCTTCCGTAAAGAGGTCCGTGAAATTCGACGACCTTTTCGAGACGGTGTTCCCGGCGGTCAGCACTCTGCTGAAGGTCGACGGGGTTGCAAACGGCGTAATCAACGACGCCGGGGAGCATCAAGTCACTCTCGCGGTTACAGTGGTGCCGGAGAGCGGCGATGAAGTGAGCAGAGTGCTTTCGACGGTTGTGACGGTGCATCCGAAAGATATTACGGGGCTGCCGCTCGTCTTTTCGCCCGCGTCGACGCTGACGTACAAGGCGGAGCCGCACACAGTATCGACGGATGTCAATGTCGGCGGCAATCTCTCGGCAACGTTTGACATCGAGGCCGGTTCCACGACTACGGCGACGGAAATCGGCGAATACACGGTGACGGTGAACGGCACCGGCAATTTCACGGGCACGACGTCCGGCACGTGGCAGATCGTCAACACGAGGGGAGCGATTGGCGGCGTTGCGGCGACGACTAGCGCCGATGCGGGCAGCTACGAGGACGGCACCTTGACCGTCACCGACACGGCGGCGCTCGCTTATGAAGACGGCGTCTGGACGGCAGGCCTCACGCTTACATGGCCGATGGAGAAAGAGGATAGCTGGACCAGCGGACATGCCTATTATGTGAATGAAGAATCGGTAAAAGTCTCTGTTACAGACGGGACGGTTTCAAATTATGAAGAGACTGGCAAATTCCGTAGAAATGCTTTAAGCGGGGAAAAGTCATTCACCTACATTTCAGATACCGTATGGAACGTCGGGTTGACGCCCGCAGTTATCGAGGCGGCGATTGCCGAAGAGAAGACCTCGCTTGAGTACACGATGCGCGCGGGCGCGCTCGTCTGGGGCGATTCGACAGAGGGCGACCCGGACGGCGTAGCGTTCGCGGACTACAAGATTGCGCTTTCACTTGAAGAGCCGGTAGTGATTGAGCTTGGCGAGGGCGAGACGCACGACCTTGGCGAGACAGTGCTTACGACGACACGCATCAAGCTCGCGCCGGGGGCGTCAGTCACCGCGACGGTCGAGCAGACCGCCCAAGGCGCGTTCTTCATAGAGGCGCCCGGCTATGATATCGTTTGCAGTGAAAGTGAAGGCGTCTACACTTACGCGACACAGTTCACTCACGAGCACGACTGGTCCTTCGCCGTTGTCGACGGCACGAATCTCGTCGCGACATGCGCGAACGGCGATTGCGACGCGGGCGGCGAAACGAGGATGTGGCTCAATGTCGAGACGGCAGAAAAGGATTATGACGGCATCTCGGTGAAGCGGAGCGCCGAGTATGACGAGAACTTCACCCGCCTCTATCCCGACTTGGCAACGAGCCTTACCGTCAACAATGTCGAGAACGGCGTAATGAACGACGCCGGCGAGTACACGGTCGCGCTCGCGGTGAGCGGGCTTGGCGACGGCGAGACATACGAGCTTTTGGCGACGGTCAAGATCAACCAGAAGGATATAACGGGCGCGACACTCGTCCTCGATCCCGCCTCGACGACATACAACGCGGCGGAGCAGACGGTTTCGCCATTCGTCACGGTTGACGGTCTCGCTGCGACGATTGAAGTCGCCGAAGGCTCCACGACCGCCGCGACGGAAATAGGCGAGTACGCGGTGACGGTAAACGGCACCGGCAATTTCACGGGCGCGACGTCCGGCACGTGGGAAATCAAGAACACGACAGGCGCACTGAAGAGTGTAGCGTCCGCAAATGCAGGCGCCGGAACAGTTGAAAACAACACGCTCACGGTGACCGACACGAAGGCGCTCGGGTATGCTGACGGCGTCTGGACTGCGGGGCTCGTCCTCACATGGCCGATGGAGACGAAGGACTGGCAACTGCTTGATTGGGATAGTTACGCGCATTACGTGTCAGAGGGCTCGGTACTGGTGACTCTTGGCGAGAACGGCGGCTCGTATGAAAACGCTACGGCAAACGGTTCTTACAAGACAGGCGCCAGCTCTTCGTCCAGCCGATCCTTCACCTACCTCGCGACAACCACCTGGACGGTCGAGTTGACACCCGCCATAATCGACGCGGCTCTGGCGGAGGAGAAAACCGCGCTTGAATACACGATGCGTGCGGGCGCGATTCAGAGCGATACATACGCGCAAGGGGTGGCTTTCGCCGACTACAAGATTGTGGTGCCGCTCGAGGGCATAAAGCTGTACGACGAGAGCGGATATCAGGTCTATCCCGTGCAGGACACCGGCGACATCGTGGCCGAGATGAAGGGCGCGATAGACGCGACCGAGGGCCTTGACGAGGACGGCAAGGCGGCGGCGAAATCGAAGGTCGACGCGCTTGTCGCGGCGGCTGATGGCGACGCGAAGGCCGTCAGGGCCTGGGCGGACGCGAAAACCGGCGGCGATTACGGCGCGCTGGCAGAGTCCGACTACATTTTCGCCTCGTATGTGCTCGACACGAAGGACATCATAACCGACGCGAGCGAGGTGGCGTTCGGCTCGTTCGAGCAGGTCGCGGGAGGCTTCGCGGTCTCGGTGACAGTAGACGGCGGCGATATCGAAGCGGCCCGCGCGAAGGCGGCCGAAGTGGTCAGGGTCAGCACCGATCTGGAGACGTTCGAGAAGGCGGAGATGTCGAGAATATCCGTCCGCGAAGACGGGCGGCTCGAAATCGTGCCGGACGGCGACGGCGAGCGTGAATTCTTCAGGCTTGAAATTGACAGAGACGGCGAGTAAAGGGGAGTGGACGCGAGTAAGCCGAAAACCGCAATAAAAAAGGGAAAATGAAAAACAAAATCAAAGCGGCTTTTCTTGCGTTGGCGGCGCTACCGCTGGCGGTGCTGGCGGAGGATGTGACGCTTGACGGCGTCCAACAGTCGACGGGGACGCTCGTCGCGAACGGCAACAACTGGGCCGCGAGCGCGCTCGTTTATCTCGCGCCGGCCAAAAACGATTCGCTGAACCGCAGCGAGACGGGTTGGTACGCCGGCATAAAGCGAACATGGGGCCTCTCGTACACAGGCTCGGGCCTGACGCGCAAGTATACCGGCACGACCGCTTCTTCGGTGACGACGTCGTTCAGCGACAACACCGGGCGCTCGATTGCGGAGTATCCGGTCTTCAACAACCTGCTGAACCCCGACCGTTCTCCGTCCGGCGGCGGCATAAAGAACGACTTTCAGATGGGCGGCCTTACGCGCTACATGAGCGCAACGGACTGGAACATCTGGGTGACGCCCGAGATCATGAACGCCCTCAGAATGGAGACGGGCGAAGACTACGTCGCTACACTGACGCTCGGCGAGACGATATACACGATTACGGTCCCGCAGACGGTCGTACTCAAAGACGGCGACGGGGTAGTGTGGTACCCGGCCGTAGCGAAAGTCGACGGCAAGGTCTACGGCGACATGGCGCTCGCGGTCGCGGCGGGAGTCGCGGCGGCGTCGTCCGGCAAGGATATGGAGTTCTACGCCGAGCCCGCAGGCTACCCTGAGAACATTGAAGTCGTGAAGAACGGCGCTGTCTGGAAGCTCGCGCTCGCATCAGCCCTGCCGCTCAATGGCGCCGTAGTCGGTCTTTCAGCGACTGAAGTAATAGAGCGCGACGCCGCGATAGCGGTAGAGATAACAAGCGTCACACTCGGGGGGA
This sequence comes from Kiritimatiellia bacterium, assembly GCA_045545855.1. GTDB lineage: Bacteria > Verrucomicrobiota > Kiritimatiellia > RFP12 > UBA1067 > UBA1067. The sequence continues at coordinate 4,677 of JAZQBR010000281.1, read as the reverse complement.
GCGAGCTTGAAGAGGGCAAGGACTACGAGGTTTCTTCCGAAAGCGTTTTCTCGGCGCAGGAGCGCGGCGAGTACACCGTCAAGATAGCCGGCATAGGCAACTACTGCGGCGAGGCGACGGCGGTGTGGAAGATTGTCGAGCCGACGGGCGAGTTCGCTGCGGACGCGCTTTCGCCCGCGCCCGGGTACGAGGCCTGCGGGCGGGTCGATGGTGAAAACATGAGGCGCTTCAGCATAACAAACACGACATCGCTCGCCTATGTAAACGACGAATTCGGCGAGCGCTGGCTGGCCGAGGTGCAGATACGCTGGCCGCACGAGGTGTCGGAATATGACACGTTCATCTTTCAGCAGGTCGCCACGAAGGTGCAGTATACAGACGCCAAGCACGCGGCCGTCGCGGTTAGCGACGAGGTGGTCGCGTTCGGCGACGAAATTCTCGGCGGCGGCTGGAACTGCTTCTCGGCAACTACGGCAAAGGCCAGGTATGTGATTATCAAGGGGCTGTTGCAGGCCGACGAGGTCGAATACGATTATTTCGACACGCTGACCTGGACAGTGCCCATCTATGCGGACGACATAAAAGACGCTATCGAGAGCGGGGCCAAGCACCTGGAGTTTTCAATCTCGTGCAGTTCAGTCGCCTGGGGCGACGAGACGCAAGGCGACATTTCGGGCATAGCCGACACGGAGTTCACGGTCAGCATGAGCCTGGCGAAGGTGTTTCTGCTCAACGACAAGGGCGAGCAGGTCTTCCCGGAGCACGTGCACGACTGGCAGTTCTGCCTTTCCGAAGACGGCACGACGCTTTCCGGAGGGTGCTGCGCAGAAGGGTGCTACCTCAGCGAGACGATAGGCAAGGTTTCGCTCTCTCTCGCCGCGAACGACGCGCGCGCGCCGGAGTACGCCGGCGGGCACTACTGCGACGGCAAGCCGAGCGAGGCGTATCTCGCCGGCGCGGACGAATTCGCCAAGACCGGCGGGACAATCGGCGAGATCAGGTATTCCACGGCAGGCGGAGCGGAGCTCGACGCCGCGCCCGTCGACGTAGGCGAGTACTGCGCGCGCTGCGCGGTCACGCTGCCGGACGGAGAGACTGTCAAGGAGCTTAGGCTCTGTACTCTCGCCATTCTCGCGGGCGAGGCCGTGCTGGACGGCATACATGCGCCCGACGCGGCGACCTATCTCGAGAGGGCGACCGGCGACGCCATGGACATCTCTGCCGGCCGCAGCTATACGGCGGCGAAGACGTACGTTACGCCCGCGAAGCACGGCGTGTTGAATCTTCTCAATTGCGGCGAGAAGCGCTACGACCTCGCGGGGTTCGAGGTCACGGCGCCAGTGGACGGTCCGCTATTCGTGAACAACGCGAGATTCGTCATACGCGATTCCGCCGGGTCGGGCGCGATAACCGCGAACAAGGCCTCCGAAAGCGATGTGATCATAATCAACAGAGGCGCTCTTGCGATCGAGGGCGGCACTTTCTACGGCAGCATAGAGAGCGAGTCGGGCAGCGTGACCATTACTGGCGGACGCTTCTCGGTCAAGCCGGACGCCTCCTGGGTGGCCGAAGGCTATGACATCGTAAAGCGTGGCAGGATGTGGAGCGTCGAGCACCATGAACACAAGTATATCATGAGTTCCGTCGGCGGGAGACTCCTTGTAGCCACTTGTGCCAACATTCTCGCCGACGGAACACTTCAAGTTTCGCACTGTTCGGGCAGAATGCTCGTGGGCGTTGTAGGCATACGCCAGCTGGGGCTGATACCGCAGCTTGCGGTGGATTACGACCGCAAGGAGCATCCGGCGGAGTTTTACGCGATCAACCTGACTGGAGTCGCGGATCTTCTGTCGGCGGACGGGTTGCTCGACGCGGTAAAGGCCGTAATCGAGAGCGATCCTGCGAATCTCGACGCGGCGGGGCTGCTCGCGCTTCTCGAGAAGCTGTCGGAGAACGCAGACTTCGCGTCGATTATCACCAAGGTCGGCAATGTATTCGTCAGCGAAAGCGAATTCGAGGCGATGACCGGCGCGAAGATAGGCGAGATGGCGTACGAGAAGGACGGCGAGGCCATAGAAGGCGCGCCGGTCGAACCAGGGCGCTATGATGCGGCGCTCACGGTTGAAGGCGCACACTGCGGCAAGCTGAAACTCAAGGGCACGTACTGGATAAACGATAAAGAGCTGCCGATCGAGACGGAGGGCCACTCGGCGCACATTTGGGCGTTCTCCGTCGACGGCGCCAAGGTTACGGCCACATGCCCCGGCAATCTGCTCGCGGGCACCAAGTGCAACGCCTCGCCCATGGCGCTGGAGCTCGTCCCTGCAGTCGAAGGCGGCCGCAAGGTCTATGACGCGAAGCCGCTCGACGTGGCGGTATCAAACCTGACCACATTCGTAATCAACACCGGGGCGAACGTGACCGACATCGCCTACTATGCGGCTGACGGAGCAGAGCTTGACGGGCCGCCCGTGGAGCCGGGCGAGTATACGGCGAAGATCGTCGTTTCGAGCGGGTCTCTGATAGGCGCGCTCGTGAAACACCCGGCGAGCGTCGCGCTGACCATCGAGGAGAAAGCGCCGGAATGCGAATTCCCGGTGAAGGGTTGGACGAGACACGTCGGCGGCAGCGACCCGCTCTTATCAATCGAAGACGGAGTCTTCCACTACCCCGTCACGCTCGCCTGGCCGTACATGATCGAGCAGGTGATCTTCACGCCGCGCTTCACCGAGCCGGACCGCGCGCGCATAACGATATCGACGGCCGACGAGACGTTCACGGGGGCGGACCTCCTGGCGGGCGAGGGCGAGGTCTACGGCCTCGCGGCCGAAGCCGGCGAGTTCTTCAGAATCAAGAAGTTCAAGAACCAGACCTACATGAAGAGCGTGGCGTGGAATATTCCGTTCACGTTCGAGGAGGTCGACGCGGCGCGCGAAGCGGGGGCGAAGGAGATCGTCCGCACCATAACGCTAGAGGGCAAGTGCGGCGAAGAGGATATGGCGGGCCTGAAGCCGGTCACGTACACCGTAATTCTCGATGTCGAGAATTTTGTCGTGACCGATGAAGAGGGGCGGCAGATATATCCCGTACACCACCATTCGTGGACGGAAGAGAATACTGGCGCGGAGCTTACGCTGACGTGCGAGACAGAGGAGTGTCCGCAGGCGCCCGGCCTGACGGCGGAGCTCGCGACCGGGTTCGCCACCAAGCGCTACGACGGCTTGCTGGCTACGGCGAGGCTCACCGGCGCGGACGCGATGAGGGTGCACGCGAATGTCGTTTTCGGTGAGATCGTATACGTGCTTATCGGCGAGGACGAGGCGGAGTATCCGCTCGGCCCCGTCGCGCCGTCCGCGCCGGGACGCTATCGCGCCGAGGTCGGCTATTCGGACGGCGCCGCGATAGTGGGCGGGCTTGCAGTCGAGTTCGAGATACAGCCGCTTGACGCCGCAGGCATGGTCGTTTACTTTGAAGAGCCGCGAAAGATGTTTGTGTGCACAGGCGAGGAGCAGGGCCCGTGCATCGCCGGCGTATGGTACGGCCCGGTGCCGCTAAAGTACGGGGTGGATTTCTCGATAGAGGGCGACATCAGGGCGACCGATGTCGGCGAGTATTCGTTCGCGGTGACGGGCAAAGGCAAGTTTGCCGGCAGTCAGCAGTTTACATGGCGCATCGTCGAGCCGGTGCGTCCGTTCGCGCCTGACGCGCTCAAGATACCGTGCAGCCCGTTCGCTGGCCGCTGGGGTGAAATAGGCAAGGACGGGCGCAGCGCCACCGTCGTCGAGCCTGCCAACCTCGTCTACGACACGAAGACGGCTCGCTGGGTCGTGCCGCTCACGATCGACTGGCCGTACGCCAACATCGACGGACTGCCCGCGACGCCGCCGCATTACACCGACCCCGCGCACGCGAAGGTCGAGGTAGACCGCGGGGATGTGTACCTGGTGTCTTCCTTCTTCAAGCGGCCGTGCGCCTTTTTGCCGGAGGAATATGTCGTCAAGGTTCTCTGGACGCCTTCATTCACGATGGATGACGTCAAGTCGGCGTTCGACGCCGGCGAGGACGAGCTCGTTTATGAAATCGCGGTCGGCTCGCCGGCGTGGGCCTGCGACCCGTTCGGCCTGAAGACTACTGTGTATCGTCTCGTCGTGCCCATCAAGGGGCTGATTGCGGACGACACCGTTGTCGACTGGTATTGGATCGAATATCTCGGCAACGGCGCGACATCAGGCGAAATGGCGATCGAGCGCAGGCTCGTCACCGAGACGGCGAGGTTGACCGCGTGCGCCTATAAAAAGACGGACTACAACCTGCTCGGCTGGAGCTTTGACGCTGAAGCCGACGATCTCGCCGGGCTTGATTTCGCCGACAGGCAGGTGGTGTCGGGCGAATTCGAAGCAGGAGTGACAAATACCATATACGCCGTATGGACGACCGATATCGTGCTGACGGGCGACATATCGGGCGAAGACGGCAAGAAGCCGGTGTCGGTCTCCGCGTGGGGCGTCGGTTCGACAGAGACGGACGCCGTCGAAGGGCGCATATTTGGCAATGTCGCGCCGTGGCGCTATGTCGCGGTCGTGTCGTCGAAGGGTTCGTACGATGTAGCGGTGACGGCCGAGGGCGAAGGGGGCGACACCACCACTGCGACCGTTCTCATGATTGGCGAGAACGATC
>JAZQBR010000280.1:0-3013 GCA_045545855.1 Kiritimatiellia bacterium | reverse complement strand
TAAGCCCGCTTGGCCCCCGACTTCTCTCCTCCAGGTTCGCGCGTATTATGGACAGAAGCTCCTTGAGCCTCAAGTTCACGACCGTGTCGAGCGCGCGCCGCGAAATCGTCCGCTTTTCGATGAGCGGCGTCGCCCCCGGCATCTGCACGCGCGCGCTCGCCGAACGGTCGCCGCCTACTACGGCCGACGCCTCGGTGCGCTTGAGCTGCTCCGCCTGGGCCATCGTCGTCTGAAAGGCGTAGGTTATGTCGTTTGTTATGTGGTCGCCCCCTACGCCTATCACGTTCGCGTGGACGAGGTATTTGTCGCAGTATACGGCGCACCCGGTCGAGCCGCCGCCAAAATCGAGCACCATCACCCCGTCGCGCCGCTCCTCGTCCTCCAGCACCGCGTCCGCCGCGCACGTCGCAGCGAAAAGAGGGTCCCTCAGCTCCAGGTGGGCCTCTCCCGCCGCCGTGCGCGCGTCGTTTATGCGGTTCGCGTCGGCGTGTATGTGTATCGTGTTCAGCTTGAGTATGCGCCCGCTGAGACCTTTGGGCGCGGTTATCCCGCCGAGCGAGTCGAGACCGTACGCCTGGTCGACGATGTCGAGTATCTCGCGGTCTTTCGGCAGCGACAAGAGACGCGACGAGCGTATAACCTCGTCGATGTCGCCGCTCGCGACCTTGGAGCCTTCGACCGGCGCCGTGCCTTGATAGGGATCGGCCTTTATATGCGGACCCGACACCACCGGGAACGCGTTGTATATTGTTAGCGTGTCGCCCGTTTCGCTCTGCTTGCGCTCGACTTCTCTGAGTACGCTTCTTATCGATTGCGTCACCTGGGCGATGTCGAATATCTGGCTTTTTCTGACGCCTGTCGAGGGTATTTCGGCGTGGCAGGCGACTCTGAGCCTGCCGCCTGTCTCGGCCTCGCCAACGGCGAGCACCGTGCGCGTCGTACCTATCTCTATGGCTGCGTAAATATTTGTCATCTGTGGGTTCCTGAAGGGTGTTCGGGCGTGCCGTTCCCGGGGCTATTCGGAATACTTGGCCGTGAGACGGCCCTCTTCGTTAACCGTGAATGTCGTGCCAAGGGGACCGTCCAGCCTGCTGGCGCAGATCTTCATTATCTCGCCGAGCGCCTGTCGCATGTGAGGCTGTGCGGCCGACGAAGGGTCGTCCACGAAGTTCCAGTCGATCTTGAGCATGTTGCACGCTTCGGTCGTCGCGAAGAAGTACGCTACGAGGTAAGTGTTGTTCGAGACGTCGACCTTGTCGAGCCTGAAGTTCGCGAAATCTTTGGCGGCGTTTATCTCGGCGAGTCTCACGGCCGACATCGCGCGGCCCGAGAGACGCTCGCCGGGCTTCGCCGCCGCGCGCGCCCCCCATATGACACGCGGCAGAAGCGCCGAGTCGGCGAGCTTGAACTTGAACACCACCCCTTCGGCGTCGGCGACGTCCCATCGCGGGCGGCGCACCGTGTCGCCGCGCGAGGTGCGGAATACATCTTCCGCGCAGTTGACGCGCGCGACCGGCGTGCGCTCCTCGGCCGATATCTCCAGCCTGTCCGGCAGGCGGCGCGTCACTGTGAGCGCGCGTATGAGAGGCTGCTCGCGCAGTATCTCCTCGCGCCTCTCAGCTATGTCGAGCGTAGCGAGGTTGCAGCCGTTTGTGAGCGAGAAGAGCTCTCTAACGAGCGCTTCGCTGATGTGTGGCGTGGTGCTTATCTTTATCGCCTCGGTGTCCATCGCGTTTTCGACTACGCACTGCGCCCGCAGCGTCTCGCCGAGTTTCTCGCACGCCTTGTAGCCGGCGTATGCGACCGTCGCGACAACCGCCGCGAGCGCCGCGAACTTTACCAGCGGGCGGCCCGCCTCTCCGGCATCGGGGTTCGTCGATTTCTTCGAGGCGTGAAGCCGCCACATCTTGCGCTTTTTGTTCGTCCTCATCTGTCGTAGTCCGCTGACTGGAGTATTCTGTCGCAAACCCCGGCGAAAGTGAGGCCCGTCTTCATGCCGGCCTTCGGCACAAGCGAGTGGGAGGTGAAGCCCGGCGACGTGTTCAGCTCCAGCACATATATGCGCCCGAGCGGCGACACGCGAAAATCGACGCGCGTGACGCCCCTGCACCCGACGGCCCTGTAGGCGTCGACGGCGGTTTTGGAGAGCCTTTCGGCCAGCTCGCCGGGCTCCAGAAAGGGGTACTTCGTCTCGTCGCTTTTGTACTTCTCGTCATAGCCGTACCACCCGCCCTTGGCGACGATTTCTATGACCGGCAGAGCTTCGCCGTCGATTACGCCTACGGTCATCTCGCGCCCGGGCACGTACTCCTCGACGAGTACCTCGCCCTTGCGGCCCTGGGCGTCGAGCGCCGCGTCGAGCGCTGGTGCCCATTCGCCGGGCGACGAGACTTTTGATATCCCGACAGACGAGCCGTCGCACGGCGGCTTTACCACGACCGGGAGCGGCAGAGGCGGCTTTTCAGCCCCCTCCGAGGCGAGCGACCACGCCGCCGTAGGCACGCCCTTCATTTCAAGAACCATCTTCGTCTTGACCTTGTCCATCGCTATCATCGAGGCCGTCGCCCCGGGGCCTGTGTAGGGTATTTTCAGCCGGTTCAGCTCTGTCTGCACGCCGCCGTTCTCGCCCCAACCGCCATGCAGCGCAATGTACGCCGCGTCAACGTCCTTCGGCATAGCGCCCAGGTCGTTGGCGTCAAGCACGACCGGCAGAACCTCGTACTTGCCGAGCGACTTCAGGGCCTCGGCGACATTCCCGCCGCTGGAAAGGGATACCTCGCGCTCGCTAGAGATCCCGCCCATCAAAACTGCTATACGTCTCATCCCCCCTATTATATCATATTTCGCGCCGGGGGTGAACGGGTAAAATCGGTTGGAGGTTCCCCAATTTTTTCTTCGCTAGCGAGGCATTGCGACGGCCTGCGCGTTTTCAAGCCGATTTTAGGGAAAGAGCGTTGCCTTTCAAGTTCGATCTTCGGTATAATACGAAGTGCTAACCACCAAACAGGAAAGG
>JAZQBR010000279.1:0-12281 GCA_045545855.1 Kiritimatiellia bacterium | reverse complement strand
TCTCATTCGCCTGAAAGCTTCAAAAAGCATTCTCTTGCAGACCCTCCCCAGGCGAGTCTCAGTGGCGGTTGTATGTGGCGGAGACTTCCTCCCACGTGCGCGTGGTGAAGAATTTCGATATCGCCGTGTCGTACTCCGCCGTATGGGTGAACGCCTTCTTCATCAGCTTGAAGCGGGTGTCGAGGCCGAGCGTGCCGCCGTGCGACTCGAGCTCCTGAACGATGTTCGGGTAGTCGAGAGGGTCCGTAACCGACGCTACGCGAAGGTAGTTCTTGGCCGAAGCCCTGACCATGCACGGCCCGCCGATGTCGATATTGGTGCGCGCCATCTCCGGGGTGACGCCCTCCTTCGCGACCGTCTGGCGAAACGGGTACAGATTCACGACAACCATGTCGATAGGCCGGGCGTCGAGGCGCTTCAGGTCCGCCTGGTGGGCGTCGTTGTATTTCTCAGAGAGCAGCCCGAGGTAGATCTTGAAGTCGAGCGTCTTGACGAGCCCGCCCTGCATCTCGGGCTGGCCGGTATAGTCCGAGACGGCGACAAGCGTACCATCCGCCGAGTCGCCGAGTATCTCCTTCACCTTCGTGTACGTCCCCCCGGTGGAGTAGATTTTCACCCCGGGGCACGCCTTGACGAGCGCGGGGACGAACTGCTCGAGCCCCGACTTGTCGCTCACGCTCATCAGAACGTTTTTCACCGCGACGCGATCGTCAATCTCCGTTACTATGTTTAGCGACATTGAAATTCTCCGTATCTGTTTTTTTCGGCTGTATATATTATACCATAAATGACGTCCGGGCGCCATCACTCCCATTCGATAGTCGCCGGCGGCTTCGGGGTGACATCCCACACGACGCGGTTCGCGCCCTTGACCTTGGTGGCGATCTTCTCGGCCACCATGGTGACAAATTTGAACGGCAGCTCGACGATGCCGGCCTTCACGAACTGCTGCGTCGAAACGGCCCTTATGCCGATCACGTACCCGAACGTGCGCGCGCCGTTCTTGACACCGACCGACTTGACGTTCGTCATGATCGCGAAGAACTGCTGGGCCTTCTTGTCGAGCCCCGCTTTGTGCATCTCGTCGCGGAAAATGAAATCGGCCTGGCGCAGTATGTCCAGCTTCTCCTTTGTCAGCTCGCCTATGCACCTGACTGCGAGCCCCGGCCCCGGGAACGGCTGGCGCATGACCATCTCCTCTGGTATGCCGAGAAGCTTGCCGACCTTTCTGACCTCGTCCTTGTAGAGATATTTGACCGGCTCCACAAGGCCTTTGAAGATGATGTCCTTGGGCAGACCGCCGACGTTGTGATGGGCCTTGACGGCTTTGTGCCCGCCCACGCCCGACTCTATTATGTCGGGGTAGATCGTCCCCTGGCCGAGAAACTCTATGTCGCCGAGTTTCTTCTTGAGGTCGCGCGCGACGTCGGCGAAGACGTTGATGAACTCGCCGCCGATGCACTTGCGCTTGAGCTCGGGGTCTGTGATGCCCTTGGCCTTCTCGAGAAAGCGCTTCTCGGCGTCGATCTGGATGAGGTTGATGCCGAACTTGCCCTTGAAAACCTTCTTGACTTCCTTGGCCTCGTTGAGGCGCATGCAGCCGTGGTCGACGAACACGCAGACGAGCTGCCTGCCGATCGCCTTGTGCAGCAGCACCGCGCATACAGAGCTGTCGACGCCGCCCGACATCGCGAGAAGCACCTTTTTGTCACCGACCTGCTCGCGGATGGCCTCGATCTCCCTGTCGATGTACTTCTTGGCGTTGAAGGTTTTGCCGACCTTCGCGAGCCTCTCTTTCTCTGCCTGGTTCATTGTTTTGTCCTTTCGGATTTGTTTTGGTGTTGAATTCACTTCGCCCGCCCCAGCCTCTCGCCGGAGTACTTCTTCTCGTGTATCGGCCGCCACCACCATTCGTTGGCGAGATACCACTCGACCGTGCGCCTTATGCCGGTCTCGAAATTCTCGCGCGGCCGCCAGCCGAGCCCGTCCATGAGCTTGGCCGGGTCGATCGCGTACCTCAGGTCGTGGCCGGGCCTGTCGGCGACATAGGCGATAAGATCTTCGTAGCGGCCTTGCGCGCGCGGACGGAGCTCGTCCAGAATCGCGCAGACGGTCTTCACGACCTCGAGATTCGTGCGCTCGTTGTGCCCGCCGACGTTGTACGTCTCGCCCGGCGCGCCCTTCTCGTTCACCAGCATGAGCGCGCGGGCGTGGTCGTCGACATACAGCCAGTCCCGCACGTTCGCCCCCTTGCCGTACACCGGCAGCGGCTTGCCCTCGAGGCAGTTGAGTATCACCAGCGGTATCAGCTTTTCTGGAAAGTGGTACGGTCCGTAATTGTTGGAGCAGTTCGTAATTAGCGTCGGCAGGCCGTACGTGTCGTGCCAGGCCCTGACCATGTGATCGCTCGACGCCTTAGAGGCAGAATATGGCGAGTGTGGCGAATACGGCGTCTTCTCGGTGAAAAAGCCGGTTTCGCCGAGCGAGCCGTACACCTCGTCGGTCGATATGTGCTGAAAGCGAAACGCCGTACGCTTCTTTTCGCCGAGACCGCGCCAATAGCCGAGCGCCGCCTGGAGGAGCGTAGCCGTACCCACGACATTTGTCTTCACGAACTCGCCGGGACCGTCTATCGAGCGATCGACGTGGCTCTCGGCCGCGAGATGGTAGACCGTGTCGGGACGGAAAGTGGCGAAGGCGCGCTCCATCGCCGCCATGTCGCAGATGTCGGCCTTGAGAAAGGCGAGACGCTCGTTGGACGACTCGAGCGTCGCCGGGTCGAGCCCGGCCTCTTTGAGCGACTCGGGCACGCCGGCGTAAGTGAGCTTGTCTATTACAAGCACCGTCGCCCCGGTTTCGGCGATAAGCATTCTCGTTAGCGCGGAACCTATAAACCCCGCGCCGCCGGTGACTATGCATCTTTTGTCGTACATATCTGCAAAATCTCCTGATAAGATGTTTTTTCCGTCACATCTCGGCCGAACGCACCAACTCGCGACCGACGGCCACTATGCGTTTTTCTATGCGCGTCTTTATCTGGCTGACGGCGTTTCGCGAAAGGCCGAACTCGTCCGCGACCTTCGCTATGTCGACGCCCTCCTGGACATACCGCCTGTAGACCCGTCTGTCTCTGTCTGAAAGCGCCGTCTTGGTAAGCACGTGCTCCACCGCGCTTTTGAGCACCGCCTGGCGCCAGTCGTCGTCGAGAGACTCGGGCGGCGACTGTGGGGCGACGAGCGTGTCGGCTATCGAGCGGCCGTCCTCGGCTTCGGCTCCGTCGAGACCCGAGTCGAGGGAGAGCTTCCTGTCGCCGGCGCGCGCGAGCTCGCGTCTGTGGGACATGTGCACTTCATTCACGATCATCGTCGCGAGATACGAATGAAAGCGCCCTTTCTCGGGCGTGTACTGGCCGCTGCGCAGTACCTCCACAAGCTTGCCCAGAACGGCCATGACGATATCGTCGGCATTCTCCTCGCCTCCCTTCAGCGCCGCGAACTGGCGAATCGCGAGCGAATACGAGTTCCAGAAACGCACCCACTCGGCGGAGTCCGAACCAGGGCCCAGCTTCTTGATCTTCGCGATCATGGTGACTGATGTAAGAGGGAAAGATGTCGCCATGGGCAATATTATACCAAAATCCCCCGCCCTCTGTCTAGCGGCGCTACTCGAGAGGTTTGACCTTGAGCGATCTGAGCCAGGTGCGCCCGCCCGAAGGCGCGCTGTCGTGGTGGAAAAGCCACCAGCGGCCGCCGACACTGGCTATCGAGTGGTGGGTGGTCCAGCCGACCTGCGGCTCCAACAGGTGGCGCGTGTAGCGATACGGCCCGTAGAGCGTCTCGCTAACCGCCTCGCATATGTAGTGGGTATCGCCTGTCGAGTAGGTGAAGTGGTAGAGCCCGTCTGCGTAGTGAAGCCAGCTCGCCTCGAAAAAGCGCCGCGCGTGATCTTCGGCCTTGACGGGCCTGCCCTCCCCGTCCACTATCACAAGGTCGCGCGGCGGCTCGGCGAACGATTTCATGTCGGCCGAGAGCCTCGCGATCTTCGGCGAGAGAGCGCTCTCGCCGTCCGCCGGCTCAAGCGCGCAGCGCGTGCCGTCTGGGAGCGTATCCTCTGCGGCGGTGTAGACCGCTGCATTGTCGCGGTAGCGCTGCAGCTGGCCGCCCCAGAGCCCGCCGAAAACCACGAAGTATTCACCGCTTGCGGGGTCTTTGAAGACGCACGGGTCGATCGAGTAGCTGCCCGGGATTGGGGCGGGCTCGGCGACGAACGGACCCTCCGGCCGATTGGCGACTGCCACGCCTAGATGAAATACATCGTTCTTATCCTTGGCGCTGAAGACGAGATAGTAGCGGCCGTCGCGCTCTGCGACGTCGCTGTCCCAAAGCTGGCGCTTCGCCCAAGGCACGTCCTCGAGTCTCAGCATCACGCCTCTGTCGACCACCTCGCCGGTCATCGGGTCGAGCCGCCCGTCCGCGCCCGGCAGAATCTCGAGCGCATGGTAGTCGACCATGTCGAAGTGATCGCCGTTGTCGCGCTCTGGTATGCCGCTCTCGCGGTCGTGGCTGGGGTAGACGAAGAGCCGGCCGCCGAAGACGTGCGCGGCAGGGTCGGCCATGTAGTCCGCAGGAAAGAGGTAACGCGGTTCATTCATTGCAAAGCTCCTTTTCTCTTTTCGATTTCATCGTTCAGCCTGTCGACCGCCTCGTCGGTCAACGGATAGCGCGATATGATGACCATCGCCACGACGAGGAGCATGGCGGGTATTACGCAGACGAGCCAGCGAATGCCCTCCTGGGCGAGGGGCGGCTGGTTCTCGAGGCCGTTCATGAAATAGGCGCCGGCGGCGTTGCCAACGGACATCATGGCGAAAGCGGTTATGAAGAAGAGGGCGAGAATGCGAAGCGGGCGGTTGCGCATGAATTCCGTCCACAGGTCGCTTACGCGCACCTTCTCCGTCGCGGCGGCGTCCATGACAACGCGTTCGCGCGTCTGGGTGAAGCAGAAGACGAGCAGCGCGAAGCCGGCGAGCGCGAAGACGAGCATGGCGACGAACCATGCGTGCGGCGAGGCCGGGAGCGACGACTTCTCGGCGGCGGCGGCCTGGTAGCCGGTCCAGGCGAGAACCGCGCCCGGCACGACGCCGCCTAGCGCCATGCCTGCCTTGTAGAAGATGCCCGTGAGCGCGCTCACTATTCCCGAGATTCTCTTGCCTGTCGAGTGCTCGGCGTATGCGATGACTTCGGGGACGAGCGCCCACATATAGCCCGTCGCGACTATGACGCCTGTAGACTTGACGAACTGCGCGGCGTAGACCCAGCCGAGGCGGTCCTCGACGCGCCCGAGCCTGCTTATAATGTAAAGCATGGCCATGCCGGCGATTGCGACGCCGAGAAAGATGTAGAACATATTCTTTTTGCCGACGGCGCGCTTGATGGCCGGCACGAGCGGCATGAAGATGAATGAAGGCAGAGAGCCGAGGCCCATGAAGAGCGCCATCTTCCACGGGAGCGCCGAGCCGGCGGCCATGGCCGCGACGAGAAGCGGCACGCCCGCCGAAACTGCGAGACCGCCTACGTTGGCCATGAACATCCTGACGCTCGTCAGTATCGTTACCTCGTCAGTGTCGCGCGACAGCGACGAATTGAGCGCGCCGTAGGGCACGTTCACAAGCGTGTACAGCATCGACAGACCCACGTACGTCACATAGGCATAGGCGGTCTTGGCGAGGCCGGCGCCGCCGGCGTCGCCGAACGGATTCCAAAAGCACAGTATCGCCAGCACCGTGAGCGGCAGGCCCGCCAGCACCAGATACGAGCGGTACTTGCCCCAGGGCGGGTTGTGCTTGTCGACAAATGCGCCTACGAGAGGGTCCCAAAGTACGTCCACGAGCCTCACGACGAGAAACATCGTGGCGGCCGTCGCGGGGCTCAAACCGTAGATATCCGTGTAGAAGAACAGCAGGTACATGCTGATCGTCTGGTATATCAGGTTCTGGGCGAGGTCGCCGCTGCCGAACCCGAGCCTCACGAGCCAGCCGAGCCTGCCCGGCTTGGCCGCCTTCATTTGCGTCGATGTGTCTTTCATAGGAGACTATATTGTACCATATTCCGCCCGTGCGCGGCATTACCCGAACGGGTCATGCCGGCGAAGGCGGGGCTACTTCGCCGAGAGGCCGGCGAGCGCGTCGAGGCGGGGCAGCGTGACGAAATTGATCGTCGAGTAGCCGGCGCCTTCGTAGGCTATGGCGATATCGCCGTTAGGCATAACCGTCATGTCGGAGTACGCCGCGCCGCCTGGCTCGATGCATACGCCGTCCGTCCAGGTGGCGCCGTCGTCGGTCGAGGCGCGCAGATGCAGCAACGCGCGGCGGTTCGGGCTCTTGCAGTTGGAGAAGAGCAGCACCTTGCCATAGCGCATTATCTGGGCGTTGCACTGCGGGTCGGCGAGAGTCGTGTCGTAGCGCGACTCCCAGGTCTCGCCGCGGTCCTTTGTGACGTGAATCTGGCGGCCGCCGCCGCGCCAGCGCGAGTTGATCATCCACGACCCGTCCGAAAGCTCGACGACCTTGCACTCGTCGCCGCACTTGACCGGCTTGCCGATCGCACGCCACGTCTTGCCGCCGTCGGTCGAGCCAATCAGCGCGTTGCCGTCGTTGACATGCACGATTGTGTGCAAGAGCGTGCCGTCCTTCGTCTGTATGCCCGAGCCGGATGTGATGAATATGAAGCCCCCTTTGGCCTGGGGCTTGCCGAAAGGCCAGCCTTCAAAGGCGATGTCGCGCGATATGTCGCGCGGACGCGACCATGTTTTGCCGTTGTCGGCGGACTCCTGCACATAGAACTGAAAGACACCGTGGTGGCGGCGCGACTCCCAGACATTGTACAGAAGGAATATCTTCTTCGCCTTGGCGTCGACGATGAACGACGGGTCGGAACCCGCCCAGTGCTCGTTATCGGTCCACTTCCACGTCCATGTATAGACGGGGGCGGTCCATGTCTTGCCGCCGTCGGACGAGCGGCGCACCGTTATATTGATGGGCTGGCTTGTGTTCAAGTCGCCGCCGTGGTCGCGCCGCGCGTCGCAGACGGCGACCAAATCGCCGTTGGGTGCCGTGCACAGCGCGGGAATGCGGTACTTGGCTACGCCGCAGTCGCCGTCCTTCCAGAGGACGGTCTTCGGGCTGACGGCGGCCATGGCCGACGCGGCGGCGGCGGCGGCGAGCGCCGCGAAAAGTCTGCTGTTTGCGAGTCGCATTGTTGTGTCTCCTTTGATTACATGTCCTTCGTGAGTTCCCACGTCTTGACGAGCATGCGCGGGATGTGGAACGGGCCCTTGAAGATATTGCCCTTCGCGGGCTGGGCAACTGTCCCGTCGCGGTGCAGATAGCCGTACCACTCGGGGAACTTGCGGTCCTTGAGGTGCTTCCAGGCCCACTCGCAGGCGAGCTGATGGCGCTTCTGGTACTTGGCGAGGCCGGTGAGCTTGAAGGCGTAGGCCATCGCAATCACCGCCTCGCACTGCGGCCACCAGAACTTCATGTCCTGCTCGTAGCACTGCGGCGGCAGGTTGCGGCAGTCCTTAAAGCTGATAATGCCGCCGTACTTCTTGTCCCAGCCCCAGTCCCAGGACCAGTCGAGAATTTCAAGGGCAGTCTTGAGAAGCTTTTCGTCGCCGCGGTTCACGGCGACATCCATCAAAAACCAGCTTGTCTCTATGCAGTGGCCGGGGTTGATGACGCGCCCTGCGAGTGTGTCGATAAACTCGCCGTTCGGGCCGACAGTCTCCAGCAGGGCCTTGAACTCCGGGTGGATGAAATACTTGACGAGCGAGTCGATGGACTTCGTGATCTGCGCGTCGAGCACGGGGTCGCCGGAGACCTGCTTGAGGACGTTCGCGACATTGATGAGAATCATCGTGAGCGAATGGCCCTGGGCCTGGAGCGCGGGCGTGCACTTCGAGGGCATCCACTTCTTCGGGTTGGCGGTGAACTTCATTATCCGTTTGAAAAGCTCCACGGCCTTCTTCGCCCAGACCTTGTCGCCGCTCGCGAGCGAATACTCGGCGTACGCCATCGCGGCGAAGCATTCAGAAAAGACGTAGCGGCGCTTCCTGAGGCCGACGCCGTCTTCGGTGACTTCGAAGAACGCGCGGCCGTCCTTGTCGAAGCAGTGGGCTTCGAGAAACTCGCAGCAGCTCTTCGAAGCTTCCAGCCAGGAGGCGTCCTTCTTGACGTGGTTGTATGCGTAGGCCGTCATCCAGCCGAAGCGGCCCTGGAACCAGACGGACTTCGTAGCATCCATAAGCGTGCCGTCGCGATCGAGGCACGTGTAGACGCCGCCGTGCTTTCTGTCGAAGCCGTGCTTCATCCAGAACGGCATTATGTTCTTGAGGAGCTCATCCTTGTAGATCTTGTTCCACTTCTGCCAGTATGCAGTCTTCATGTACCACGTCCTTTCTTTTGAGTCAAGCCTGTGCGGCGGCCAGGCGGCGCGCCGCGCCGCTCTGACTCGCCGCCACCGGGGTCTCTTACTTGTAGCCGATCTTCTTGATGCGGCTGACGATCCCGGCCTTCTGCTCCTTTGTGAGGGGCTTGAGCGGCACGCGAACCGTCCCGAGGTCTACGCCGTGCACCGCGCACATCGCCTTGCCGGCGGCGACGCCGCCGAACTCGACGAGTATGTCTACAATGTCGCAGACCTTCTTCATGTACTTCTCGCTCGTTTTGAGGTCGCCCTTCTTGACGGCGTCCCAAATCTTGTAATAGAGGCCGGCCGAATAGTTGTATGTCGAGCCGATCGCCGACTTGGCGCCGAGAGCGACCGCGCCCGCGAACCACTCGTCGATGCCCCATGTGATGTCGTACTTGCCGCCGAGCGCCCTGAGGCAGCGCTGGTACATGTAGAGATCGGGGTAGTTGAACTTGATGCCGGCGAGGTTCTTGATCTTGCCGTCCGCGGCCTTGAGAAACGCCTCCATGTCGAAGGTCACGCCGCTCATCGAGGTGTGGTAGTAGTAGAACGGCAGCTTCTGCGCGTACTTGAGAGCCTCGTTGATGTAGTCGATGAGCCCTTGTATCGAGCCCGGCCGGAAGAAGCACGGCGGCACGATCGAAGTCGCGTCCATGCCCACTTCCTGCGCATAGCGCGCGAGCTCCTGCGTGTCTGGCAGCGACAGCGAGCCGACATGGGCGATCAGGTACAGCTTGCCCTTCGCGGCCGTGACCCACTCGGCGAAGACGCGCTTGCGCTCTTCGGTCGAGCAGTGGACGCCCTCGCCGGTCGTACCGCTGACATAGACGCCCGTGACCTTCTGCTTGATCAGCATTTCGGCCTGCTTGGGTATGACGTCGTAGTTTACACTGCCGTCATCGTTGAACGCTGTGTGCGCCGCAGCGACCAGCCCTTCGAGTTTCTTTATTTTCATTGTGCGGGTATCCCTCCTTGTTTGTAGACGATTCTCTACTGACGAATATTGTATCAGATTCCGCCGGACTTTGGTAGAGGGAAAATGCAAAGATTTTTTCCTGCGCGGGGCGCCCGGCAGCCAACACCTGCCAACGCAGCATCAGCGCCTGACGAAACGCGAGAGCCCGCCCACCGACGTCTCGCGGTAAAGGCCCGGCAGATCGTGGCCGGTTTCGAGCATGGTCTTTACGACAGTGTCGAACGAGACGACATGCGCGCCGTCAGACAAGACGCTCATCTCGCCGGCCACGACCGCGCGCGTCGCGGCGAGCGCGTTGCGCTCGATGCACGGTATCTGCACAAGCCCTTTCACGGGGTCGCACGTAAGGCCGAGAAAGTGCTCCAGGCCGATCTCGGCCGCGCATTCGCACTGCCGCGGGCTGCCCCCCATCAAATATGCCGCCGCCGCGCTCGCCATCGCGCAAGCGACGCCGACCTCGCCCTGGCAGCCGACCTCGGCGCCCGATATGGACCCGTTCCGCTTGACGACATTGCCCACAACGCCGGCGACGGCTATGGCGCGCAGAAGTTCCGTCTCGCTGCTGCCGATCGCCTCCCTGAGATAGCGCAGAACGGCCGGCAGAACGCCGCACGAGCCGCATGTCGGGGCCGTCACAACTTCACCGAGCGCCGCGTTCTCTTCGCTTACCGCGTGGGCGTAAGCAACGAGAAGCCCCGTCCGCCGCAGCATCTCGGCCTGCATTTTCGCCTTGAGGTATATCGCGCGGGCACGGCGCGCGAGGCGTAGCCCGCCCGGCAGAACGCCGTCAGCCTCGAGCCCGCGGTCGATAGCCCCCATCATGACGCCTAGCACCTCGCGGAGGTAGTCCCAGATCTCGGCTCCCTCCGCATCCTCGACAAGCTGCCATATCGGCACCCCCCGGCGGGTAGCCGCCGCGATGATGTCGTCCATGCTCTTGAAGCTGTAGACATCGCGACCGGCGGGCGCCGCGCCCTTCTCGCAGATCGCGCCACCGCCAACCGAAAAATACATCTTCTCGGCCACAGTCCGCCCGTCGCTCGCGAACGCCCTGAATGTCATGCCGTTCGGATGAAACGCGTCAATCTCGTCCGGCCGCCACACGACCTTGGTGCGCTTCGCGCCGAGTACGTCCTTGACAGCCTTGTCTGTGAAGTGTCCCCGGCCAGTCGCCGCGAGCGATCCGAAGAGCACGACCTCGTAGCGGACTGCCCCTTCCGCCCTGCGCAGGAAGTCCGCCGCGGCGAACGCCGGGCCCATCGTATGGCTGGAGCTTGGCCCGCGGCCGATTCTATACAGTTCTCTCAGTGACTTCATGAGACTTCTTCCTTATGTCATCGACTACCATCGCTGCAAGCGCCATGCCGAAAACCGCTACGACCTGCGCCAGGCTCCCCAGCCCTTCGCACGCCGGCGGCTCGTCGGAGTAGACACACTGAAACTCGCGCCCGGGCATCTCGCCCGACTTTCTGAACCTCGCGCGAAGCGCGCGGGCGAGCCCGTCGCCCTGGACGCGCCAAAACTCCGCGCGCCTGACACGGAGCGGATCCACCCTTCGCGCCGCGCCCATGGACGAAAAAAGCTCCACCCCCGGGCAGGAAAGCGCGTGGCGGATGAGCCGCGCCTTGCTGTCGAGCGAATCGATCGCGTCTATCACGTAGTCGTACCCGCCCAGCGGGAACTCGCCCGCCGTCGCTTCGTCGTAGAATTCGACGCGCGCGTCGACCGCCGCCGCGGGGTTGATCTCGAGAACCCTGCGCTTCATGACGAGCGCCTTCGGCTCGCCTACGCTCGCATGGGTCGCAACAATCTGGCGGTTGATGTTAGATTCGGCGACACGATCGGCGTCAACTAGAAGAAACCGCCCGACCCCCGTGCGCGCCAGGGCCTCGACGCACCAGCCGCCGACACCCCCCAGCCCGAAGACCGCGACCTTCGCGGCCTCGAGCCTAGACATGACACGCGCACCGAGCACTAGCCCGGTGCGCTGCCTGAAACCGGCGTCTGTAAAAACCGCCGGCGTAGCCTTAACCCTCAACGATGCTGACGACCTTGCCGTCTTTGAGGAACTTCACCTTGCCGTCCTTGAGGGCGAAGAGAGTGAAGTCGCGGCCCTGGCCGACATTCCTGCCGGGATGGATCTTCGTGCCGCGCTGGCGGACGATGATGGAGCCTGCCTTGAGCGACTGGCCGTCGTAGGCCTTGACGCCAAGATACTTCGGGTTGGAATCGCGACCGTTGCGCGCAGATGCTGAACTTGCCATTTTGCTGCCTCCTTACGCGATAGCGGTGACCGTGGCGACCGTGAGATACTGGCGGTGGCCGACGAGACGGCGGCTGCCTTTGCGGCGCTTCGCCTTGAAGTTGATGACTTTCTTGCCGCGCTTCTGGCCGTCGATCGTGAGCGTTACCTTGGCTCCCTCGACATAAGGAGCGCCAACCTTGAGCGTCGTGCCGTCAGACACGGCGCAGACCGTATCCAGGACAGCCTCCTGGCCAACTTCGACCGAGAGCTTTTCAATCTCGATCTTGTCACCGACTCTGACAAGCGTCTGCTTGCCGCCGGTTTCGAGTACTGCGTATGCTTCCATTGTATTTTTCCTTTTCTTCCGCCTTCCTTGTGCGGGGAACCTACCCCCCACGAAAGACTGGAGCGCATAGTATACCGAAAACGCCCCCCGCTTGTCAACCGCGAACTGACATGAATTTGCAGCCGGCTCATTTGAAACCTACTGCGCGCTGAACACGACCCTGCCCTTCGGCATCTCGCGGCAAGCCCGATCGTCCCCACCCCGTTCCATACATCAGTTGCGGGGCGCTCGGTGATCGCCCCCTAC
>JAZQBR010000278.1:0-5778 GCA_045545855.1 Kiritimatiellia bacterium | reverse complement strand
CACCGAGACGTACAACGGCAACAACCAGTACAAGGGCACCGTCGTGAGGACGGCGTACTTCGCACGCGCCTACATACACGGTACGGCGTCCGACAAAATTCAGCCGGCGAAGTTCCGCAACCCCGCCTTCGCGCTCGGGTTCGCGCGGCTCATGGGCGAGGCGGCGGCGATCGACATGATTGTAGGGCGGCGCTCGACCGAGACGAAGGAGAATCTCTTCGACAAGAATTACGAGGTGATACAGTGCGGCGCGGACGGCCTGCCGGCGCGGGTTGTCGTCACCAACCATACAGGCAGTTTCGTCAACTACCTGCATTCGTTCGAGGATATCGTCGCGCCGTACGCGAACGTCGTGAGGCGCCGCGCCAGGATGGTCGCCGACTTCGACTCGTTCGCCGGCGCCTACGTCGCGGCGTTCAGGCGCACGCTGAAAGAGACGCAGGCGAAGTACCGTTCGCGCCGCAAGGCGTTCGACTGCCTCTTTGTCAACAGGCCCTTCGACGTCGCGGGCTCGGGCGCGTACCGCTGGGCCAAGACTCTCGAGCGCCTTGACAAGTGCGACCCGGACCATGTCGCCGACGAGCTCGCCAGGGCCGTGAAGATCTGAGCCGGCGTCATGTGGCGGTATGCTCGGCGCAGACTTCTGGAGGCGATCCCGACGACGTTCGGGATTCTCCTCTTGACGTTTACGCTCTTCAACGTGGTCGTGGGCGGCTCCCCCGCCCTGACCATTCTCGGCAAGGGGGCGGACGAGAAGTCCATCGCGGCTTTCAACCGCCGGTACGGCTACGACAAGCCGCTCGTCATCGGCGAATGGGGTTCGGTCGAGGGCGAGCCGGCCTGGAAGGGCGTCTTCGACAGCCAGTTCTTTTCGTTCGTCAAGAGCGTCGCGACAGGCGATCTCGGTTATTCGTCGAAGCTGCACGAGCCGGTCAAGGACGTGCTCAAACGCGGGGTGGGCCCGTCGCTCTCGCTCACCGTGCCTATTCTTGTTTTCGGGACGGTGTTCGCGCTTTTTCTCGCCATGCTTTCTGCGGCGTACAGGGGGCGCGCGCCTGACAGGATAATCCTCTTCGTCTCGGCGGCGCTCATGAGCGTCAACTATGTCGTGTGGGTTCTTCTGGGGCAGTTCGTGCTGGCGTTCAAGTGCGGCTGGTTCCCGATATGGGGCTATGGGGGCGTCGGGTACATGGTGCTGCCGGTCGCGATCGGCGTATTGAGTTCTCTCGGCATGGATGTGCGCTTCTTTCGCACGGCGCTTCTGGACGAGATATTCAAGCCTTATGTGCTCACCGCCCGTTCGAAGGGGCTTTCCGGGGCGGCGGTGATGATGCGGCATGTGCTGAGAAACGCGCTCATACCGATTGTCACCTATGTCTCGATAGCGATACCGTACCTTTTCACGGGCTCGTTGCTGCTGGAGAGTTTCTTCGGCATACCCGGTCTCGGGTCCGTCTCGATCAACGCGATTCAGTCTGCCGATCTCGCGGTCGTGCGCGCCGTGGTGGTTTTCGGGGCGCTCGTCTACCAGGGCGTCAATCTCGCGACGGATCTCCTCTATGCCATGCTCGACCCTCGCATAAGGCTGCAGGCTTGAATGGAGCGGCGGCGCGGCGATGTAGCACCGCGTATTGTGCGCGGAATCAGGAAATGTTATACTACGCACATCCCTCGATGGGATGGTAGTGAAACAGATTAGACCTATTTCAAACAGGAGACGACAATGGAACTGAAAGAACTGATACCCGCCTTCGCGGCGAAACTGGGGATCGAGGGACTGGCGGCGGAGGACGGCATCTGCGCCCTGGAAATCGACGGCATCCCGCTGCTGCTCGCGGAAATGCCGGACGGCAAGGCGCTGGTGGCGACCGCCGTCGTGGGAACGCCGCCGCCGGAGAAGGCCGAGGTGTTCCTGACGCTGCTGCTGGAGGCGAACACGGAGACTCTCGGCCCGCAGGACCGGGCCCTCGGGAAGATTCGCGACACCGGCGAGATCGTCATGCAGTGGCGCATCCCGACCGGCGACCTGGAGTTGGACGCCTTCTGCGAGGGGCTGGAGGCGTTCGTGAACCAGGTCGAGCAGTGGAGGCTCGCGCTGGAGAACTTTCGCCCTGCCGCTGAAGAGGCCGCCGCCCGGGGAGATGAGGCCCCCGCACTGGGCTTGCCCGGCTCCGGCTTCATCAGCGTATAGCGGCTGCGCGGCGTTGGCAATATTTTGTAACCTTTCGGAGAAATGCGTGTAAACAAGGCAGACAACCGTTCAACCTTTCAACCTTTCAACTTCTCAAGGAGTCACACAAAGTTATGGCAATCAATCTCGCGAACCTCAACATCTCGCTCGACCAGTTCCAGAAGATGGCGACGGGCGACTATAACGCCGGCGAAGTGGCGCTCAAGAGCGAATCCAAGCTCATCAAGATCAACAACCACGTCCACCGCCTGAGCGCGAACACGAAGTCGATTTCCCACGAGGAGGTCCTGGCGATCAAGAACGCCTTCATGAAGGCGCTTTCCGCGAACGGCGTGGACATGGACGAAATCAACAAGATCCGCAAGGAGCTGGGGCTGGCGCCCGACGAGACGGCGCCGAAGGCGCTTGCCGGGCGTTCGCTCAAGCCGCTGTCGCGCCAGCAGATCCGCGACATCATCGACCGCAACGCCAATGCCATCAACGCCGCCCGCGCCGAGCGCGGGCAGAAGGCGTTCAAGACGTCGGCGCAGCTCTACGGGACCAACCAGACAACGCTGCACAACCTCGAGCAATACCGCCGCGCGGCGAGCGACTCCGTCCGCCGCACCATGACGGAGTCGGAGGAAATCGCGAATTTCCAGAAAATCATCGAGGGCGATGCGTCGGAGATCGCCGACGAGGACAGCCGCGAGATGCTGAAAACGATCCTCGCGCAGCGCGACGCGATCGTCGCGAAGGCGGAGGGCAACCCCAAGGCCGAGGGGAATTGCGTCTTGGAATACACGACCGAAAACGGGCAGAAGATCCTGTTCGCGAGCTCCAAGAGCGAGCGCGAGACCATCCGGATGCTCGACGAGGCGTATCTCCTCCTGGCCGGCGGCACGAATCTCAAAAAGCGCAACGCCGCGATTGCGTTCTGCCTGACCACCTCGGTCGGGAAACCGATTCCGTTCGAGATCAAAGAGATGGCCGATTCCGTCCGGGCGGAGGCGACGGCGGTTTTCGGCAAGGGGGCGGTGGCGCAGGCGGACAAGCCCGTCTCCCGCCTGGTGAAAGACTCCACTTTGCGCGAGGATGTGGAGAAGATGACGGCGGAAGGAAAGGCCGTGACGGCCGACAACCTCCGCGAGGTCTACCGCGCGAACTGCTTCAGGCAAAGCGCGTTGAACCTGGTCGAGAGGACCGTTGAAGGATTGCTGCGCGAAATGGGCCGGAAGACCTCCGACTGCGCGGACATAAGGGGGGATCTGGAAAAAATCATGCCGGAGACGTTCCGCGCCCTCGCGGGGGCGAAGACGGCGGACGAGGCCAAGGCGATCCTCGACGGCGCGATGGGCACGATCCGCGAGACGACCGCCAAAGCGGCGGCGGCGATCGATGCCAAAGCAAAGCTCAAAGACTTCATGAACGAGGCGTTCGCCAAGGAAATCGGGGTGAAGTGGAATCCGGCGAACGGGGAACTCGCTTCCTTCGAGTACCTGGCAGCCACGCAGGGCGATGCGCTCAAGACCGACATCCTCATGGGAAAGGTCAAGGCCGGCACGCCCGAAGAAATCACGGCGGAGTTCAAGAAGCTGGCGCAGAAGACGGCGCATGCGCACGCGGAATTCCTGCGCGGCGCCCACGCCCTCGGGCTTTCCGGCGATGCCGTCGACCGCGTGAAGCAGCATTTGCTGGGCATCAACAGCTTCAAGCGCCTCGACCTGGGCAAGGCCAAGGCGCTTGCCGGGGAAATCGACGTCAAGCCGCTGGCGGACGCCATCGCCGCCAAGGCGCCGATGGCGAAGATTTTCGAGGAAATCGGCAAATTGCACGCAAGCGCGGAGTCGAAGATCGCGGCACTCTTCAAAGGCACCGACGAAATCGGCGCGGACGAAACGATCAAGGGCGTGCCGCTGCTGCTTTTCATGGCGATGGACAAGGCTCCGAATCTCGCGGTGGATCTGGAGAAGTTCCTTGCGGGCGGCGACGTCCGGAACGCGATCGGCCACGCGAACGGAGGGGAGCTCCCGGACGGCGTGACCCAGGTGGACTCGTACATGGGCCGGACGCCCCTCACCCCCGCCCAGCTCGCCGTCACCCTCGGCAAGCCGGACATGCAGCCGCTCTTCGCGCAGGCGCTCATGAAGGCGGCGGACGAGGCCGGCCTCGCGCACCTGCCGCCGGAGAAGAAGCTCGCCGCCTTCGGCGCCGGCACGGCCGCCGGACGCATCCTGCGGGAAGCCCTCGCCGCGATGCCGAAGGACATGTCGCCCACGCCGAATTTCCTCTACGGCATCGCGCGCGGCGCGGCCAAGAACATCGACGCCGCGGGGCTTCGGCCCATCAACGAGACGGCGAAGCGCTTCGCCCAGGATGCGGCCATGCAGGAGAAGGTCCTTGCGGCCGGCTACCACAAGAGCGAGCTCCCGATGCTCGCGGAGGCCTTCGCGTTCATCAAGTCCGCGACCGGCTGCAGCGACGCGGACGCGCTCACGAAGACGCTGGACCCGGCAAGCCCCGAGCGCCGCCTTTTCCAATACGGCGGGCGCTTCACCGCTTCGGCGGACAATTTCAAGGCGGGCCTGAAACTCATGGATTCCTTCAAGACGTGGTTCGAGAACAC
Organism: Kiritimatiellia bacterium; assembly: GCA_045545855.1. GTDB lineage: Bacteria > Verrucomicrobiota > Kiritimatiellia > RFP12 > UBA1067 > UBA1067. Next base: position 982 of record JAZQBR010000278.1, on the reverse strand, counting down.
CGCCGCCAACGTCAAGTCCAAGAATTGCAACACGCTCACCGAAAAGAATGCCGGCAGCACGTTCCTCACGAAAGAGGGGCTCAAGGGCTTCGAGAAGTTCGTCTTCGAGGACATTGCGATCGACCCCGCGTTCGACCTCGCCGCGCCAGACCCGGAGAAGGCGTTCGGCATCGAAAACAACAAGGCGATGAACTTCTTCGCGCGCGGCAACGGCTCCGGCTGCACGGGCACGGTCGCGCAGATTTCCCCCGAAAAGCGCCAGGTCGTCTATGCCGTGTTCGCCGCGCTCGAACCGCCATCCCCCCAGCCGAAAGGCGCCACGAACGTCGCCTCCAACTCCGACACGCTCTCGAGAATCCTGCGGCATTTCGACGAAATCGTGGAGCTCAAGAACGCCGGCAAGCTCGACCGCACGCACATCAACGCCGTGCTCGTGCCGGACCTCGACATTCCGCCGGACGCCTCCCCGCGCACCGTCAACGACGTCTTCATGAACAAACTCTACGAGAAATACGGCACGAACCAGGGCAAGCTCATGGAGGTCTCGAACTACATCGAGCGGAGCGGTTGCACCCTCGCGGAGGCGCTGGCCGCCGCCGAGGGCAAAGGCCCCAAACCCAAGACGCTGCCCGACTACTCGCCCACCACGATGAAGATCGAGGAAATCGACGGCTCGACCAAGGGCGGACGCCGCCGCATTCTGGGCGACTTCGTGCGCCCGGAAAACCCGAAATACCTCGACGGGACGCGCATCCTCGGCGAGGAACAGAACCACTTCACCGTCAAAATCGGACAGGAGACGTTCACCGCCGACGGGAAAAACGGCGGCGCGGGCAACGCCGTCATCGCCAACAGGATCGAGACCCTCTGCGGCAAGGTCCACGTAAGCCAGGCCTCCAGCGTGATGCGCGCGCTTTCGCAGGCCGCGCACCAGCCGCTCCTGCCGCTGTTGCCGGAGCAGGGCATCCATCGGTCGTGTAAA
>JAZQBR010000277.1:0-6832 GCA_045545855.1 Kiritimatiellia bacterium | reverse complement strand
CAGGCTCGCGAAAGTCACGGCCGGGGAATTCGAGACCGCCTGGCTCTGCAATCTCGATTTGATGGACGAGAACGCGAGCGCGAAGCTCAAGATCTCAAGCATCAAGGTGAACGCCGGCAATGTGGAGGTCGCGGTAACGCTTGAGCGCACCGGCGCCGTCGCGCAGAATATCAACGGCGTATTGAAGTTCTACGGCGCGCCGGCGCTTGACGCCTTCAAGGCGGGCGCCGCTTCGCCTGTCGCTTCGACGACTCTCGTTGACGACGATTTCTCCCAAGGCAACACCGCGACGGCCACCTTCGAAAAGGGCGGCAACGCTTTCTTCAACGCGGAGATAGCCGGGAAACACGAAGAGTGAAATAAAGGATAAACGCAAATACAAGGTAAAACGATGAAAGGAAAAGCAATATGAATAAAATCATCCGCAACTTGATACTCTGCACTTTGCAATTTGCACTCGCCTTCGCGGCATGCGCCCAAGATGCAGACAAAAATGTCGCGAGGGCGATTTCGCCCGACGGACTCAACGAGGTGCGTCTTGAAATCGGCGAAGAGGGTCTGAAGTATTCGGTCTGGCGGCGCGGCAAGGCGATTGTCGAGCCGACGGAACTGGCGCTCAAGGTCGGCGTTTCGTGGCTGAACGGGCGCGAGGAGCACGTGCCGGGCGCGGAGGTGAAAACCGAGGAGCGCAAAGTCGAAGGGACGCTCGCGACGCCGATTTACAAGAAGTCCGCCATCGATCTTGCGGCGAACGAGACGAAGGTCGATTTCGGCGACTGGGCGGTGCGGCTCCACGCGCGCAACGACGGCGTCGCCTGGCGGTTCGAGACGGAGTTCGATTCGCCCGGTACGCCGCCTGCCATGCTTGTGACGGCCGAATCGACGACGGTCCGCTTCCCGAAAGGCTCGGAGCTTTGCTACACGGTCGCGCCGGGGTTTATGTCCGGCTGGGAGAAGCCGGCGCAAATCGGCCCGGTGGAGAGCGTGCCGGCCGGCCATCCGCAGATAGTGATGACTCCTTTCACGGCGACGGTGCCGGGCGCGGGTGTTGTCACGGTGACGGAATCGGACCTGCGCGAATACCCGGGGCTCAATTTCTACCGGCGCGAAGGCGAGACGGATACGCTGCGCTCGTGGCAGGCGGGCTTCCCGAAAGAATACGAGGGCGGCTGCTACGGAATCAAGCGCAAGATCAAGGTGGCGAGCCGCGAGCCGTACCTCGCGAAGACCGTGCCCAAGCGCACTTTCCCGTGGCGCGTTTTCGTGCTTGGCGACACGCCCTCGGACCTGGTCTCGTCCGACGCCGTCTATGCGCTCGCTGCGCCGCAGTCGCGTCTGCATCTCATCATGCGCGGCAACGATTTCTCGTGGGTCAAGCCCGGCAAGGTCGCGTGGGACTGGTGGAACGGCTTCAAGATCACCGACGTCCCCGGGCTCAAGACGGGATGCAATTTCGAGACGTACAAGGAATACGTCAATTTCGCCGCGGCGAACGGTATTGAATACATCATCATGGACGAAGGCTGGTCGGAAAAGCTCGACCCCGAGAAGATGCGCGAAGGGGTGAATGTGCCGGGCGTGATCGCGTATGCCAGGGAGAAGGGCGTAGGCGTCATACTTTGGGCGGCGTGGGCGCCGCTCTTCGACCGCGAGATGCGCATACGTGTCTTCGAGCGCTACGCCGCGATGGGCGCGAAGGGGTTTAAAATCGATTTCATCGAGCGCGACGACCAGGAAGCCGAAAGGTTCCTCGAAGAGACGGCGGCAGAAGCCGCGGACTACCATCTGCTCGTCATGTACCACGGCATCCACAAGCCGACGGGGCTTCAGCGCACGTATCCCAACATCCTCAACTACGAGGGTGTCTACGGGCTTGAACAGGGCGGCTCGATTGGCGGGCGCAAGGTCGTCGTCTCCAACGACATCAATCTCGTCTACACGCGCATGGTCGCAGGCTTCATGGACTATACGCCCGGCGCGATGAGAAACCGCGCTTTCGACGCGCCGCCGTTCGACAAGGCGAAGGACGCTCGCGCCTGCTACGGCACGCGCTGCCACCAACTCGCGCTGTTCCCGCTTTTCGAGGCGCCGATACAGATGCTCTGCGACTCGCCGACGCAGTATCGCACCGCGCCCGAATGCACGGCGTTCATAGCCGAAACGCCCACCGTGTGGGACGAGACGGCCGGCGTCGCCGGAGAGATCGGCAAGTACGCGGCGGTGGCCCGCCGGAAGGGCGGCGAGTGGTGGCTTGGCGCGATAACCAATTGGGAGCCGCGCGAACTTGAGCTGCCCACGTCCTTCCTGGGCGAAGGCGAATGGGAAGTGGAGGCGTTCGCCGACGCGCCGGACGCCGATGTGAACGCAGAGAATTTCACCCGCAGGCGCTTCACGGTCAAGGCCGGCAAAAGCATCATGGTTCGCCTCGCGCCGGGCGGCGGATTCGCGGCGAAGTTCACGCCTCTGGCGCCGGCTTCATCTCCGCTCAGGGTGATGACCTACAACATACGCAACTCCGCGCAGGACAAGAAAACAGACAACAGCTGGACGGCGCGGCGCGAAGACATGGCGAAACTGATCGAGCGTGAGAACCCCGATATTGTCGGGTTTCAGGAAGTGCTGCCCGACCAGCGCAAGTGGCTGGCGGGGCGCTTTCCGGGATACACTATTGTCGGCGAAGGGCGCAATGCGGACCGCAAACACGGCGAGGGGTCGCAGATAATGTTCCGCTCGTCGCGGTTCGAGGCTGTCAGAAGCGGCACTTTTTGGCTCTCTGAAACGCCCGACGAGCCGGGCTCGAAAAGCTGGGGGGCGGCCCTGCCGCGAATTTGCACGTATGCGATATTGAAGGACGCGGTGAACGGCGGGCGGTTCGCCTTCGCCAACACCCACACCGATCACAAGAGCGAGACGGCGCGCGAAAAGGGGATGCTGCTCATCATCGAACGCATGAAAGATTTCGGCAAAGACTGCCCGATTGTATTCGTCGGCGACCACAACTGCCTCGAATACGAAAAGCCCGCGCTCGCCGTCGCTGGATTGCTCGACGACGCGATGTACAAGAGCGAGACGCAGCCCCAAGGCTCGTGGCGCACGTTCAATTTCTGGCATTGGCAGGAGAGCGAGCTTTCTATCGCCGACGTGCTCAAGCTGGACGCGGCGTCGAGAAGCGTGCCGGGCGACAGCTCGTGGCAGAAGCGCATCGACTACATCTACGTGTCGCGCGGGACGCGCGTACTCGCTTACAGGACGATGCCGGAGACGCGCCCCGGCACAAGGCTATATCCGAGCGACCACTTCCCGACTGTTGCGGACCTTGTCCTGCCCCAGGCGGGGGTGTCCCCGGCCAGGGCTTCAATTTCGATAAAGGTCGAAGACGGGGATTTCCCCGGGCAGCGCCGGTGGGCCGAAAAAGAGCTTGTGCCGAAGCTTGAAGAATGGACGCACAATATCTCGCGCCTGCTCGACGGCGGCGACGGCGCCGGGGATTGGGGCGAGATCACGCTTGAGCTCTCGAAAAAGCCCGAGGTTGCCCATGCGGTCGTCGGCCGCGGACTTTTTCGCCTGAACATGGACTGGGCTGAGAAATCGCCGGACGAAGTCGCCGGGGCGTGTGTGCACGAGCTCGCGCATTTGCTGGCGGACTATCGTCCGGACGAAGGCCGCGCCAAGCCATGGAACGCCTGCCCGGCATGGCTGTCTGAAGGTATCGCCGACTGGGTGCGCTGGTGCAATTTCGAGGGCGAGGCCGGTATCGCCGACGTGACGGCCAGAGCGAAGGCGCGCCCCAAGCACGATGACAGCTATCGTATCACGGCGGCGTTCCTCGATTGGGTCGTCAAGAATCGCGACCCGGATTTCGTCCGAAAGCTCAACAAGATTTGCCGCGACGGTTCTTATTCAGAGCAGACGTGGGTCGAACTGACCGGCAAGACGCGGCTCGGTCTCGCCGCCGAGTGGCGAAGGGCGCTTTTGGGCCAGGGGCGCGACAGCGAGCGGACGGTGTCTTCGGCGTCCAAGGCGGATGTGTTGGAGTGGGTGGACCCGTTCATCGGTACTGGCGGCACCGGCCACACCACGCCTGCGGCGACGGTCCCTTTCGGGATGGTCCAGCCCGGGCCCGACACAGGGCGCGGGAACTGGAAGTACTGCTCCGGCTATCAGTACAGCGACAGGGAAATCGCGCGCTTTTCGCAGACACACCTGAGCGGCACGGGGTGCTTTGATTTCTCCGATGTGGCGTTCATGCCGTTCGCGGGCGACACGGCGGCGGCTGCTGCGGCCGATTTTTACACCGGCTACGACAAGGCGAGTGAAAGGGCGACGCCCGGCTACTACGCCGTTACGCTCAAGGGCGGCGTCAGGGTCGAGGCTACCGCGACGCCCCGCGCCGCCATCTACCGCCTCACGTATCCGGGCAAGGGCGGCAAGCTGCTTTTCGACCCGAGCTGGTGCCAGCAGGTTCTGGAAAAAATCATTTCGACCGACGTCTCGCCGATGGTGGACCGTCGCGTGTCAGGGCGCATCGACCGCAAGGGCTGGCCGGACCACTGCATCTATTTCGCCTGGGAGACATCCGCACAGCCTGCTGCAGAGACGGTGTGCGAAAGGCGCGGCGGCGACGCGTCGCCCCTCGCAGTCTACACGTTCGACGAGACGGAGGTGTATCTGAAGGTCGCCGTCTCGCGTTCGTCTGAAGAAGGCGCGCGGCGCAACATCGACGCCGAGATACCCGGCTGGGATTTCGAAGGCGTGAAATCCGCCGCCGAGGCGAAGTGGCGCGAGATGCTCGGGCGCGTCGAGGCCAAAGGCACCGAAGAGCAGCTCGTGACGCTTTATACGGCGATATATCATGTACTCTTTCAGCCGAACCTGATCTCGGACGCAGGCGAGAAAGATGAGTACTCCACCTTCTCGACGTGGGATACATACCGCGCCGCAGGGCCGCTTTACACAATCCTCGCGCCTGAATACGTGTCGGCCTTCGTCAATTCGTTCATCGCGCATTTCGACCGCAACGGCTTTCTGCCGATTTGGACGCTGTGGGGGCTGGACAACCAGTGCATGATCGGCGCCCACTCGATACCCATGCTGGTCGACGCGTATCTCAAGGGGTTCGACGGCGTCGATTGGCAGAAGGCGTTTCGCTGCGTCAAGTCGACGCTCGTCAAGGAGCGCCGCCGCCGCAAGGCCAACTACGACATACTCGCCAAGTACGGGTATTATCCGTTCGACCTCGTTTCGCGCGAAGGCGTGGCGCGGCTGCTCGAAAACTGCTACGACGACGCGTGCGCGGCGCGCATGGCTGCGGGGCTGGGCAAGACGGAGGACGCGGGCTTCTTCGCCGCCCGCTCGCATTTCTGGACGAACTGCTACGACGCGGCGACAGGGTTCATTCGCGCCAAGGATTCCGCCGGCCGCTGGCGCGAGCCGTTCGATCCGTACGATCTGCACCCGCAGAACACATACAACCTCGACTACTGCGAAGGCAACGCCTGGCACTGGAACTGGCATCAGATGCACGACCCGGATCTGCTCGTCGCCCTGCATGGCGGCAAGGAGAAAGCCGCCGACAGACTGCAGACTCTTTTCGACGCAGACCCGTACCGCGGCAACTCTGGAGGCGACGGCAACGAGAACGGGCTTGTCGGGCAGTATTGCCACGGCAACGAACCCTGCCACCACGTGATATACTATTTTACGCTCATGGACCGGCGCGATCTCGCAGCGAAATATATAAAGGAGGTCGCAGACAATCTTTACAGCGCGGACTTCTTCGGGCTTTGCGGCAACGAGGATTGCGGCCAGATGAGCGCGTGGTACGTCTACTCGGCATTCGGTTTTTTCCCGTTCGACCCTTGCGGTGGCGACTACGTGCTCGGCCAGCCGTTTCTGCCGGAGATATCGGTCAAGACCGGCGAGGGGCGGCGTTTCACCGTGACGGCCGAGCCTGGCAAAGTCAAGGCCGCCGTCAAGCTGAATGGCGAGGCGCTTGGCGGGCCGGTCGTGCGCCATGCAGATGTCATGGCCGGCGGCACGCTGGAGTTTTGACGGAAAGGCTTTCAGGAGATAAAAAAATCAATTTTGCTATTGCGTCCCATCGCGCATTTTTGATATACTGTCACTCGTTTTGTCGCAGAGTGTAGCGTGTGTGCGCGAGAGTATGCGGCAGTAATGAATAAAACAAGGTAAAAAATGGATCAGATAAAGATCAAGGCGGAGCCTCGTACTGAACAGGGTACGGGTGCAGTCCGCCGGTTGCGCCGGACGGGTATGATACCCGGGTCGGTGATGAAGATGAAGAAAGGCGGCACCGAGCTCATCAAGCTCCCTGCGCACGACTTCATGATGGCGATGCGCGGCCACGCTAGCAAGCAGCTGTTGGTCACGCTGGATATGAATGGTACCGAGGTTCCGGCGCTCATGCGTGAGATGCAGAACGACGTCCTGGCGGGTACTCCGATACATGTAGATTTCAGCGAGGTGTCGCTCTCCGAGAAGGTGCGCGTCACAGTGCCGATTTATCTTGTCGGCGAAGCTGTGGGCGTGAAGCTTGGCGGCGGTGTTCTCGAGCAGGTGTTGCGCACGATTGATGTCGACTGCCTGCCCACCGACATTGCCGAGAAGTTCGAGATTGACGTCTCGAATCTTGGTCTCGACCAGACACTCTTCGTTCGCGATCTCCAGCTTGGCGAGAAGCAGACGATTGTCACGCGCGGCGAGCTCGCCGTCGCGGTTGTCAAGGCGCCGGACGATGTTCCTGCCGGGGCGGCCGCAGCAGCGGCCGGCGAGGCCGCCAAGGCTCCCGAGGAAGTCGGATCGTAGCCATGTC
>JAZQBR010000276.1:0-1949 GCA_045545855.1 Kiritimatiellia bacterium | reverse complement strand
AGTATCGCATCAAGGCTCGGGACGTCCACGCCCTCTGAAAGGCATTTGACATTGCTCAGCACGTGGCAGACATTTGTATCGGCGGCTGCCGAGTCGAGCCACGCGAGTTTGCGCTGACGTGTCGCCGCACCCATTCCGCCGTCTACGTGATCAGCCTCGATTGCGACGAGGTTCGCCCGTTCTTCGGGAGAAAGCGACTCGAAGTATTTGTCGCGAAGAGCATTGAACGAATTTGTTATCTGTTTCGAGGCGTTTATGCTGCCGCAAAAAGCGACGGCCTTGTGCATAAGCGAGGGGTCTTCATTGCGGACCGTTTCCGAATCGCGGACGAGCTGCTTGGAGAGCGCGTTAGTGCACCCAATGAGCTTGGCGGCGTCATCCATCTTCATTTCGCCCTTCGATGACTTGACAGCATCGCTCAATTCTTTCGGGATGGTGCCGTTGTAGGTCAAGACCAGCACCTTGTAGTCCGAAAGAAGACCGCGATTCACAGCTTCGCCAAAGCCGATGCGGTAAAACTCCTTGCCGTAGACGGCCTCGTCATCCATCGAGTATAGAAGAACCTCTTCGCGCTTCGCGTCGTCCTTTATCTTGTCGTTGTAGATGCGCGGCGTGGCCGTCATGTAGAGACGCTTCTTGGCGACGAGATTTGAGTTTTCGTGAACTAGTATGAAAGCGGAACACTTGGCCGACTTGGCCGCCGCGCCGGTCGTTCGATGGGCTTCGTCGCAGATTACAAGATCGAAGTCGGCCTGATGCGCCTTTTCGGCGTTCAAGGCGCGCTGCGCCTCTATGACGCGCGGCAGCGACTGGTAGGTGGAGAACACAACGCGAAAGCCGCCGTTTGTCTTTGCGAGCAGGTCGAGTGCTTTGAACTGGCGGAGAATCTGCTCCACATTGGTCGAAGCGGGGTAGGCAAGTTCCTCGACCGTAAAGCCGCCGTCATCATCTGATTTGTGCTTCTTCGAAACCTCTTCATCTGAGCAAACGCACATCGGGCGCAGTGGCATGGCTGCATTAGCGGTCCATTCATTCAGCGTCTGACCGAGAAGCGCGATGGATGGCACGAGGAAAAGAACGAGTCCGGTTGGTTTCACTTCCGCCTCCGCTATTTTGAGTGAAGTATACGTCTTGCCTGTTCCGCAGGCCATGATCAGCTTGCCGCGGTCGTGCTCGGCGAAGTGCGCATGCGCGGCGGCTATAGCCTTGAGCTGATGCTCAAACGGGCTGCGCGAACCGGTCGACTTGGCGACGCTCCCGCCATGGGCCTTTGCTTCAAGCATGGCCCAATCAACAGGCGATGAGACGAGATCGCCAAGCCCGATTCTCATCACGGGCGGGACTTGATTGAGCAGAGAAGTCTCGGCGTTCTCAGACCACCGGTCGCTTGTTGCAATCCAAAGACGGCGCGAAAAACGCCTGGGCTCCATCATGCAGTCGTTAAAGCGCTTGCCGGAAGTCGTGATAAAGGTATCGACATCCTCTTTTGCGATATAGGCGCCATCTTGGTAGCATTTGCATTGTACAGCCCAATACTCGCCTGAGACAGTCAGAGCGACAATATCAATGCCGAGGTCGTGTCCCGAGCCGAAATCCTTGCGGTATGGAAAGTCGCTCCAAAGCCACACCTTGTCAAATAGTCCCTTGTATTTTGGCAGTTCCAGAAGGTATACGCGCATAAGCTCTTCGAACTTCGCGCCCTTCTGCGCCTGAGAAAGCGATTCCGCACGATATTTATCAAGAATATCTGAAAACGACATAATGGTAGATGAAGATTCTGGCGACTCTTTATTCATTCAAGCCTCTTTCGTAATTACAACACTTTCATCAAGGGGGGCTGGCAATTGTGTGCAACGGACGGCGTCACGGCGCTAGAGGGCGCAGTGCCAGCGATTGTCGCGATGAAGCGCGAGAAGAGCGCTAACAGACCATCGTACATTGATGACATT
>JAZQBR010000275.1:0-4722 GCA_045545855.1 Kiritimatiellia bacterium | reverse complement strand
TTTTCCGGTTTTGAAATCTACACGACAGGTAGAATCCCGTCATTGACACGGGGGGGTGTGTGTGGTATAATATACAGCTGTTTTTGATGTGCTATGCCTACGAATACGAACATGATGGCAATGGACATTGCACCACGCCCTTAATTAAAGGATTAAGGGAAAACAATCGAAAACAGGATGTAAAAGCAAGGAGAAAAACGACGATGGGAAAACTTGTGAAACTGGCTGGTTTGCTGCTGCTGCCGGTGGTGGCGGGTGCGGCGCCTTTGATGCCGTTCGGAACGTATCTGGTGAAGTGCGCGTTCAAGGGCGACTACAACACTGTGGTGAGGGACTTGGGAACGACGGCGACCGTCAAGGCGCAGCGTTCCGACGGCACCGTAATCGCGAAGTCTGACATCGGCGGCTCGGACCAGGAAGGGTACAACTTCGTGCTGAAGATTCCCGTCGCAAGCGCATCCACGGAGAAGGCGTGCATGGTGGGCGAGACGCTGGATGCCGTATTCGAGGCGGAGGGCGAGACGCTCGAGGTGCCGCAGGCCCTGGTGGTGAAGTCGCCGACCAGCGTCGGCGTCGTCACGATCTACTGGAACGACGTGAAGGAGTACATCAATCCTTCCGATGGCACGGTGGTGGAGATTCCGACCGACTACATCGGCGAGGCGCAGGCGTATTTGGAGGACGAGGGGATGGCCGGCGAGTACGATCCATGGGGCGACTACGATGGCGACGGCGCCAGCAACTACGCCGAGTTTTTGGCCGGAACGAACCCGTTCGACGCCACCGACTATCTGCACATCAGGGGGTTTGCGGCGAAGGAAGGGCGGTTCGCCCTCAAGTTCGAGCACGTCGGCGGCCACGTCTATGCGGTGTCGTCCTCCAACGCCCTCGCCAACCCCGAATGGGCGAAGAGGCGCGTTCGCAAGACGTCGCAGGGCGACGAGCTTGACCAGGTGCAGGTCGGCGGAGTCGATGGCGACCCCGGCGAGACGGAAATCTACATCACCCCGGCAGCAGGCGCCACGAGCGAGTTTTTCCGCCTAGAGGCCAAGTAAGGTATAGTGGAGATGGCCGGCCTGTGGCCGGCCAGAAGTATGTGAAGAAAGGCAGAAAGAAATGAAGATGATTTACAAAGCAGCAGCGCTTGCCCTGGCCGGCGCCTCGGCTCTGGCGGTGCAGGCGGCGCCTCACATCAGTGAGACGCTAAAATTAAAGACCGGCTGGAACGCGGTGTACATCGAGTCAACGCCGGACAATGCGCTGTGCGATGCGTTCTTCGCCGGCACGCCCGTGGTTGGGGCCGCCTCGTACCAGAGCGACGCTGACGCCGCCACCGCGCAGTACGACGAGAACGGCCGGGAGATCGAGCAGGCGCCGATCTCCTACCTTCAGTGGATACGCGACGAGAACGTCTCGACGCTGAAGTCGATCGTCGGCGGCTCGACGTTCCTGCTGTACGCGACAAACGCGACGGAAATCACGTTCCAAGGTGTGCCGGCGGCGCCGCGCATGACGTGGCACAAGGTGTCGGCGACGGAGACGAACGAATTCCTCAACCTCGCCGGCGTCTCTTCCGCATCCACAAGCGTCTCGATCCAGGCATATTTCGGGGAAGGGCCGTTCGGTTTGGTATCGTCTAAGCAGAGCGCGATCTACTCCGTGAGCGGCACGGATGTTGAGACGACGGGACCCGAGCTGAAGGATGCGTCGAAGGGCTCGTTCGGGCGCCTGGCGACGATCGCCGGCGGGAAGGCGTATGCGATGACCGCCACCTCCGCAGGGTTCTGGCCTGGCGTAATCGGCGTTCAGGGCAGCGATGTCTCGTTCGGTTCTGCGGATCGCTATGCATCGATCAAGGTGAAGAACTGCGGCACGACGAATCACGTGTTCAGTATTTCGATGGTGCGTTCGGCCTCCGGCGAGGAGCTGCCGCCCATCTCGCGCCGCCTTCCGCGCTCCGACGCACTCGCCGCCCCCGGCTGGACGAACGTCGAGGAGAACGTCGCCTGGACTGTTGAGCTCGACGCGAACGAGGTCGCCGAGCAGATTTTCAGCATCGACCGCTCTCGCCTCGCCGACGGCACGGAATACGGCGCCATTCTGGTGATCGAGGATCTCGGGGGCAGCCAGATGCGCGTGCGCCTGCCGGTCAGCGTGGAGGCGGCGGCGTCCGGCGACGTGGCATATCCGACCGGCCTGTGGTGCGGAGAGGTGGCGTTCACGAAAGTCTCCAATATCAACGACGAGACTCCGACGCCCGTGACGGCCGGCGGCGCCCTGCGCATGAACGTCATGATGCACGTGGCGCCAGACGGCAAGTGCACGCTGCTTCAGCGCGTCGCCGCCTGCATCGATACGAACGGCACCGCCCGACTCTTCAAGGAGCTTTCCGACGTTCCGGAGGAAATCGAGAACGCCCGCCGCCTCTCGACGGTGCTGCTGAGCGTCGATACACCGTTCGTCGAGGCCAGGGAAGGCTCAGCGTTCGGCGACGCCACCAGTTTCTCGTGGACGATTGCACCGACGGCGCGCGACAATCCGTTCCGCCACGCCTGGCACCCAGACCACGACGGCAAGAAGGCCGACTACTCCGGCTACCTGCCGGCCGGTGACGATTTCGAGCTCTACAAGAACCCGATCAAGCCGGAGCTCTGGAGCATCTCGAACCGCATTGATTTCTCGTGGCACGAGCAGGGCAGCGGCGCTCTGCCCGTCGTGTTCACATACACACCCGACGAGACGACCACGGGAGTCGTCACCTGGGAAGTGACCGGACTTACGGCAAAGGGCCCGATCGTCTCCGTCGGCACGTTCGCGCTCCGGCGCGTCTTCAAGGCGAAAGAACTGGAGGAGTGATGTTTTAGCCGCAAAGAACGCAAAGAACACAAAGACCTTTGCGACCTTTGCGTACTTTGTGGCTAAAAAACAAGGAATTTAGAAAGGAACAAAAATATGAAGAGAGTCATATACGGGAAAGTGCTATTAGCTTTTTCGCTGATGTTTTTCACCTCCGCCGCGTTCGCAGCGGTGCCGCAGGTGCTGACGTACCGCGGCGTGCTGCAGCGCACGGGCGGGTTCGACAGGGCGACGTCACTCGAGATGACGTTCCGCCTCTACGATTCCAACGAGCCCTACACGGCGCTGTGGGCGCGCACAATGCGCGTGCCTGTCGATAAGGACGGCGTATTCTACGTTGAGCTGTCCGACGGTAACGGCAGCGACCCCGACGGACTCGGCTTCACCCTCGCCGACGCCATGGGCGCAGTTAAGGGCACGCCGGAAATCGGCCTCACACCGCCAGACGCGCCGGAGCTGAAGCCGCGCCAGAAGCTTTCCACATCGGTGCGAGCGGCCAGGGCGGCGCGCGCGAAAGCGGCCGACGTCGTATATGCGCCGACCGGCGCGTATGCGCAGGGCGTTAACGCCGATGTCGCCGTTGTCGGGGATGTCACTGTCCAGGACGGCGCCGCACTCGCAGCATTCCCGGCGAAATGCACGCTGACGAAGCTGGCGGAGGGCAGGACGCGCGAAATCGGCGGCGGCAATTCCCAGCTCGTCGTCCGCGACGTTACGCCGTCGCGCCCGAACTGGCCCGTCTGCCTGACGCAGGGCAGCTTCAACTATACCACGGCCTCTGCGCCTTGCGACATGATTATCGCCTACGAAGGCGAGGACGGCGCATTCAACGTCATCGTCCCAGCCGGCGGGAAAATCAACGGTTCGAGCGGCAGCTCTCAGGTGATATATGGCACGGCGTTCGGGAACCCGTAGGAAAAGGTAAGAGGTAAGAGTGGGGGTTCGGGGGCGAAGCCCCCGTCCCTTGCAAAAGAAAGAAAGGCGAAAGATGAAGAGAAGTTTGATTTTAGCGATGGCGGCGGTGGCGGCGGTGGCCGGCGCTCGCGGCGAGATGGGGGAGGGCACGATAACCCCCTCCACCCCCTCCATGTCCAAGATTTACGGCGGCAGGGTCTATACCGTTCAAGGCAACGTGGAGCTCAAGGGCAATCCGGAGGAGAGTGCGCTTGTCGTCGAGGCTAGCAGTGGCAACGACGGCAAGCGCATCGTCATCGACATTCCCCAGGGATGCACGCTCAAGGTGACGGGCGGAAACGCCGACGGGCGCGGTTCAGCCGGCGCGGGCATCGAGCTACCCGGCGACATGACGCTCTACATCACTGGCAAGGGCTCCCTTGTGGCGACGGGCGGAAATGCCGCAAACGGCTCAAACGGCTCCGACGGCAGCAGCGCCAGCTGGACAGACGAGGGCGACAATAACCACACGAACGGCGCCGGCGGCGCAGGCGGCAACGGCGGCGGCGGCGCTGCCGCCGGCATTGGCGGCAGGGGCGGCACGGGTGGTACCGCCGGTTCGGGCGGCTCATCGTCCGGTGCGAAGAAATCGTATCATGGGGATAAATATAGTTTTCCGAGTGATGGAAACGCTGGCGGCAATGCGACGTCGGCGGGATCCGGTCGAACGGGTGGCACCGTGTACATCCTCGGCGATGTCACCGCCATCGTTAGGGGCGGCACGGAGGGTGCGGCCGGCAGCCAGTCAAATTCCTATGGCAGCAATACCGATGAATTTACCCAAGACGACTGGCACGCCGGCGGCGGCGGTCCCGGCGGCGGCGGTGGCGGCGGCGGCTCCGCGATGTCCATCGGCGGCGGTGGCGGCGGCGGCGGCGGCGGTGGCGGCGGCGGCGCCGGCTCGTATGTAGT
>JAZQBR010000274.1:0-52527 GCA_045545855.1 Kiritimatiellia bacterium | reverse complement strand
GCCCTCCGACTTCGCGGCCGGGGTCGACCCGACCGAGGTCACGTACCGCATCGTACTCGGCAACGGTAGCATACTTCCGTCGACCACGAACAACCTCCTGGGCGTCGCGACGGTTCGCCGCTTCGACACGACGGCCGGCCGCACCGTGCCGGTGGCAGTCTCGCCCGGCTCGAACGACGAGGTGGTCTACGAGGCCAGCCCGACATTCAGGTGGTCTATGCCCGGCAACAACAACTCGTACACGGCGTTTAGAATCAATGTCATGAGCGGCTCAACGGTCGTGTGGGACTCCGGCGTGCAGCGCGCCCCCGCGCGCGAGAAGGGCACCGACGGTACCCTCGTCTATGCCTGGAAGGCCCCGATCTACGTCGGCGCGGAACTCGCGAACTTCACGGATTACAAGTGGAGGGTTACGATGCTCAACGCGAAATTCCAGAACCCTGCCTGGTCGGCCGAGTCGACGTTCCGCACCAATGTGCCCGAACAGGGCGCGCGCTACGCGAAGCTCCCCGTCGCGGTCAGGTACTTCGGCCCGTCGGCGGTCGCGGCCAACTCGACATTTGTCGTCGAGGCGTTCACGACTCCCGATTTCAGCGGCCAGCCTGTAGCGAGGGCCGTCGTCGCCGACAGGGCGACGGTCACGGCGGAGGGCGCGGTGCACGAGGCCAATGCGACGCTCATCGGCCTTGCCGAGGGCAGGTACTTCGTGAGGGCGTACGCCGACGACTTGAAGCGCAACTCGACGACCTACGGCACGACCCGCGAACGCGACACGTTCGAATCGTGGGGCTACGCCTGCCCGCGCGAGAGGTCGGTTTATACACCGTTCACTCCCGAGGCGTTCTCGGTATCGGCCATTAACGGCTGGGCCGACCCGGTCGAGGTGTATATCGAGGATGTCGACACCAACGGCAACTGCGTGCCTGACGCCTACGAGTATATCAGAAACGGCGCCCTCGGCGCGGTCAACGCCGATGGCACAATCGATGACACCTACGCAATCGCCAAGGCTCTTACGGACAACCTGCAGGACAAGGTCGTCAGCGGTGCCGCCGCAGTAGGAGCCGACACCTACGTGACGAGGGCGTTCGCCTCGCCGGTCATGATAGCGCTTGCGGCAGGCGTCCAGAACGCCGACACCGCGACCGTCGGCCCGTCCGGCGCGATTCAGGTCGAGAGCGAGGTTGAGTCGGTCGAGATTACGTCCGTCGCCTTCGACGGTGAAGGCAATGTCGTCGTCGAGGTCTCGGGCAAGGTCGAGGGCGAGAGCGGTGACATGGGCGTCGTGAAGGTCGAGCCGGTCCCGGCGACTGTAGTCTGCAAGGTCTACCGCAAGGCTTCGCTCGACGCCGCGTGGGGCGAGCCTGTCGCCGCCGAGACGATTACGGTCGGCGGCGAGCCGGTCGCGATCAAGGTGCCTGGTGCCGATGCGCCGAGCGCGTTCTTCATGGTGGTGGCTGAATGACAAACAACGCGGGGCGCGCCGGGCATGAAAAGTCCGCGCGCCCGCAAAAACGAGAATACAGCAAATGAAAAAGGCAATAAAGAAAGTACTGGTAATCAACTCCGGGTCGAGCTCGCTCAAGTATCAGCTCTTTGACATGGAGAAAGGCGAGCGCCTCGCCAAGGGCCTTGTCGAGCGCATAGGCTGCGGCGGCCCGAAGGATCACACCGAGGCCTTGAAGAAGGTCGTTGCCGACTTGGGCGAACCCAAGGACATCGATGCCATCGGCCACCGCGTGTTGCACGGCGCCGAGGTCTTCAAGGATTCCGTCGCAGTCACCAAGGCCGTTCTCGCCAAACTCGACAAGCTCGTCAAATTCGGGCCTCTGCACATGCCGGCCAACATCGGCGGCATCAGGGCCTGTCAGCAGATATTCAAGGGCGTCCCGAACGTCGCGGTATTCGACACGGCCTTTCATCAGACCATGCCCGACTGCGCGGCCATGTACGCGATCGACCCCAAGTATTACAAGACGATGGGCATAAGGAAGTACGGCTTCCACGGTACGTCCCACAAGTTTATCGTCCAGGAGACCGCCAAACTTTTGAAGAAGCCCGTCTCAAAGGTCAATCTCGTCACGTGCCACATGGGCAACGGCAGTTCGCTCGCCGCAGTAAAGAACGGCGAGTGCGTCGACACGACGATGGGCCTAACCCCGCTCGCCGGCCTTGTGATGGGCACGCGTTGCGGCGACATCGACGCCGCGGCCGTTCTCGCGATCATGGAGGCCGAGAAGAAGTCGCCCGCCGAGATGGATACGCTCCTCAACAAGAAGTCGGGTCTTCTGGCGCTTACTGGCTCGAGCGACTGCCGCGACATCTGCGCCAAGGCCGAGAAGGGCGACAAGATGGCCGAACTCGCGCTCGAGATGCTCGCCTACAGGACGGCTCTCTACATCGGCGGGTACAACACCGTCGTCGGCGGCGCCGACGCGATTGTCATGACGGGCGGCATCGGCGAGAACTCCAGCGAGGTCAGGGAGCGTATCGTCAACCGTCTCGGGGCGCTCGGCATCAAACTCGACAAGAAGGCCAACAAGGTGCGCGGCGAGGTGAAGGTCATATCGGCCAAGGGCTCGAAGATACCTGTCATCACTCTGCCGACGAACGAGGAGCTCGCAATAGCCCAGGACACCGTGAGAGTGCTCGCGAAGTGACAGGGGGCGGAACCGGACAATAGACAGTTTAAAGCAGAAGGTCAACAAAGATGAGTGCAATAAGCGATATCATAGAAAAGGCATCAAAGCTGAACGGAACGATCGTTCTGCCCGAGGGCATGGACGCGAGGGTGATTACGGCGGCGTGCGCGTGCGTCGACCGCAAGATTGCGACGCCGGTCGTGCTGGGCACGAGCGAGGAGATCGCGGCGGCCGAGGCGAAGGCGGGGCTCAAGCTCGCCGACCGCGGCATAAAGACGATCGACTACACAAAGGGCGACGCGGAGCTCGAGGCGGCCTATCTCGAGGCGTGGAACGCCAAGGAGTCGAAGAAGCCCGTCGAGAAGCAGAAGATAATCGACCTCGCGGCAGCCCAGAAGACCCTTCGCACGAAGCGCATCTACTTTGGCGGCATGATGGTCAAGCTCGGCCGCGTCAACGGGCTGGTCGCGGGCTCGATCGCTTCGACGGGCGACATGCTCCGCGCGGCGTTCCATACGCTCGGCACACAGAAGGGCGTCAAGACCGCGAGTTCGTGCTTCATCATGGATCTCAAGGCCCCGACGCCGGCCGGCGACACGGTGCTCGCTTTCGGCGACTGCGCCGTCATACCCAACCCGACGGCCGAACAGCTCGTCGACATCGGTCTGGCCACAGCCCAGACATACCGCGACCTGACCGGCAACGAGCCGCGTGTCGCCTACCTGAGCTTTTCCACGAAGGGTTCCGCCGCCGGCGACCTGGTGGAGAAGGTCCAGAAGGCTGTCGAGCTCGCGCGCCCGAGGTTCGCCGAGGCCGGCATAAAGATGGACGGCGAAATGCAGTTCGACGCCGCGATCGTGCCCGCCGTCGGCGAGCTCAAGAACCCGGACGGCGAAATAAAGGGCAACGCCAACGTCTTTATATTCCCCGACCTCCAGGCTGGGAACATCGGCTACAAGATCGCCCAGCGCCTCGGCGGCGCCACCGCAATCGGGCCCAATCTGCAGGGCCTCGCCAAGGCGATGAACGACCTTTCGCGCGGATGCTCGGCCGAAGACATTGTCGGCACCATCTGCGTGACGCTGCTGCAGTCGACGACGAAGTAAGGTCAAGGAGAGGCGAACGGCGATGACTGAAGACAAGATGCTCAAGCGCGCCAGAGAGGTCTTCGACATAGAGATCGAAGGCCTCGGGCGGACGCGCGACTCGCTGGGCGAAAGTTTCGTCCGGGCGATTGCGCTTATGCTCGGGTGCGTCCGCTCTGAAGGCATCATCGTCGTCACCGGAGTGGGCAAGAATCTTGCTGTCGCCGAAAAGATGAGCGCCATATTCGCCTCGACAGGGACCCGCTCGATATGCCTGAACCCGGTGCAGGCGATGCATGGCGACCTAGGCATGGTGGCGCCGCGCGACGTGCTGATAGCGCTGAGCTTCTCGGGCGAGTCGGACGAGATTCTGCGGCTCATACCGGCGATAAGGCGCCATGGGCTCAAGGTCGTATCTCTCACCGGCAGACCCGACTCGACG
The DNA here is from genome assembly GCA_045545855.1 of Kiritimatiellia bacterium. Taxonomy (GTDB): domain Bacteria; phylum Verrucomicrobiota; class Kiritimatiellia; order RFP12; family UBA1067; genus UBA1067. The sequence goes on along the minus strand of JAZQBR010000274.1, from coordinate 48,358 downwards.
CTCGCGCGCATGAGCGACATACATGTCGAGATACCATGCGGCCGCGAGGCGTGTCCGTTCGGGATGGCGCCTACGAACTCGACGACCGCGACAATGGCCATGGGCGACGCGCTAGCGATGGTCATGCTCGATGCGCTTGAATTCGATGTTTCCAGCTATGCGATGAACCATCCGGCGGGAGCCATCGGGCGCGCGCTCGTGCTGAAGGTCACGGATGTCATGCGCACCGGCGACAGGCTCGCGAAGGTCGCGCCGGGCGCCACCGTAATGTCGGCGCTGATGGCCATGACCAAGGCCCAGGGCGGCTCTGCGGTCGTCGCGGGCGAGGACGGGCGTCTTCTCGGCATATTCACCGACGGCGACTTCAGACGCATAATGAGCGAGGGCCGCGGTGACCTCGCCTCGCCTGTCGAGAACTACATGACACGCTCGCCGCTGTTCGTAAGAGACGACGTCTACGCCTCGGAGCTTCTCAAGGTTTTCGAGCGCCGCCGTATCGACGACCTGCCCGTCTGCGACGCCGAAGGGCGTGTCGTGGGTCTCGTAGACATCCAGGATTTACCTAAAATGAAAGTACTGTGAAAGGAGAAAAGAAATGAACATGAAGAAAACGATGATTTTCGCGGTCGCGGCCGTTGCCGCCGCCGCTGCTCTCGCCGCGCCGCAACGCGCGCAGGGTTCGCGCAACGCGCGCGGCGCCAAAGCGCCCGTCGCAGTCGCCGAAGACGAAGTCGCCCCCGGCAAGGAGGCCAAGGTGGTGCTTGAGCAGTTCCCCAAGACAGGCCGTGCCGCCACGCTCTCGGCCCCGTCCATAAACGGCGGCTCGGTGATCGGGCAGTGTTTCACGAAGCCTAGAAAATGGATCGTCCTCGAGGCCAAGTACAGGACCGACGCCAAGTGGACCGACCAGCTCGTCTTCACCTGGCACGTCCTTCTTGAAACCAAGAGCGCGACCGAGAAGGACAAGAACGACCGCGAGAAGCTGCCGCCCTACTCCTACTTCAGCCAGACCGTCAGCTATGTCAACATACCGAGGGGCTCCCACGCGGCCTCCGTCTGTCTGCCGCCGTCTTACCTGGAGCGCTACGGCGAACCCAAGGCCATTGGTCTCGTCGTCACAAACCCGAACGGTGAAGTCCTCGCCGGCGACTGTGAGAGTGAGATCAAGGGCATAGACTCCCATCCGAAGTCCATCGACAAGGCTTTCTGGAACAACTCGTCCATCATGGACGCCAAGCAGAACGGCGAGCCGATGATTGAGCGCAGGCAGGGTCTCCTTGACAGGTCGAAGACCGTTTGGGCGCTCGTGAACCCGAACGACTACGAGATGGTGATGCAGTAAGCCGCATGCAGCCGCCGCAGAACCGGACCGAAACGACAAAACGTCTTTAGGCAGAAACACCATGGCAAAGAAAATACTGACACTCAACGTCGGCGCGTCCTCGGTGGCGCTGGCCGAATACGAGGCCGGCGGCAAATCGCTGACGCTCGTCAACTACGGGACGGCCGCGCTGGCCGCGCCGCTCGACTCGGGCAACGCCGAGACGATACTCTCGCCCGCTCTTCTAGAGATTGTGCGCGAGAAGGGCATACGCCCCGGCAAGGTGGCCGTGTCGCTCTCCGGGCAGATGGTGTTTCCGCGGTTCGCCGCGATACCTATGGCGGGCGGAATGGACAAGTTCGACCAGCTCGTCAGAGTCGAGATTGAGCAGAACATACCCTTCCCGATCGACGAGATGGTGTGCGACCGCGCGATACTTGGCGACACCGAGACCGGCGACAAGGCGGTGATGGTGGTGGCGGCCAAGGTCGATCAGGTCGAGGGAGTCACTTCGGCGCTGACCGCGGCCGGTTTCACGCCCGAGATAGTCGACGTGGCGCCGCTGGCGATAACCAATGTCCTCAAGGCCAACATGGGAGGTGCCGGCGAATGCGCCGTGCTGCTCGACATAGGCGCCAAGACGACTTCGCTTGTCATTGTCGAGGGCGAGAAGCTCTACAACCGGTCGATACCGGTCGCGGGCAACACGATCACAAAGGAGATCGCCCAGCTTCTCGGCTGCACCCGGGACGAGGCCGAGCAGTACAAGCGCGAGAGCGCCTACGTCTCGATGGGCGGCGTCACCGAGGACGCCGACGAGACGCTGGACAGAATCTCGAAAGTGTGCCGCGCCGTGATGACGCGCCTGCATGCCGAGATTTCACGCTCGATCAACTTCTACCGCAGCCAGCAGGGCGGCGGTGTGCCGACAAAGCTGTATCTCACGGGCGGCAGCTCCATTCTCCCTCAGCTTGACGCCTTTTTCAGCGACTCGCTCCAGCTGGAGGTCGAGTACCTGAACCCGTTCGAGACCATAGGTGTCGGCGGCGGCGTCGACAAAGCCGCGCTCGAGACGGACTCAGTTCTGCTCTCGGCGACCGCCGGCGTCGCGCTGCATGCGGCCGGTCTTGCCGAGATCGCCATCAACCTTCTGCCGCCGTCGCTGGTCGAGGCCCGCACCGAGTCGGCGAGAGTCCCGTTCGTCGCGGTCGGCGCGTTTGCGCTTGTCGCCGGCCTCGCGTGCTGGCTCGTCGCAGCGAAGGGCCAGACCGCCAAACTCGAGGAGCGGCTTGAGGCCGCGAAGAGCGAGGCCGACAGGCTCGAGTCGATTGCGAAGGGGATGGCCGCCGCCGAGACAGCCGAAGAGGCAGCGTGGGCTTCTGCCACCAATCTCGCAGGCAGGCTCTACAAGCGTGCCGAAGCTGTCGAGCGCTTCGACGCCGTGCGCAAGGCCGTGAGCGCCCACCCCGGGATTTGGATTTCGAAGTGGGATGTGCGTCTGGACAAGGCCGAGGCCGCGCCGGCGCCCGAGGCTCAGCGCCGCGGCGGGCGCGGCGGCCGCGGCTCCGCCCAGCCTGAAGTCGTCGAGGTCGAGAACACCTATGTCACAATCCGCTGCTGGGACTATGTCGCGCGCCGTCTGACAGAGGGCGTTGCGCCCGAGTCGGCCCCGGCGGAGGCCGAAGACGAAGAGGCACCCAAGCCGCAGGAGGAGGCCGCCGCTGCAGAAGCGCCGGCCGAATCTGCCGCCGAGTCCGCGCCCGAGGCCGGCCACCCGAGGCGTCGCAGGCCGCGAGGCCCGGTACAGAGCACGGTCGATATGATCGTCGCCGCCGAGCTGAAGAAGTCGCCGATTATCGTCCCGGAATCCGTCCGTACCGTCGGCCAGAAGGTCTATGGCAAGGGCGGGTGTCTGCAGGAGTTCGAGTTGAAGATGCAGTTCAAGGAGCCTGAATACAAATGAACAAAAGCAAGCTTGCAATGGCCGTCATAGGCGGCGTCGCCGCGCTTCTCGCGATCGGCATAGGTGTTTTAGTCTGGCTTGAGGCCGGCACACAGGAGGAAATGGACGCCCAGCTTTCGTCCGCCAGAAGCCGCGCGGCCAACAACGCGTCGGCGAATCCGGCGGTGACAAAGGCCCGCAGGGAGAACGAGAAGTCTCTCGTCGACTGGGCCAAGGCGTCCTACGGCTATGTCTCGGAGCGCACTGCACGCTCGCTGGACGCCTCTCAGGAGCCATCGGCCTTCAAGCAGCAGATGCTTGACGAATGGCGTGCTCTCACCAAGCTCCCCGAGGACGCCGAGACGAAAATCATCAAGGAGTCGTTCTACTTCGGCGACGTGTTCAAGGATTTTATCTCCCAGGGCTCGATGCCCAGGACCGAGGATATGCCCAGACTGCAGCGCCAGTGGGACGATCTTATGCACCTGGCCGACCTCTTTCTCAAGTCGGGCGTGGCCGAGCTGGTCGATGTCGCCGTCAAGCCGAAAGCGGCCGCGACTGCCGCTGCCGCAGACCGCGGCAGAGGGGCGAGGGGCTCGCGCGGTGCCGCGGCCGTCGACCCCAAAGCCGCCTACCCGAGCAGCGAGGAGTCTTACGTCGTCAAGATTGTCGCGCGTCCGGAGGCTCTCGTCAAGGTGCTTAACGCGATCGCGACCGACGAAAAGCGCTTCATGTCGGCTTCGCTGCTGAGGTTCGACCAGGCTGGCGACCCGCTGGTGGCGATGCTCGGCGGCGGCGACAAGGACAAGGAGAGTTCCCGCAGGCGACGCCGCCATCGCGACAGGGCCGCCGAGGTCGAGGAGACCGCCCAGGCCGGCGACGCGGAGGCCGAAATAGCGAGAAAAGGCCTCGTCACCAGCCCCGAGAGCAGCCAGCCTTTCACAGTTGCGCTCGAGGTGACCACCTATGACTTCGTACCCGCAGTGGAGGAGGTAGAAAAATGATATCCCGATCATCAGAGAAGAACGTTTTCGCGAAGCATTGGGAGTGGTTCGTCGCAATTGGCGGCGTTGCGGCTCTCGCAGCCTCCGTCGTGTTCAACTTTGTTCTAGCCGAGGACGGCGACAATTCGTTTGGCGGCGTCTCCGCGTCCGGCAAGAAGGCCGATGTCGCCGCCGTTTCGCTCGAACGCCTTGAGCAGACAATGCTCGCCGTGAAGGCCCCAAGGTCGCTCGCCGACGTACCCGCAGACAAGGGTAGCTTTCTAGCCTCCGAGTTCTGCGTGTTCTGCGCCAGTGTCGACGGCAGCGCGAGCTGCGGCAGGCCAATACCGTTCGGCGTCGATGTCTGCCCTTATGCCGACTGCGGCGTGGCCCAGAAGCAGGAAGAGAAGCCGATGCTCGACACTGACGGCGACGGCCTCACCGACGAGTACGAGAAACTCCATGGTCTCGACCCGAAGGACTCCGCCGACGCCGAGGGCGATATCGACGGCGATGGCTTCACGAACATCGAAGAGTTCGAGGCGGGCACCAGCCCGTCCGACAAGGACGACCACCCCGACTACCTAGATTCGCTCAAAGTCGAGCTGCCGCTCAAGCAGACGTTCACGACGCTCATGCTTACCGGCGCTTACAAGACACCGAGCGGAATGAAGATCAACTTCAAGGACCCGAAGCATGCCAATGACTACAGCCGCGGCGTCTACTCCGTCTACGAGGGCGGAGACGTGGGCGAAACAGGCTTCGTCGTCAAGAGCTGCGAGCTCAAGACCCGCACCCGCAAGATGGGCGGCGGCATGACGAGGCGCGAGGAGTATTACGAGGCCCAATTGGAGCGCAAGGCCGACAAAAAGGTCGTGCGGCTGGTGCAGGGCGCGCAGCGCACTCCAGTCGACGAGCAGGCCAAAGTGGTCTGCGAGCGCGGCGGGCATCATGAATTCTATGTGGTCGAAGGACAGGAAATCGACGTAAATGGGTGGAAATACAAGGTTCTGAAGATGGAAGTGGTGCGTCAAAAGGGTGTCCGTCTCACACTCCAGAGCGTCCGCTCCAACAAAGAACGTGTAATAGAGGCACTTGAACAGTAACCGAAAATAGGTTATAATAGTCGAACAAAATCTCAATGGAGCATGTGTTTGCCATGACGAACCTAAGGAACCTCGTCGCTATCAGCGCGACAGCGGCACTCGTTGCCATCGGACAGAATGTCATCGCACAGGATGATCTCGACGATCTGTTGAAAGATCTGGGGGACGCTCCTGTGGCTGCGGAGCCTGCCGACGCGGAAGATTCCGCGCCGGGAGAAGACCCCGTTGTCGAGGAGGAAGCCTCCGTCGACGAGGAGCCCGTTGCCGAGGCCGAGGCTGAAGAGTCCGCGGCGGAGGAAGAGTCCGTCGCGGAGGCTGAAGAGCCTGTGGCTGGCGAAGAGCCCGTCGCGGAGGCTGAAGAGCCTGCGGCTGGCGAAGAGCCCGTCGCCGAGGCGGAAGGGCCTGCGACTGAGGCCGAAGAGTCCGCCGCCGACGAAGAGCCCGTCGCGGAGGCTGAAGAGCCCGTCGCGGAGGCTGAAGAGCCCGTCGCCGACGAAGAGCCCGTCGCAGAAGCCGAGGAGCCCGCTGCCAAGCCCGAAGAGGTTCTTGAGACCATAAACGAGCTTGCCGCTGAAGAAGAGGCACCTGTGGCTGAAGAGCCTGCGGCCGATGAAGAGCCCGCCGCCGAGGCAGAGGACTCCAAGGCGGAGGAGCCGGAAGAGGTCGCCGAGGCGGCCGAGCCAGAGCCTGCGGCAGAGGAACCCGAAGAGCCCGCCGAGGTGGCGTCGACAGCTGCCCCCGCAGAAGAATCAGCCGCCAACAACTCGCTCATCCCCGAAAAAGACAAGGAACTTATCGAGCAACTGGCCAAGACTCGTGAGCTGAGCCTTCAGGCGTATGCGCTCCAGGCGCAGCGCGAGCATGAGGAGGCCGAGCGTTGTATGGCCAGCGAGGAGTTCCTCGAGGCTGCCAAACACTATGCTCTCGCAGTTAGGCTGCTTAATGACAGTCCGCGCTACGCTGAGATGCGCAAGGAGTGCGAGCAGGGCATCGCCGACAGCCTCTACCGCGCCGCCATGCAGGAGGACGCGATGGGCCGCCGCGAGCGCGCCATGAAGCCCATGGACAAGGCCGTCGCGCGCCGCCACCCCAAGGCGCGCCGCCAACTCCAGTCTTGGAAGGCCGCTGGCGACCCGGACGCCAACAAGACTGATATTTCTGAGATTAAGACGCTCCGCAACGAAGACGAGTACAAGGCCCAGCGCGCCAAGAACAACCAGCATCTCAAGCGCGCCCACCAGTACATCTCATCCAGGCAGCTCGACAAGGCTGCCGACGAGTGCGGCCTCGTGCTGGTCACCGACCCCTACAACCAGGAGGCGCTTCGCATAATGAAGACAATCCAGAAGAAGCGCCACACGATTCTTATGCAGGAGCGGGAGAGTGCCCGCGAGGGCATGATGGCCGATGTAGACAAGGCGTGGCGCCCCGTCTACGCGGTCGACGCGCGCGAGGTCGACGATGTGAAGGAGACAAGGCCGGGCCCGGTCGATCCGAAGGATCCCGAGCGCTCCGCCGAGCAAACAATCATCAAGCGCATGAAGGAGATGCGCCTGCCGGCGATTTCGTTCAAGCCGCCGGCTACGATTATCGACGCTGTCGAGTTCTTCCGCACTGCTTCGAAGGACTACGACCGTCCCGAAATCCCGCTTGAACAGCGCGGCTTCAACTTCTTCCTCAAGCCGCCGGAGGCTATCAGGGCCACCGCTGCCGTCGAGGAGGAGTCGTCGGGCTTCGCCGCCGAAGACGACGAGGGCGGTGCCGGCGCGCAGTCGGGCGTGCCTGTCATCCCGATGATTACCGCGAGCGATATCTCGTTCTACGAGGCGCTGAAGCTCGTCTGCGAATCTGTCGAGTACAAGTTCAAGGTCCAAAACTCCATGGTCGTCGTCATGCACAAGGACGCCGCCATTGAGGAAATGGTCACTCGCAGCTACCCCGTGCTCTCCTCGTTCATGGAGAGGATGGATTCCGCCTCCAGCGATATGAAGGAAATGCGCTCCGGCGGTTTCGGCGGCGCGTCCAACGCGAGTCGCCGCGATGACGGCGAGGAGAGCCAGGAACGCGACTGGAAGGAGTTCTTCTCGCTTCTGGGCGTTAAATGGCCCGAGGGTTCGTCCATCATGTACATCAAGACAATCGGCAAACTTCGCGTCAAGAACACCTACGAGAACCTGGCCGAACTTGAGCAGGCGTTGACCGAAATGAACGCCGACCCGAAGCTCATCGAAATAGAGGCGCGTTTCGTCGAAGTCTGCCAGGACGACTTGAACTCTCTAGGCTTCGAGTGGATTCTCAACAGCGACTACACGCTCGGCGTAGGCCGCCATGTCGGTCAGGCGCTCGGTCTGAGGCGCGGCACGTGGGGCTCTTTTGACGGTTCCGCCAAGACCACTACGAGCTGGGACAGCCAGACCCTTGCGACCGCCGGACAGGAGAACGTGCAGAACATAGGCGGTGTCACAACGACCACTACTACCACCGTGCCCGTCTCTCAGACCGCCTTCAGCTCCACGAAGACTGTATTCGCCAGGTCCAATGGCGCCGGGTGGATTCGTGACAGAACCCCGGGCCGAAAGAACATAGGCATCAGCAGCATGGGCGGCGACTCAGAGCTCACGGGCGGTGCCAATCGCTACCTTGACACGCTCTCCAACCACATTTCCGGCGAGGGCAGGTCGACGAACGACAAGTTCATGAAGGTGAATGCGTTCCTTGGCGCTGCAGACCTGTCGATGATTCTGCACATGCTCTCGCAGCGCAGCGACACCGATCTCCTTTCCGCGCCAAAGGTGCTTACGCGCCCCGGCGAGGAAGCGGTCATCAAGGTGGTGACAGAGTATATCTACCCGACGGACTATGACGTGCAGCTGCAGTCCAGCTCGTCGAGCGGCGGCTACGGCAGCGGTGGTAGCCAGTCGGCGATTCTCGCTGTTGTCGAGCCCCAATCGTTCACGATGCGCGAGGTCGGTGTCATCCTTGATGTCACGCCGACGCTTACAGACGACGGCAACCTTATCGACCTAAAGCTTAACACCCAGGTTGTCGACGAGCCGACATGGAAAAACTATGGTATGAGAATTCCTTTCACGGGCAACAGCTCGTCGCTCCAGAGCTTCGCCGGCATCGGCGAGATTCTGACCGGTCTTTCGGCTGTTCTCACAACGCTTGGCACCGGTCTTAACGACACGATGCGCGCGACGTTCGCAGAGTCGGCCGTCAACTCGGCCACGACCGCTCTCGACAGCCTCTCGGCCACGAGCTCGGGCGACAATATGACCTACTACGACGCCCCGATGGAACAGCCGTTCTTCCATGTGCGCTCGATCGATTCGACCGTTTCGGTCTATCCTGGCGCGACAATCGTCATGGGCGGCCTGATTACCGAGGCGCGCAAGGCGATGGATGACAAGATACCGTTCCTAGGCGACATCCCGTTTGTCGGCAGGCTCTTCCGCAGCCACTCCGAGCAGACTTCAAAGCGCAACCTGCTCATCTTCGTGACGACCCGTCTCGTCGATGTGCGGGGCCGCGAGGTGCCGATGGGCTCGCTTGACGTGAAGGATACAGAGGCCAAGTCCGCCCCCAGCGACGAGGAGGACTAAGCGATCGACAGGTGCGTGAAAATCGCAATGACAGGGGGGATTGCCTGCGGCAAATCCCTCCTGTCTCGTTACTTGAACGAGTTCGGCGTCGACACGATAGACGCTGATGACATTGTCCATGATCTGCTGCCTGTCGAAGAGAGGCGGCGTCTCGCCGGGATTGTCTTCGCCGATCCTGCCGCCCGGCGCGAGCTTGAGGCGCGCATACATCCGATCGTGAGACGCAGGATAAGAGAGTGGTTCTCGGCGCGAGAGGCGGCCGGCGCCGGGCGTATCGGCGTCGCGATAATTCCTTTGCTTTTCGAGGTGCATTGGGAAGCGGATTATGATATAATATGTTGCGTCGTCTCCTCCCGGGAGAAGCAGATCGAGAGGATGACGGTAACGCGGGGCTACTCCCGCGAAGAGGCCGAAGCCCGGCTCGCCGCCCAAATGGACGTGTCGGTCAAGGCTGCGAAATCCCAATACGTGATCCGCAACGACGGGTCGGCGGATGAGTTGCGCCGCGCCGCGCAACGCATGGCCGCCTGGCTCGCTCAGGCGGCGCGACACTGAAAGAAACAGGAGAAGAGAACGACATGGCAGAAGAATTTGACGTATTTGCGCAGGCGGCGAAGCCTGCGACGCAACAAGCCCAGCCGGCGGCGGCACAGCAGTCGGCGAACGCTCCGGCGGCGAACGCAAAGCGCGTATACCATAAGGGGCGCATTGCGCACCGCGGCCCCAAGCAGAACAATTCGCCCATTCGCGGAGCAAACGGGGCCGAGTCTGTGAACCCGCTTCTCAACGCGCCGCTCCCGACGGAGCAGACCGCCGCCGAGCCTGTGCAGCCCGTCAACCAGCACCGCGACCTGGAGATGCCTGAGTACAGGCTCGCCGACATACAGATTTGGCCCGCCCAGCAGATTGTCGACAAAATGATGCCCGGGGCCGACCCCGAAGAACTCGGCACCTATAGAAAGCACGAGCTCATCTTCGCGGCCATTCGCGCCTACCTCGCCGCAGGCGGCGCGGTGCTTGCCTCTGGCTGCCTGGAGATTGTGAGGGAGGGTCATGGTTTTCTCAGATCGGCGAAGAACAACTTTCTCGCCTGCCCGGAGGATGTCTTCGTCACCCAGCAGCAGATACGGCGCCACGCCCTCAGGACGGGCGACATCATCGAGGGGCCGATTCGCGACCCTCGCGACCGCGACCGCTTCTTCTGCCTCGGCAATGTCAACACCGTAAACGGCAAGGAGCCTTCTGTCGCAGCCCGTGTCGTGCACTTCGAGAATCTGACGCCGACGTTCCCGACGCGTCGCATCATTCTCGAGACCGTACCGACCGAATACTCGACTCGCGTCATCGATCTTTTTACTCCCATCGGCTTCGGCCAACGCGGCCTCATAATAGCTCCGCCGCGCGTCGGCAAGACTGTGCTCCTGCAGAAGATGGCCAACGCCATTACGACGAACTACCCCGACGCGATGCTCATTGTCCTGCTTATTGATGAGCGTCCTGAAGAAGTGACCGACATGCAGCGCAACACGAAGGCGATGGTTCTCTCGTCAACTTTCGACGAGGAGCCGCAGCACCATGTCAATGTCGCCGAGATGGTGATCGAGATGTCCAAGCGCCAGGTAGAGAACGGGCGCGATGTCATTATTCTTCTCGATTCCATAACGCGCATGGCGCGCGCCTACAACACCGTCCAGCCGCACTCCGGCAAGATTCTGACAGGCGGTGTCGACGCTCTCGCCCTCCACCGCCCGAAGCGCTTTTTCGGCGCGGCCCGCAATATCGAAGGCGGCGGTTCGCTCACAATTATCGCGACCGGCCTCGTTGACACGGGTTCCAGAATGGACGAAGTAATCTTCGAGGAGTTCAAGGGTACCGGCAACATGGAGATCGTCCTCGACCGCGGCCTCGCCGACAAGAGAATCTTCCCGGCTGTGGACGTCGCAAAGTCCGGCACCCGAAAGGAAGACTTGCTTCTCGACCCGCTTGAGCTGGAGAAGACATGGGGCATGCGCCGCATCCTCGCGAACGCCGACTCGGAGTCGGCGATGAAGTCGGTGCTGAACTCTCTCAAGAAAACGAAGTCCAACCCCGAGTTCCTTCTCGCTCTGGACCTCAACAAGAACACTTGACAGTGAAAGCGGCTGGGGTGGAGATTCGGCGCGGCATTGGCGGCGCGGCGCGGCGCGTCGTGCTTGCCCTCGCCGCGCTTGCGGTCCTTTTGCCCCTATCGGCTAAAGCCCAGTACTACTACACGGGCGACCTGTGCGTTTTTGACGGTGTAGTATTGAAAACCGACGTAATGGCGGCAAGGCTTGGCGCGCCCTTCGAGGTTGTCGCGGCCCCGAAGAAGATCGTCAAAGACCGCTCTAAAAAATACTCGCTGCCCCAGCTGCCATATCTTGCAGTATTTACCGCGACCGTCCCGATGGAGGGGTGGGCCCAACGTGACGGGAGCGACCAATGGGCGATAGTGAACGCCTCGCTCGCGAATGACGACAACTGCCACGGCAAGTCGCTTTCATCGTATCAGAGATATGAGAAGGGCCGGCTTACAGGCTCGACGATCTACCTTAGCGCGACGAATCTCGTGGAGAATGTCGCTCTGCCGCAATTCATAGAGGTGGCGCCTTGTTTCACGTGGCTTCACTACGACCTCTACCTGAACGCGAATCGCCCAGGCTCGGTAGACAATACGGTTCGCGACGGCGACAACCGCGATGTCGCCTATACCAACTCAATCGTTGTTGCGGAGCGTGTTTGGAGCAAGAGCCACTACAAGCTTCTCGGCCTTTCAACGAATGCGACCGATGAAGCCGCCATGTTCCATTTCGGCGAGCCGATAGCGAAGGCGGATGGCGTGGAGCCGGGCAAACTGCTCGGGGCCAGGACCGAAGGCACGACGAACGCTGTCGTTGTGCTGTATGGCGTGTGGCGGCCGCGAAAGGTGACTGTAGAGCTAGACCCCGACGGCGGTGCTGTGTCGCCGGCAGCCGTCTATGCCGTTGGCGACGAGACGTGCCCCGCCCTGCCAGAGCCGGTCAAGACCGGGAGCGTGTTTCTCGGTTGGTACGATGGCGATACACTCGTGGAAGAAGGCCGGTCCTTCCCGGGCGACGACGACGCCACAATCGTCCTCAAGGCGAGATGGCGCGCAGTGCCGCGCCATTCCGTCAGCTTCGTCTACTACTCGGGCGATGTCTTGGCGACCAATGTCGTCGAGGTTGCCGAGGGCGCGTCGGCGACCCCGCCGGACCTCTCGGGCACAATCCCGCCGACGGGCTATGTGTTTGACAAGTGGAGTGCAGCCTGCGATGATGTAAGGTCCGATATGATAATTGGCGCGCTCTATTCGCCCATCGCCTACACAGTCGCTTTCGCGCCGAACGGCGGTGGCGGCAAGATGTCCGCGCAGACATTCCTTTATGATGAGGCCAAGGCTCTCTGCGAGTGCGCCTTCGCGCGCGACTGGCATGCTTTTCTCGGCTGGTCGACAAACAGCGCCGACACGGCGGCGGTCTGGGCTGATAGTGCCGTTGTCTCGAATCTCGCCGTCACGGCAGGCGCGAGAATCGTCCTCTACGCGATATGGGAATGCCGGCTCGGCGAGCTCGCGCTCGCGGCCGGCGCCGACTTCGATCTTGCTGCCCAGGGCCGGCAGAACATGATGTCTCAATGGACGCCCGAGAGCGAATACGCCGGCTGCTGGGCGGTCGACGAGACGGAACGCGCTGTCAAAGTCTCCGACGTGGCGATGAACAGGCTCTCAAGGCTCACGGGCGTCGTGAAGGGGCCGGGTACGCTCTCGTTCAGCTGGAAGGCCACTGTCGACATTGAGCGCTACGGCTGGAATGCGTCCGCCCCAGGCATCGAGTTCACATATCTCGCGCCCGGCGCCGCAGAAGAGACGACTATTGCCGACGGGCCCCTGCAGGACGGGTGGACCACCGTCGCTGTCGAGATTCCGGACGCCGGCGAGACGACTGTCAACTGGGTCGCGAGCAGATACAAGGCGGTGCAAACGGATAGTTCGATTTCCGAATTTTCCGTGTGGATAAGGGATGTGCGCTGGCAGCCTCTGCGCGATGCCGGCGGCTTTCGCTTGATATTCAAATAGAAACCGGTGCGGCATAAATGACAGACATATTTATCAAGGGGGCCAAGGTTCACAATCTGCGCGGTGTAGATGTAACGATACCACGCAACTCGCTTACAGTGGTCACCGGCCTTTCAGGGAGCGGCAAATCTTCGCTCGCTTTCGACACGCTCTACGCCGAGGGTCAGCGACGCTACGTCGAAAGCCTTTCGGCGTACGCGCGGCAGTTCCTCGACCGCATGCAGAAGCCGGACGTCGAGAAGATCGAGGGCCTTTCGCCGGCGATTTCGATAGAACAGCGCACGACGAGCGGCAACCCGCGCTCAATCGTAGCTACCGTCACCGAGATACACGACTATCTCAGGCTTCTCTACGGCTCGGCCGCCATCGCCCACTGCCCGAAGTGCGGCAAGGCCGTCCGCCGCCAGTCCGCCGAGGAGATTGTCGACGCGATGCTTGCCGGCGGCGAGACGTGTCGCAGGGCCGTTCTATACGCGCCAGTAGTGAAGGGCAAGAAAGGTCGGCACGAGGCGCTCTTCGAAGAGCTGAAGCGAAAGGGCTTCGCGCGCGTGCGTGTCGACGGCGCAGTGTATATGCTTGAGGAGTTGCCCGACCTGGACAAGAAGAAGGCCCATTCGATAGACGTCGTTATAGACCGTCTTTCGCTCCCCTGCGACCGCACACGCCTTACAGACTCCGTCGAGCTCGCGCTGAAGACCGGCGGCGGAATCCTCGTTGTCGAGGAGATGCCTTCGTCTGCGGGCGGCGATGGGCGCGAAGCGAACGGCGGGCCGAGAGAGACGACCTACTCTGAGCTGAACGCCTGCCCGGACTGCGGCATATCTTTTGACGAGCTGAAGCCGCGCTCCTTCTCTTTCAATTCCCCCTTCGGCGCGTGCCCGACATGCTCCGGCCTCGGCCAGCTGTACTTCTTTGACGAGGAGCTTGTCGTCCCTGACAGGACACTCCCTCTCAGGGAGTGCATACATCCGTGGCGGCGCGCCGGCCACAACGCCATCATGTACTACAACGCGCTTCTCGAGCATATCGCCAAACAGTACGGCGTCGGCCTCGACACGCCCTACGAAAAGCTCCCCGCGAAGTTCCGCCACGACTTGATGCACGGCTTTAAGGATGACCTCGTTCTGCCGTGGCGTAGCGTCGATCGTCCCTTTGAAGGCGTTCTCGCGACTCTTCAGCGCCGGCTTGAGGAGGCCGAAGACGATGAGACGCGCGCCAAGTGGGAGGCTTACCAGAGCTATCGCACCTGTCCCGACTGCCATGGTTCGCGTCTGCGCCCGGAGTCGCGCGCCGCGACCGTCGAGGGCCGCACCATTGTAGAAGTCATGGCGATGCCGGTAACAGAGGCGCTCGCATTTTTCAAGTCGCTCAAGCCCCCGGCAGGCCTCGGCGACATACTGAAGGAGATTGTGCGCCGCCTGCAGTTTCTGCTCGATGTCGGCCTAGACTATTTGACGCTCGACCGTCCCTCGGCCACGCTTTCGGGCGGCGAGATGCAGCGGATACGCCTCGCGACCCAGATAGGTTCGGGTCTGACAGGCGTGCTGTACGTTCTCGACGAGCCGACGATTGGTCTGCACCCCCGCGACAACGAGCGCCTCATAGCGACCCTCAAGGAGCTTCGCGACCGCGGCAACACAGTCGTTGTCGTTGAACACGACGAGGAGATGATGCGTGCGGCAGACTACATTGTAGATCTTGGCCCGGGAGCCGGGCGCGAGGGCGGCCGCGTCATGTACCAGGGCGATTTTCGCGGCCTCGTAAAGGCCGAATCTCTCACGGCCGACTATCTGAATGGAAGGAAAAGCGTCGCGATCAAACCGACCGGCACCGCGAAACCGTCCTGGTCGCGCTTTCTCGTCATATCCGGCTGTTGCGAGCACAATCTGAAGAACATAACCGCGCGTTTTCCCGTGGGCGCGTTTACAGTCGTCTCCGGCGTCTCCGGCTCGGGCAAGTCGACGCTTGTCGAAGAGACTCTCAAGCGCGCGTTGATGCAGCGGCTCTACCGCGCCAAAGAACGTCCCGGCAAGTTCCGTCGCCTCGCCGGCGCCGAGTATTTCGACAAGGTAATCGAAATCGACCAGTCGCCGATCGGTCGCACGCCTCGCTCAAACCCTGCGACATACGTCGGCTTTTTCTCCGAGATACGCGAGCTTTTCGCGATGACCGAGGCTGCCAAGACGCGCGGCTACACCGCCGGGCGCTTCTCCTTCAACGTGAAGGGCGGGCGCTGCGAGGTCTGCGGCGGCGACGGCCTCAGAAAGCTCGAGATGAGTTTTTTGCCGGACGTGTATGTCACCTGCGAGCAGTGCGGCGGCAGGCGTTTCAACGCCGAAACCCTTGAGGTCACATACGGCGGCAAGACGATCTCGGACGTTCTCGAGATGACGGTCGCAGAGGCGAGCGAATTCTTCGCGAAGGTGCCTTCGCTCGCCCGCAAGCTCAAGACGCTGGTCGACGTGGGGCTGGGCTACGTGGCTCTCGGGCAGTCGGCCACGACCCTCTCGGGTGGCGAGGCCCAGCGCATCAAGCTCGCCGCGGAGCTCTCGCGCCGTTCGACCGGCAAGACGCTCTACCTCCTTGACGAGCCGACAACGGGGCTCCATTTCGACGATGTTGCCAAGCTCATGCGCCTTCTGCTGCGGCTTCGCGACCAGGGCAACACTGTAATCGTAATCGAGCACAACATAGATGTAATGCGCTCGGCCGACTGGATTGTCGATCTCGGCCCGGGCGGCGGCGACGCCGGCGGCGAACTTGTCTGCGAGGGGCCGGTCGACGCCGTGCGCGCCTGCCCGCGTTCCGCTACAGCTAAATTCCTGTAAAAACCTTTGCTTTTGCCGCAGAAAAATGATATTATATATGCCTAAATCCTAGGGAAGATACTATGAAAGCAAATAAAGCTGTTTTGCTCTCTCTTGTTGCGTTCGCATGTTGCGCGAACGCCGGCACGGTGGACACTGAACGGGCGGTCAAAGCCGCCCAGGCGTGGGCGAACGTCGACGCCTCGTTCGGCGTGCTGCCGAAGGGTGCCACCGTCTCGACGATGCCGGAGTCGTACACCGACTCGGCGTCTGGCACAACCAACTTGTTCTATGCCGTGAGGGTATTCCCTTCTTGGTTTTCCGCCGGCGGTACGCTCTTTCTCGCCGCAGACGATCGCATCGGCCCCGTGCTCGCGTTCTCGCAGACGACTCCCGACGCCCTGGACCTGACTGACGGCAGCCCTCTGCGCACGCTTCTTGAGCGCGACGTGCTCTTTCGCCTCGAAATCGCCTCCCAGACGTCAGACGGGCGCAAGATGTGGGACGCGCTTACCAGTGAGGCCGATGAAATTTCCGGCTCGTCAGACTTGCGTGTCGACGCCCTTGTGCAGTCGCAGTGGGGGCAGGGCAATGTCGACAAGATGGCTTGCTACAACTACTCCACGCCCGACTCGATGCCAGCCGGTTGCGTGGCGACCTCCGCCGCGCAGATCATGCGCTACTGGGAGTTCCCGGAGGATGCGCGCGACTGGTCGTCGATGACTCTTCGTCCAGCCGAAGGCGGCGTGACCGAAGAGGGCCGCCGGGCCATCGGCGACCTTATCGCCGATATCGGCGGCAGCATCTACCTGATGACAGAATACGCGCGAACCGTCACGCGCTCCAATCCCTTCGGGCTCGCCGCTGTTTTTCGCGGCAATTATCAATATGGCGCCGGCTTCATGTACATGGAGCAGTCGGCGTCTTCGCTTGAGAAATCCACAGGCCTGCATAGGCGCGCCACCCGCGAAAAGGTGATTTTCGCGAGCATCGACGCCAAGCGTCCGGTCCAGCTGGCGATACACGACGGCGTCTACCAGAAGGATATGTGCGCCGCCGTCGCCGACGGCTACGGCTTCATCACCCTCGCCGGCGTAGAAACCGACTTCGTGCACATCAATATGGGCTGGGACACGCTTGACGACATCTGGTACTCGATACCCGACATCGGCACCTCCCGCGTCGGTGCTTACAAGCCCGTTTTAAGAGGCGCGCTGTTCAATGTCGCGCCCGGGGAAATCGAAGACGGCCAGACAGAGCTCGTCACCGGGCGCGTCCTCGACGCCGGTGAGCCGGCGGACGGCGCCGTTGTGACGGCCTATATCCCCGGCACCGACACAGAAGTGACAAACGCTGTCGCCGACGCCAACGGCGTGTATGCGCTGCCCCTCCAGAGCGGCGCCAGCTACGAGATCGTCGCCGTATCTGCCGACGGCACCAAGATTGACAGGCTCTTCGACCCTGTCCCGGTTTCCAAGACCGTTGCCGGCGCCTCCTACACTGTCACCGATTTCGAGCGTGTAGGCAACACATGGGGGCACGACCTCAACATCGAGGTTCCGTATGTGAAGATAGGCGAGAAGCTCTACAACTACCTCGACGCGGCCTTGAGGGACGCGGCTGTCGCCACAGAACCCGAGCCAATCGTTGTTTTCGGCCCTGCGAAGCTCAGAAGCCCTGTCACCATCGCGACCGACATCACGATTGCCACGGTGCCCGACGCGGCATCTGACTATCCAACGGCCGCCGATTGCGTCGTGACTGCCACGACGAACGCCGTGACCGCCGCAGGATGGGCGATTCAGGTCGTAGAGGGCGCCAGGCTTGCTCTCTCCGGCGCGGTGTTCGACGCCGAGTCGGTCGAGGCCGTCGACATTGATGTCGCCGCCGGCGGTACAATCGCCGTCGAAGGCGTTCTAGGCCTTGGTGTCATAAATGTGAAGGACGCCGACGCCTTCGTTCTGTCCGGCGAAGTTTCTCCGCTTGAAGACGGGCTCTCCGTTGCCTACGCCGCCGCAGACGAGCGTTTCGAGCCCTTTGGCCGCTACACCTGCGACTACGAAGTCGCGGCCGCCTGCGCCGCGCGCGTCGGCGATGCACTGAACTTGTCGATGTGCGGTTCGGCGCTTGAGGACGGCACGCTGGCTTGGGATCGCAAGGCGGTCGACCCTAAAGACGCCTACTTCAAGGCCACAAACGATGACATCGGCACGACCTACTACATGTCGCTCGATTATCTCTTCGAGGACTACGCTGCCGGCGGCGAGGTTGTCGTCTTGAAGGACTGCCCCGCCGACGCTTTCAAGCGACCGGTCGCCGTATCGAATGACATGACATTCAAGGCTGCTGACGGCGCGCCTGTTACCGTCACAGCCACCAAGGACGCGTTCTTCAATATAGCGGGCGCGGCCATGACCGTCGAGAATGTCGCTTTCTCGCGTCCCGGTTCGACGGTTTCGATGTTTGAAGTGACGGACGGCGGCTCGCTCGAGTTTGGCGCCGGTGCGGTGATCGCCGATCTGATTCTCGGCTCCAGCGCCAGCGCCGTGCGTGTCGTGAACGGGAAGTTTACAATGCTTGAAGGCTCTGCCATCACGGGTTGTGTGCAGAGCGGCCAGAACGGCGGCGGTGCCGCCGTCCATCTTGGCGGCGATGGCTGCTCGTTCGACTTCTTTGGCGGCGCTATCAGGGGCTGCTGCGTCCTTTCGGGCAATGGCGGCGGCGTCTTTGCCGCGCTAGGCTCCAAAGTGGCGGTGTCTGGCCTCGCAATCGCCTATGGCAACACGTCCGGCAGAACGACGACGCTGGCCGACGACCTGTATTTCGCCAGAGTCGCCAACGGCGCCGAACCGATGCTCACGCTCGCCGGGGCCATGGCTGAAGGCGCCTACATCGGCGTCAACGCGACCGGCCGTGTGAAGGCGGGTTCGCTCTTCGCGGCGGCCGCCCCTGGCGTCGCCGCCGCCGATCTGGCCGCTGCGGCCGCCGCGTTCGTCAACGACGCCGCCTTGAACGACGACGCCAACGACGCGCTCGCCGCCGAGGCGGCGTCCGCCGGTCTCGTCTGGAAGAATGTCGAGCGCCCGATACCCGTCCCCGAGACCGTTGCCGCAGCGAAGATTACGGTCGGCGATTCCAGCGTCTGCTACGCCGATGTCGCCGAGGCTTTTCTGGTGGCTGCGCGCGGCGGCGATGACGCCAGGATCGAGCTTCTCAAGGACGCGACCCTGTCTACCAACGTCCTTGTCGCCTCGTCCATTGTCTATGACGGCGGCGGCTACGCCTTGACGCGCACCAAAGATTGTTTCATTACCGTCACCAACAATGCGTCTCTCGCGGTCACCAACGCCGTGCTGGACGGCGGTAGAGGCGCCCTTCGCCTCTTCTACGTCAACTGCGGCGCTCTGACGCTTGACGACGGTGCCGTGATCACGAATGTCGTCGGCAGCTCGTCGAAGATGGTCGCTCCGGTCGATGTCTGGGGTGGCACGTTCACGATGAACCCGGGCGCCGAGATTGTCGACTGCGCCAACGGCTACAAGGGTGCTTCCGGTGCGGCGCGTTCGGCTGGCGCGGTCGTGGTAACTTGCTATTCCAACAATACCGAGGTCGTTGAGGGCGCCGCCTATCTCAACGGCGGCACAATCGCGCGCTGCAAGGGCGGTCACGCCGGCGGCGTCTATATAGGCAACGGCGCGCGCGTTGAAGTGCGCGGGCCGGCCCGCGTCCACGGCAACACTTCTCTCGCCGGCGCCGACTCCAATCTTGTCGTGCAGGACCGCAGCGCTCTCGTTCTCGCAGAACTTCTCGAAGGCCGCATCGGTTTCACCGAGGGTTATATGGCCGACACCGAGGTTCTCGGCATTGTCGACCCCGCCTATGCCGCCTCTACGACACAGAGCAACCTCGTTGTCAGCGCCCACAGGTTCCGCCGCGACGCTGACGGTGAGAAGGCGCAGATAGTTCAAGGCGGCGACGAGACGCTTCTTGTCTGGACTTCGGCGGTAGAGGACGGTCGCTTTGTGCGCCTCGTCGACGGCATACCTGTCGTATACGATCTCGTTCTGGTCGAAGTCGACGAAGATGACGAGCCTGTTGTCGTGGAGTGTGCGCCGTTCACCTTTACCGCCGTCGAGAGGCGCGAGGACGGCGGCTGGCGCCTCGTGCTCGCGCCGGGCACGGAGTTTTGCACCTACACACTGATGGCCTCTGACGATCTTGCAGACTGGACGGACGCCGCCGAGCCGAAGACGCTCTCGGCTGAAGACCTCGACGCGAAACTTCAGTTCGTCATTGAGGCAGAAGCGGCTGGCGAACACCGCTTCTGGAAGGTCCGTGGCGAGGACGGCCAGAAGTAAGCACCTCAGGGACAACACAACACACACCACCCCAACGAATATGGCAGAGAAGAAGGAAATCAAGAAGGCAACCGTCGGCAACACAGCGCTCGACGCGGTCATGAGCCAGATACGCAAGGAGTTCGGCGAGATGTCGATCATGCGTCTCGGTGACCAGGAAGTAAAGGAAATACCGGTGATACCGACGGGCGCGCTTTCGCTCGACATGGCTCTTGGCGTCGGCGGCCTGCCGCGCGGGCGCATTGTCGAGTGCTACGGCCAGGAGTCGTCCGGCAAGACCACGCTCGCGCTCCATGTCGTAGCCAACGCCCAGAAGGCGGGGGGCGTCGCCGCGTTTATCGACGCCGAGCACGCGCTCGACCCCGGCTATGCCAAGAAAATAGGCGTCGACCTTGACAATCTCATAGTTTCCCAGCCGAACAGCGGCGAAGAGGCCTTGACTATATGCGAGCAGCTGTGCAAGTCGGGCGCGCTCGATGTCATTGTCGTCGATTCAGTCGCCGCCCTCACGCCGCAGGCCGAGATCGACGGCAATATGGGCGACTCCCACATGGGTCTGCAGGCGCGTCTCATGTCGCAGGCCATGCGCAAGCTCACCAGCGTGCTGGCCGCCACCAAGACGCTCTGCATCTTCACCAACCAGGTGCGCGAGAAAATCGGCGTGATGTTCGGCAATCCCGAGACCACTCCCGGCGGCAAGGCTCTCAAGTTTTACGCCTCGGTCCGCCTGCAAGTGCAGCGCATCGGCGCCATCAAGAATACCGCCGGCCAGGTTGTCGGCAACAGGACCCGCGTCAAGGTCGTCAAGAACAAGGTCGCCCCGCCGTTCACCGAGGCAGAGTTCGACATTCTCTATACGTGTGGCATATCCTACGAAGGCTCCGTTCTCGACGCCGCCCTTGCGCGCGGCATTGTCGAAAAGCGCGGCAGCTGGCTCTCATTCGGCGACGAGCAGCTCGCCCAGGGCTCCCTCGCCACCATCGACTACCTGAAGGCCAACCCCGAGGTTACCGCCAAGATTGTCGACCTCGTCAAGTCTACGCCCGTCAACCCGGCTCTCGCCAAGAAGAAGTGACGCCCGAGACCGCCTTGCAGCCTTGCGGCCGCCGTACCGTGCCGGCCGCCGCACCATGCCGGCCGCCGCAGGCTCGATTTTTTTCCCAATTCAGCCGCAATTTTTGGTAAAATATGCGACTTCAATTTCACAAACAAGGAGATACAGCCTAATGAAGACCGAAACGAAGAAGCTGGACAAGTGCCAGGTTCAGCTTACAGTAAAGCTTGACGCCGACGAGATGAAGAAGATCGTCAAGGACGTCGAACGAGCGTTTGTGCGCGAGGCGAAGCTGCCGGGCTTTCGCCCCGGCAAGGTGCCTATAGAGATGATTCGCAAGGAGTTCGCGAACGGTCTCGCCGAAGAGACCAAGCGCATGATGTACCAGAATAGCATCTCTGACGCGATTAAAGCCGAGGCGCTTGACCAGGTTGCGGTCACCGAGGTCAAAGATGTCAAGTACGACGCGGACGGCGGCGAGTTTGCCGCCATAGTTGATGTGAAGCCCGTGTTCAAGCTCCCGTCCTACAAGGGTCTGAAGATTGGCTCGAACGATGTCACCGTCAAGGACGAAGATGTCGCGGCCCAGCTCCAGCGTTTGCGCGAGGCGTACTCCGACTTTGTCGACGCGAAGGAGGGCGACGCGGCCGCCGTCGGCGACTTTGTCCAGATAGACTATTCCGGCACGATTGACGGCAAGCCGATTCTCGAGATTGCCCCCGAGGCCAAGATTGTCGCCTCCGGCGCGGGTTTCTGGACCCAGCTTGAAGAAGGGCGCTTTCTCAAGGAGATTCTCGACGCCGTCGCCGGCATGAAGGTTGGCGAGTCGAAGGATGGCGTCGAGGTCGTTTTCGACACCGAGGCGGCTCCCGAGCCGCTCAAGGGCGCGAAGGCCGTCTACAGCGTCAAGCTCGACATGATACGCCGCCGTCTCGTCCCGGATGATGCCAAGTTCGCCGAAAAAGCAAAGGTCGAGTCGATCGAGAAGCTCGCAGCGGATATGCGCGAGCAGATGCAGAAGCGCGCGAACGAGCAGGAGGCCGCCCGCCGCGAGAACGAGGCGGTGGAGCAGCTTCTCAAGAAGTGCGATTTCGAAGTGCCCGGCTCACAGGTGCGCCGCGCCACAGACGGCAACATCCAGCGTCTCGCCCAGCGCGCCCAGCAGTCGGGTCTCGACGCCAGCTACTTCGAGAAGAACCGCGAAAAAATCATGAAGGACGCCGAGGAGTCGGCCGAAAGGCAAGTTCGCCTGTGGTACATCATCGAAGCCATCGGCAAGGCCGAAGGCTTGGATGTCAACGACGACGAGCTCGGCAAGAAGGTTATCGACCTTGTTCTCGCGAACGCGAAGTGAGAAGCACATGAATTCGTACATGATTCCGTATGTGGTCGAGCAGACCGGCAAGGGCGAACGGACGTATGACATCTACTCGCGCCTTCTCCTCGATCGTATCGTCTTCGTCTCCGGCGAGGTGAACGACGAGATGGCCAACGCGGTCTGCGCCCAGCTTCTCTTTCTGCAGTCGCAGGACGCGAAGAAGGATATAAGCGTCTACATCAACTCGCCCGGCGGCAGCGTTACGGCGGGGCTCGCGATCTACGATACGATGCAGTTCGTGAAGTGCCCCGTGGCCACATACTGCATCGGTCAGGCCGCGTCGATGGGCGCCGTGCTGCTGACGGCCGGCGCCAAGGGCAAGCGCTTCGCGCTGCCCAACTCGCGCATCATGATCCATCAGCCGTGGGGCGGCGCCGAGGGCAAGGCCAGCGACATCGAGATTACCGCGCGCGAGATACTGCGCCTCAAAGATATCCTCAACGGGATTCTCGCCAAGCACTCCGGTCGCGCGTTCGACGAGGTGGTGCGCGACACCGATCGCGATCACTTCATGTCTGCGGCCGAGGCGAAGGAGTGGGGGCTTATAGATCAAGTCGTAGAGGCTCAGGCATGAAGGAGCTGATCTGCTCGTTCTGCGGGCGCACCTCGCGCGAGGTCGCGATGGTCCCGGGGCCCGACGCCAACATCTGCGTCGAGTGTGTGAAGCACGCCAATGAAATGGTCACGCGCCACGAGCATGGCGCGGCCAAGGCCCAACCTCTGCCCAAGACTCCGACGCCGAAGGAGATAAAGGCTTTTCTCGACCAGTACGTGATCGGCCACGATGAGACCAAGAAGGTTCTCGCGGTCGCCGTCCACAACCACTACCGCCGTCTCGAGGCCGCTGCGAAGCCCGCAAAGGGGGCCAAGCCGGCCAAGGGCGAGAAGGCCGGCGAGTTCGAAGGCGTCGAGATCGAAAAGTCGAACATACTTCTGCTCGGCCCGACCGGCACCGGCAAGACGCTGCTCGCCCGCACTCTCGCCAAGATGCTCGGCGTGCCGTTCGCCATAGGCGATGCCACGGTTCTGACCCAGGCCGGCTATGTCGGCGAGGATGTCGAGAACCTCGTCAGGTATTTGCTGCAGAACGCAGACGGCGACGTCGAGCTCGCCAAGCGCGGTATAATCTATGTGGACGAGATAGACAAGATTGCCTCCAAGACCGACAATGTCTCTATAACGCGAGACGTTTCGGGCGAGGGCGTGCAGCAGGCCCTCTTGAAGATCGTCGAGGGCTCCATTTGCCGCGTACCCCCGAAGGGCGGGCGCAAGCACCCCGACCAGGAGTACATCGAGGTCGATACGACCAACATACTTTTCATCTGCGGCGGCGCTTTCGTCGGCCTCGACAAGATTGTCGGCGAGCGCACCGGCCGCCGCCAGATCGGCTTCGGCGCCGATTCGGCCGAGGGCGCCAATGATACCGGCCCGAAGGACGCGCCGCTCGACGTCCGACCCGAGGACCTCGTCAAGTTCGGCCTTATACCCGAGTTCACGGGCCGTCTGCCGATAATCACGACGATGAAGGAACTTTCCGAGGATGACCTCGTGCGCGTCCTGACCGAGCCGAAGAACTCGCTCGTCAAGCAGTACCGCAAGCTTCTCTCGATGGACGGCGTAGAGCTGAGCTTCGAACCGGACGCCCTCAAGGCGCTCGCCAAGAAGGCGCTCGAGCGCAAGACCGGCGCGCGCGGCCTGCGCGCCGAAATGGAGCGTCTCATGACGGACATCATGTACGAGGCTCCCGGCAACGACAAGATGAAGTCTGTAATCGTCACTCCCGGGATGATTGCCGAAAAGCTCGGTTGACCCGCTATGCAGCTCACGATACTCAAGTCAAAGCTCCATCGCATTCGCGTGACCGAGGCGTGCCTCGACTACGAGGGCTCGCTCTCTCTCGATCCCGATGACATGGAGGCTGTCGGCATTCTTCCCTACGAGAAGATATTGTGCGCCGATGTCGAGAACGGCAATCGCTTCGAGACTTACGCGATAGAAGGGCGCCGCGGCAGTCACGTTTGCTGCCTGAACGGCGCGGCCGCTCATATGGGCAAGGTCGGCGACCGCCTTATAGTCATGGCGTTCGCCGCGTTGTCGCCCGAAGAGGCGCGCGGCTTCACCCCGCGCGTCAAGCACTTCTGACGGCTGGCGGCGCGAAGTGGCGGCGGCTCTGTCAGCACTGGTGCTGTTCTTCGTACTTTCGGCGCTGTTCTCCGGCTCCGAGACGCTTATATTCTCGCTTACCGGCGTGCAGCGCTCGCGCATCCGCGCCCGTTCGCGCTCCGCCGACGCCGCCATCGCGGAGTGCGTCGGCGACTCGGCGATGCTGCTGTCGACCATACTCGTCGGCAATACCATCGTCAACTTCGCCATCGCGACCGTCGGCTACATGCTGTTCTCTGCCGCCTTCCCGCGCTGGGGCGGTCTGGCCGCGGTTCCTGTGATGACCGTGCTGCTGCTTCTCTTCGGCGAAATCACCCCGAAGCGCCTCGCTCTGCGCCACGCCGAGGCGTTGGCCCCGGCTTGCGCGCGCTTCCTCCTCTTCTGGCGCGCCGTCCTCAAGCCTATCAACTTCGCCTTCCGCTTCTCGGCGCGCGCGTTTTCAGGCGCCGTCGAGCGCGAACGCCGCGCTCTCTCGGACGCGGAACTCGTCTCGGTCCTGGAAGTTGCCGCCGAACGCGGCGACTTCGCAGCCGACGATGCAGAGATGATTGCGGGTGTTCTGCGCCTCTCGGAGCTTCACGCCAACGACGAGATGACCCCGCGCGTCGATATAGAGGGGTTCGACTCCGACTATCCGGACTTCATCCGTGCCGAGCGCCTAAAAAACGCCCGCCACCATTGGCTGCCGGTCTACCGCCGGACGCCCGACGCCATCGAGGGGATTATCGATGCCCGCACGGGCAAGGTCGAGGACGCCCTGTTCGTCCCCGAGCAGGTGACGCTTGACGACCTGCTCATGACTTTCAGAAAGTCCGGCAAGCCTATGGCTGTTGTTACCGACGAGTTCGGCGGTACCGCCGGCATCATTACCGTGAACGATGTCATGGAGCTCATCCTCGGCCCTGCGGTCTTCGGCGATAGCGCCGATGACGAGCCTCGCATTGTCCAGAAGTCGCGCAATACCTGGATTATCGACGGTCGCGCCTCGCTTGATGAAATAAACCGCGAGCTCGATATCGAGCTGGAAGCCGAGGACGCAGACCGGCTCGCCGGCTGGGTGGCCTTTCACGCCGAGCGCATCCCTCACGTCGGCCAGCAGATCGAGGCCCAGGGCTGCCGCGCGACCATCCTCAAGCGCCGCCGCCGCCGCGTCACGCTTGTCCGGCTTGAGGTTCTCAAGCACCCCGAGGCCGACACCGATGACGAGCTTATCGCCGAGACGGACGAACAGGTCGAAAAGACCGAGGAGGAGAACGAATGATCGTCTCGCTTCTTCTTTTCGCCGCGATGCTGCTTTCGCTCGCCCTTGCCGCGTTCTGCGCCGGCGTCGAAACGGGGTTCTTCTCGGTCAATCGCGGCCGCATCCTGCATCTTGTCCGGGAGGGGAGCGCCGCCGCAAAGGTGTTGCAGAAGGCTCTTGCCGATATGTCGCGCACTCTCGCCTCTCTTCTCGTCGGCAACAATCTGGCCAATGTCGCCTTCTCGTCAGCCTCGGCCGCGTTGTCGGCGAGGGCCTTCCCCGACTCGCCGGCCGGCCGTGCCGTCTGGTCCATAGCCGCAGCCTTCACGGTGCTCTATCTGAGCGAGTTCCTGCCGAAGCTTTTTTTCTCGGCCCGGCCATTAAGCCGCCTCGTCAAAGCCGCCCCGGCTTTTGGCGTGTTTTCAGATATTCTCGCCCCGCTCACGGCGGTCGCCGTCTGGCTGACAGGTCTTTTCGTCAAGCGCGGCGAGCCCAGATACAAAGTCACGGCCAACGACCTTGTCACGATTCTCCAGGACCGCAAGGATGGCGTCCGGCTGACAGACTTCGAGTCGGCGCTCATTTCGCGCATCCTCGTCATGCGCCGCAAAGGCGAGCCGTTCACAGTCGACAATCTCCTTTGCGCCATCGACGACTAGCCCGCCGGTCTCTTGGGTCGCCTTGCCCTCTCGCTTCTCCATTCTCTCATCGTCACGCCGAAACGTTTTCTGAACAGCCGCTTCAAATTGTCGGGGTCGTTGAACCCCGCCTGTTTCCCGGCCTGGAGAATCGTCAGATTCGTCTCCGCCAGCAAACGCTTTACTTCTTCGAGCCGCCGGTCGTTGATTTCTTCGAGAACCGTCTTGCCGCAAATCTGCCTGAACCTCAGATCCAGCAGGCTGCGCGACACCCCGAGGTGCGCGGCCACGTCGCTCGCACGCAATCCGTCGCATGCCGCGGCGGCGATATGCGTTTTCGCCCTCTCCACAAGCGCGCTCGCAGGCGGAACGGGGGCGGACGAGCCTCGCTCGAACAACCGCGTCCCCGCCACGCGTATCGGTTTGCGCGGCGCTTTGCCGCCGTCCATCAGGCGCGCAAGCATTTCAGCGCCCCGGTAGCCCAGTTCGCGGAACGGTAGCTGGAAGCTCGTGAGCGGCACTTTCGTACTCGGGCAGATCAGCGGATCGTTGTCGCATCCAACCACCGAAACCTGCTGCGGCACCTTCAGGCCCAGCCGCTCGCATACTTCCAGCACGTCTCGCGCGAACAGATCGTTCGCCCCGAATACTGCCGCAGGTTTCGGCAGCCCGGCCAGCCATTCCGCCAGCCGATCGTGGTCGATCGCGCTTGTCAGCGTTCCGCCAGCCGCGTCTCCTTCCTGTGAATAGATTTCAAGCGCGGTATTGTCCGCCTTGCCTTTGCGAAATCCCGCCTCGCGTTCCTCCGACCACGCAAAACGCTTGTGCCCGTGCACAAAACCGTATGATGCAAACCTCCCGAGCCCGTTGAAGTATCGCGCAGCTTCCTCGCCTATCGATACGCTGTCCAGCACTATCGTCCCGCAATTCGCACGGCCGGCGAACAGCGGGACGAGGCCGTCTTCAGATATCACTATCTTGATTTTCGTCGCGGACAGCAGCTTTTGAAGCAATCGGGGGTTGCAGGCGATCGAAAGAAATATCCCGTCCGCATCCTTGGCGTGGCGTTCCAGCGCCCCGTTCGCTATATCGGTGCGCGTGTTTATCAAATGGATTTCCCAATCCGGATGCGAATTCACGAAGTCGAAAACGCCGGACATCATCTCGCGTCCGTCGTTCCCGTTCGTGGGTATTGCTATGACAACTTTGCGCCGTGTGTCGTTCATGGCGCATATTATACCACATAATGACAGTGCCGTTGGCGAAAATGCCGTATTTCTTTTGGCGAAAATACAGCATCTTTGTCTTGCGAAAACCTAGGGAAAATGCTAAAATTCCAAGCAAACATATGCAAAGGATTGTGCCAGATAGCCAGATGATGCGGGCGGTAGGCGTTTTTCTTGCCGCGCTGGCAGCGTGCTTTGCCGCGTTTGCCGAAGGCGTCGCGCGATATGCGCTGGACGAAGCGCTTGCGCTGGACGGGATGCGCGGATATCCCCAGGCGGGCGCGGCGGCAGATAAAATCATCTGTGCCAGGACTTTCTTGCCGTTCGTGGACAAGTACGGGCAATTCATGCACGACGATTGGCCGGGCAAAATCCATAGCGACGAAGAACTCGCCGCCCAGGGCAAGAAAGAGTTCGCCATGCTCGCCGCCGATCCGGACGGCCCTGTCTGCGACGCAGACAAATACGGCGGCTGGGCCGGCGGGCCGCAGCTCGAAGCGACAGGACGCTTTCGAACCGAGAAGCGGGCCGGCAAATGGTGGCTTGTCGACCCTGAGGGCAGGCTCTTCTTTTCGCTCGGCGTGAATGCCGTGCGGCAGGACTCGCCGACCGGCACGACCGGCCGCGAAGACTATTTCTCATGGCTCCCTGCAAAAAACGATCCTGACTTCGGTATGTTCTGCGGCAGGCAATGGACGGCGGCTTCGCACGGGTTTTACAAGGACGCCGCCAACGTGCCGTTCGACACTTTCGATTTCGCACGCGCAAACGCCTTCCGGAAATACGGCGACGAATGGAAGTCCTCCTTCCCGGCGCGTTCCCTCGCGCGTCTCCGCGCTTGGGGGCTGAACACCGTATCGAGCTGGAGCGATGCCTCGGTACAGCGCAGCGGGAAAATCCCTTATACGGTAAAACTTTCCACTAAAGGTCCCTTCATCGAAGCCTCGATTGGCTGGTGGGGAAAACTCCGCGACCCGTTCGCTCCGGAGTTCGCTGAAAACCTGCGCAAAGCCGTCGCCGACGAAGCGGCTCTTTCCGGCAGCGACCCGTGGTGCGTCGGCTGGTTCGTCGACAACGAATTGAGTTGGGGCGACGACGATATGGCGATTGGCCGCGCCGTCTTCAAATCCCCCGCCGCGCAGCCTGCCAAAATCGCCGCCGTCAAGAGCCTGAAAGAACATTACGGTTCGATAGCCGCGCTAAACGACGCATGGCGCGCGAACTACGCAAGCTGGGACGCCCTGCTCGATGCGTCCGTGACGAACGCCCCGGACAAAGTGTTCGCGCTCGTTCACCGCGATGTCGCTGCAAAATACTATCGCACCGTGCGCGACGCGGTGAAGGCCGCCGCGCCGGACATCCTCTACCTCGGTTCGCGAATCGCGAAAGGGTCCGACGCGGTGTATGAAGAATGCGCTAGGTATTGCGACGTCGTAAGCGTCAACATCTACAACACCTCGCCGAAGCGCGATTTGCCGGCAAGGGCGCTCGACAAGCCGATGCTCGTTTCAGAGTTCCATTTCGGCGCGACCGACCGCGGCATGTTCCATCCGGGAATTGCCGCGGCAGGCAGCCAAGCGGAACGGGCGGAATGCTACAGTAATTACGTGAACGCCTGTCTCGACCATCCGCGCTACGTCGGTGCGCACTGGTTTCAGTGGCAGGATCAGCCGCTCACGGGACGACTGGACGGCGAGAATTTTGCCATAGGTCTTGTCTCTATTGTCGATGCGCCGCACATGGAACTTGTCACATCCGTGCGAAAGACCGCCTCAGGCATGTATAGGCGGCGTGCGGGCGGCGACAGCACCGTTTCCAACTCGCAATCAACCCAAAAAAAGGAAGGAACAAAATGAAAGCAAATACTTTGCTCGCCATTATTGGCGCTTTAGCCGTCGGCGCTGACCTTTTCGCTGAAACGCCCGACAAGTTCGTGCGCTATGTCGAGGCGACAGGCTCGCAATATGTCGACACGGGCATTGTCGGCCGGTACGGCACAAAGGCCGAATGCAAGGTCGAGTGGATGAATTTTGCCGACAGTTCATTCCTCGCCTGCGGCGACTGGGTTGGGGATAAGCGATTCTTCTTGTGCCACTGTAGCAATGCCTCAGGGCAGATGTTCCTCGGTTATCGCACTAAGAACAATGTCCACAAGGAGTACGATCTTTTGTTCGAAAAGAAGCGCGTTTATACGTACACGACCGATATTTCAGCACTCGACGGTGATGGTAATGCTACAGCTACCGTCACTATTGATGGCACAGCGGCCGATTCTGTCGTCAAGCAGGGGCTCGACACGGAGTTGAACCTTTATATCTTCGCAATGAACCATAATGGTTCGCCGTACGGCTATTCCAAGACACGCTGCTACGGGCTGAAGATCTGGCAGGACGGCACCCTCGTGCGCGACTTCAAGCCATGCGTCCACAATGGCCGCGCTGGCCTCTACGACGCCCAGAACGACGTCATCTACTATTCCGCTTCCGGCACGGACCTGACCTATGACACGAATTGCGACGTACCCGACGCTTTCATCGACTACGTGGAGTCCTTCGGCAACTCCTACATCGACACCAAGGTGACGGGCCGCTCGGGCACTGCCGCGAAGATGGAGATGGCCTGGATCGGGGAGAGCTCCGACCAGGCGCTCTTGGATTCGCGCGACGGCACCAACAAGCGTTTCTACCTCGCGCACCGCAATGGCGGCGACAAGTGGCTCTGGGGCTACGGTTCGTATGGCAATTTCGGATCCTTGACCCCCGGCGAAAGATACCATGTCGATTCGTCGTATGCCGTCGGCGCGCAGACGATTACCGTCCGCGAGGGAGTTTCCGAGGGGACTGTCGTGAGCAGTTACGAAGGAACCAGCGACACCGACATCGACACCGGCCGCAGCCTGTATCTCTTCTGCTGCAACCAGAGCGGCAGCGCGCTCGCCAAGCAGTACTGGGGCAAGGCGCGCGTCTACTGGCTGCAGCTCTTCCAGGACGGCGAACTGGTCCGCGACTTCCGCCCGTGCCTCAAATACGGTCAGGCCGCGCTCTACGACGACGTCTCGAAGACCATCTTCTATCCGGAGGGCGATCCGCTCGGCTACGACAACTCGGTTGCAGCGTCTCCGGACGAGGTCGTGTATGTCGATTACATCGAATCGGACGGCTTCTCGCACCTCGATACGCAGGTCGCCGCCAATTCGCCGACCCGCGCGACGGGAACGTTCAGCTGGACGCAGATGCGCTCGGCGACGGAGGAAAAGCAGTATCTCGACGAGACCCACCACTCCTATCTCGCCTGCGGCTGCTATAACAGCGAGAATGACGCAAACCGCTTCTATATGATTGACCAAACAACTCAGAAGTTCTGGGTAGGGTACGGGAATAACAAGGACACCTGGGGGTCGATCGGCGCGGCCGCTGCCAACGTGCGATACTTCTTCGACATCTCGTTCGCGGCCGGCTCGCAGCCGTTTACACTCGCTCCCGTCAATGGCGAGACGACCAACGCGCACACCTGGACCTGGTCTGGCGAAGCCAACGGCAATGGCTCGCTCTACCTCTTCGCCGCTAACGACGCGAAGAACAAGAAGCCCATCTACCGCTCCGCCGCATGCTGCTACGGACTCACGATCTACCAGGACGGCGAGACGCCGGTGCGCAACTTCAAGCCGTGCGTGAAGGATGGTCAGGCCGCGCTCTACGATACGGTGTCGCAGCGCATCTTCTACCCCGTCCCCGCCATCCCCGCCGAAGGCAACACGGGCGCGGTTACGGAAGAATCGGCGCTTTCCCCTGTCGACGCATATCTAGAATTTGTCGAAACAGACGGTACGCAGTACATCGATACCGGCGTCATCGGCAAGTCGGGGACGGTGGCCGAATTCGTCGAGACGAGCCTCTGCGACAACCAGAAAGTCGAGGAATGCTTCCTGGGTTCGGTCACCGCCAATTGGCAGACCGAGCGGTTCTACATGTGGTACCACCGCACGGAGTTCGCGCTTGGACTCGGCTACGGTAGCGAATACTGGACGCCGAGCCTCGCAGACCCGACGGCGAAGGTATCCGACTGGAACCCCGCCACCAATTCGGACGCATACCCCCTGCCCAACGGCACCAAGACCCACGCCCGCGTCTCGTTCGCGGCAGGCTCGCAGAGTGTGGTTGTCGTCGACGACGATACCGGCGCCTCCAAAGTCGTTGCGAAACGTGAGCTCGTCGATGATATCGACACGCAGATCAACCTCTATCTCTTCGCAAACAACAAAAATGGCACGGCCGCTTCATTCGCGAAGTCGCGCCTCTACTGGCTGAAGATTCGGCAGAACGGAGAGTGCGTTCGCAAGTTCCAGCCTGTTCGCTTGAAGAACGGCCTTGTGGGTTTGTGGGATTTTATCGACGAGAAGGCGTATTTGCCGAAGTCGCAAGACGGCGGACTCACAAATTTCAGCGCAATCGGGCCTGAAGCCGAAAAGTTGTTTGGGGGCGGGCTTATGTTAATCATTCGTTGACGAGGCCGGGAGGTGGCTATGGCGGCTATGACCAGAAAAGAATTTATCATGGGCGCGGCGGCGTCTGCGGCGTTGCGCCCTTGGCGAATGTTTGGCGAGGGCGCGGGGCTCCCCGCGTCCTCGCCAATCCCGTCCCGGCCGAATCTTCGACTTGGCGTGGTAAGCGACATTCATGTTCGCGCCCGGACCGGGCAATTTGGCACCGAACATTTGGTCAAGGCGCTGAAGAGGTTTCGCGACTGCGGCGTTGATGGCGTGGTGATTTCTGGCGACATGGCCGACGACGGACTTGTTTCGCAGTTGCAGTGCGTCGCCGACGCGTGGAATGAGGTGTTCCCAGCCGGATGCGGCGTCGAGAAACTGTTTGTCTACGGCAACCACGATATCGAGG
This sequence comes from Kiritimatiellia bacterium, assembly GCA_045545855.1. Taxonomy (GTDB): domain Bacteria; phylum Verrucomicrobiota; class Kiritimatiellia; order RFP12; family UBA1067; genus UBA1067. Next base: position 15,528 of record JAZQBR010000274.1, on the reverse strand, counting down.
GTCTTTCATACAATCCAAAGCTCAAGCCCGCGCCGCAGGACGTGATCGCGACCGATCGCGCGGCGGCGTGGGAGAAGGTTTTCGGCGAGCCGTACGAACCGATATGGCAGAAGTCCCTTAAGGGCTATACCTTCATCGGCGCGCATTGGGTCGCCTGGAAGGGCGTTCCGGAAATCGAGCGGTACATGGCGGAACACGCAGATGAACTGCGAGGCGACAAGCCGTTTTTCTACATACAGCATCCGCATCCCGCCAACACCTGCCACGGGCCGTGGGCGTGGGGGCATGATGAAGGATTTGCGACACGGGCGCTGTCGCAATTCCCGAACGCGGTGGCGATTTCCGGGCATTCGCACCATCCGCTCGTCGACGAGCGTAGCATTTGGCAGGGGGCGTTCACCTCCGTCGGCGCGTCCTCGCTTAGATATATCGGGCCGATGTTCGGCAGAGAGAACGCCGGACCTTCGCAGAACGACGATTTGAAGCAGATGGCGACGATTGACAAGTTCAGCGAGCAGCAGGGTTTGCTGCTCTCGGTATATGACGGCAGGCTGGTGTTCGAGAGATGGGATTTCGCGAACGACGGGAAACTCGGCGACGACTGGGTGGCGAGCGTGCCGGCGTCAAGCGATGCACCGTTCCGGTTCGACGTGCGCGCGGCTGCGGCGACGGCGCCGCGGTTCCCGGAAGGCGCGAAGGTTTCCGTCGCGGGCCCGCTCGACGGCAAAGACCGCAAGGGAAGGCCGGCGCGCCAGTTCGTCGTCTCGTTCCCCTCCGCATTGATTGGCGCGGGGATGACGCGCGCCTACGACTACGAGGTGGCCGCCGAAGTGGATGAGTGCGACGTGCGGCGCGTGGCCGCGACCAAGCGCGTCTACTCGCCCGGCTATTTCAACATGCCGGAGCGCGAGTCGAAGACGGTGAAGTGTGTGTTCGCGCTGTCTGAGCTTGGCACGCGCCGAGCCTCGTATCTGGTCCCGTCCGTCAGATTTCGCGTGCGCGCCGCCGAATCCTTCGGCAAGACGAGCGATGCGATTTTCTCCGGTTTCACTATCATTGTTTAATGTTGCCATTGTGAAAATGTTGCCAATGCCAATGTTGCCAATTTCCAATTATTGGTAATTGAGTATTGGTTATTGGCAACACTGGCAACATTGGCAACATTCAACACTGGCAACATTTCCACATTAAACATGGCAACGAAAACATTATTATCGCTGGTGGCGGCGCTCGCGTCGCTCGCCGCACTCGCGGATGTAGCGCCGTTCGGGCGTTTCGAGGACGGGATGTTGTCGCGGACGCGTCCCGCCGGTTGGCTGGAGGCGGCCTGCCGCATGCAGGCGCAGGGGTTGACGGGGCATCCTGAAGCCTTGAGCTACCCCTACGATTCCTGCCTCTGGGCGGGGCAAATCTCGCGCGAGGGCGCCCACGGCGACGGCTGGTGGCGCTACGAGCAGACAGCCTACTACACTGACGGCCTCTTGCGCCTGGGTTATGCGCTGCGCGACGGCGCACTCGTCGAAAAAGGCGAACTCGGCGTGGACTGGACGCTCGAGCACGCGTCCGGCGAGGGGCAGCTGGGCAATCCCTGCCTCTGGGACGGTTCGCGCCATGCGCTCGCCCAGGGATATGAAATGTGGCCGATGGCGGTGTTCTTTCGCGCGATGAAAGCGAAATACGACGCGACCGGGGACGCGCGCATACCCGCCGCCCTCGCGCGTTACTACCTGCTCTACGCTCCGCAAAAGGTCGCCGAGGGGCGCAACACCGTAAGTGTCGAGGGGATGTTGTGGACGTATGCCAGGACGGGCCAGACGCGTTTGCTCGAACTCGCCGAGAAGGCGTGGAACATGAAGACGGAGAAAGACGACTGGTCGGGCGACCTTACGACGCTTAATTGCACCAACGATGCGCCCATCTACATGCATGGCGTCAGCTGCTGCGAAGAAATGAAAATACCGATCCTGCTTTTCGCGCACACGGGAAAGCGCGAATATCTCGACGAGGCGCTTAATGTCGAGCGCAAGATCGAACGCGACCACATGCTGCCTGACGGCTGCCCGAGTTCCACCGAGCAGACGCGCGGGAATTTCGTGCATTGGGGGCATGAGACTTGCGTCGTCTCCGATTGGTCGTGGGCGCTCGGGTGTTTTCTCGAGACGACGGGCGACGCACTGTTCGCCGACAAAATCGAGCGTTGCGTTTTCAATGCGGGTTTTGGCTCCGTCGATCGCGATTTCAAGGCGTTGCAGTATTTCTCGAATGTGAACCAGTTTATCGCGACGTCCGATTCCAACCATAATCCTTATTTCTACGGCACTACGTGGAGCCAGTACCGCCCGACGCACGAGACCGAGTGCTGCGCCGGCAACGTGCACCGCTTTCTCCCCAACTACGTCTCGCGGATGTGGCTGAAAGATGCCGAGGGCTCGCCCGTCGCCGCGCTCTACGGCCCTTGCCGCGTGGATTTCGGCTGGTGCAGGATTGCCGAAGAAACGCGCTACCCGTTCGACGGGAAAATCGCTTTCCGCTTCTCGATGGACGAACCGAGGCGAAGCGCGTTCACCTTTCGCGTCCCGGGATGGTGCAAGACCGGTGCGTGCGCCCGGTTGAACGGCGAAACCTTGGATGCCGCGATGGCTCCGGGGTCGTTCGTCGCTTTCTCGCGCATGTTCGAGGACGGGGACGTGCTGGAGCTCGATTTCCCGATGGATGTGGTGTTCGAGGCGCTCCCGCCTTGCCGCTATGTCATCAAGGATGCCGTCAGCAGATGGGTGGGGAAACTGGACGGGGAGAGCGGTAGCCAGGGCACGGTCGTTCGCAGGGGGCCGCTCCTCTTCGCTTATCCTGTCGCCGCGGAACGCACGGAGGATACCGTCGAGCATGAGAACATGCGAGGCAAGAAGAGCCGCAATCCGGACTTCAAGTGCTGGAACATCCGCCCGGCAGGACCGTTCAATTTCGCGTTGGCCAATCACGATGCAGAGGTGGTCGTTTCGCCGACGCGGCAGCATCCCGGCGGTTTTTGCCAGAGCGCCGCCGGCGTGGCTGTCAAGGTGAATGCCAAGCGCATAGCATGGGAGCTGGACGCCGGCAGGATGACGCCGCGCATCCCGGCAACGCCCCGGCCTGTCTCGGACGAGGTGGAGACGCTCGTGCTCGTCCCTTACGGCATGACGCAACTGAGATTGGCGGCATTCCCCGATTTGCAATGGTGTCGCTAGAATGGAGACGCGGCATCTTGCCGCGTTGAGAAGGGGGAGGCAACGCGGCTGGAAGCCGCGTCTCCAGAGAGGGCGCGTTCGGGCCGTCCGAGCGGCGCGCATCGGTAGGGGCATGTTCGTGGGAACCGTTGCCAGCGAAGCACGGTAGGGGGCGACCGCCGGGCGCCGCCCTCTGCCGCCTGCCGTGTGAAAACGCTCTTACCGCCGGAGCGTAAGATATGGTATACTATGCGCCGGCTGAAAGCCAACGTAATAGCAGCTAACAGGAGCGGAAAATGGAAAATGAAGGCAAGGTGAACCGGATGGCGGCTCTTGAGAAAACGGCCGAGGCGCTCAGGCGCCGCGGCTTCGCGGCGGAATGTTTCGCGACGGGCGCCGAGGCGGCCGCGCGCGTGACGGAACTCGCGGCGGATGCGCAAAGCGTAGGCTTTGGCGGCAGCCGCACTCTCTCGGCACTCGGGCTCGCGGACTCTCTCGGGGCCGCCGGCAAAGAGATATTGAGGCACGGCGACCCGAAATGGAACGCCGAGGAGAAGATGACTGTGATGCGCCGTGAATTGACGTGCGACCTCTTTCTGACGAGCGCGAACGCCCTCACGGTTGACGGGCGGCTCGTGAACATAGACGGCAACGGCAATCGTGTCGCGGCGTCAATATTCGGTCCGAAACGGGTTGTTTTCGTCGTCGGGCGCAACAAGCTGGTGGACGGCTCGCTGGACGACGCCATAGCGCGCATCAAGCGCGAGGCGTGTCCGCCGAACTGCCGCCGCCTCGGCAAAAAGACGCCGTGCGCGGCGACCGGGATTTGCGCCGACTGCTCTTCACCCGACCGCATTTGCAAGGTCACCGTAATCATGGACCGCTGTCCTTCGCGCACAGACGGCTATGTGCTGATCGTGGACGAGGACCTCGGCTTCTGACGCCGCCTCGGCTTCTTTCTTTCGCAAAATAAAGAAACAGAAAGAAACCCCCTAGCGCCGCCGCCGGGTATTTGGTATAATACGAAAAAATGAAAAAGGCTTTTGCAGTAATAGCGGCAACGGCGGCCGCCCTGATGGGCGCGTCATGTGCAACCAATGGAGAGAAAACCATGCAGGAAGACACGGTCTATCAATTCGCCGTCAAGGGGCGCGACGGGAGCGAAGTGCCGCTCTCGCGGTACCGCGGCAAGGTTCTGCTCGTCGTGAACACGGCGACGAGGTGCGGGTTCACCCCGCAGTACAACGAGCTCGAGGCGATATACGAGCGGCAGAAGGAGCGCGGCTTCGAGCTGCTGGACTTTCCGTGCAACCAGTTCGGCCAGCAAGCGCCCGGGACCGAGGAGGAGATTCATTCATTCTGCGTGCTGAACTACAAGACGGCTTTCCCGCAGTTCGCCAAGGTCGAGGTGAACGGCGAGAACGCCGCGCCGCTCTTCAAGTACCTGACGGCGAACGCGCCGTTCGAGGGCTTCCCGCAAGACGGCAAACTCGCGCCGATACTGGAGAAAATGCTCGGCGAGGCTGATCCGGACTACGCGAAGAAGCCGTCGATCAAGTGGAACTTCACGAAGTTTCTGATTGGCAGGGACGGGCGGGTCTTGCGCCGCTTCGAGCCGACCGCGCCTCTATCGCAGGTAGAGGAGGCGATTTCGGCGGCGCTCTGACGGCGGCGCCTGCAATCACGATTTGACCATAAAACAAGAAACAACGGAGGTCACCCATGAAAAAAACCACAGCAGCATTAGCCGCGCTCGTCAGCGCGACGGCCGCGTTCGCCGCGACGCCGGTAGCCGTGTGGCACGGCGATTTCGAGGCTAGGTTCAGCGGCTGCACGCTCAACTTGAACGGCAACGCGCTCAGCGCCGACAAGTCGACGATAACAATCGACCAGACTTACGCGGGTGTCGATATCAATTTCGCGACGCCTGTCGCCGGGGCGTCGGGCATAACGGTGCTGGTTGAATACTCCGGTCTGGCGAATGGCGGCAATGCGAAAGCTCTCGCGACCAGTTGCGTGACATCGGCGTACAATGCCGATCGTACGGGCGTAGATTTGCAGGCTGACAACAGGCTGCGCGGTATGTGGCACAACGGCACCAATTGGAATGATTTCAATCCCTATGACGGCACAATCGCAACCGAAGGCTACATGGCCTTTACCTACAAGGCAGGTGGCGGCACTTACCTTCACACCAGCGAGTCGGCGGGGAACTTCCCGGCGAATGCGACATGGGGCTCGTCGGCTCTGCATTCAGGCTCCGATAACAGCATTTACGGCGCGACGATTGGCGGCATGCGCAGCGGTACGATCAATACCAACTGGCGCGCCGCTTTGGGTATGCAGATTACGGGCATAGCGGTTTTTGGCAGCGTGCTGACGGTTGATGAACTGAACACGTATTCGTTTCCGTCGTACAAGGTGGTGAAGGCCGGTGAAAACGCGTCGTTTTCGGCGCTTTCGACCGAGATCGGCGATGTCGACACGGCTTATGTGCATGTGCCCGCCGGCTCAAGCGTCGCCGTCGACGGGCCTTTCGCGGCGACCAAGGTTTATATAATCAGCGACGGCTCAATTACGCTCACCGCTTCATCCAAGCCGGACGCGTCGTATTTCTCGAATGTCGATTTCGCCGGCGTGGCGGGCGGCGTTCTGCGCTCATGGCTCACGCCAGGCGTCATAGGCTTCAATTTCAACGCAAACGGTGGTCGCTCGAGCCAAGGGTCGGAGGGGGCCGCAGCGGACACGACCGGGGCGTTAGTCGGCAATGGCACATGGATGTCGAACAACTACGAATCGTCTGGCACGGCCGACTTGTTTGGCGACGGACTTTCGACGTTTACCTGGTCTTCTGCCAACTGCTGGTCGGAGTATGATACTCTTGCAAATGGAACGTTCATGCAGGGTTACCTGGACGACGGCGGAAACACTGTGAATATTTCGCTCACGAACGTGCCATTTGAGCAATATGACTTGATAATTTACTGCTCTACCGACAACAAATCCGCCAAGTTCAAGGCCAAGACCGTCAACGGCGTCGCATACAAGTACGATGTGTCGGCAGGAGAGACGGTTGTCGCTTCATCTGCAACTGACACATGGGGAATGGCGACGTTGCAGGGCACGGGCAAGGCGGTGGCAGGTGTCAATGCGTTGCGCATAAACGGCCTCTCGGGCGCGTTGTCGATAAACGGCGGCTCAAACGGCAATGGTGCGCGCGGTTGTATTTCAGCCGTTCAGATAATGTCTGCCGGCACGGGCAGGACGGCCAAGTACACTCTAGACCTTGGCGGCGGGACGGTCCGCTGGAGTGAGGCGTCGTGGCGGGCCGACGGAGAAGCGGCAGACGCTGCCCCGCTTGACGGCTCAGTTGAATTGCGCGTTGCCACGTCCACCTCGCTTGTAGTCGACAGCGCCGCTTCATTGGGTTCTCTGAAGATCGTCGGCAGTGAAAACGCGGTTTTGACAGTCAGCAAGAGTGGAGACGGCGCTTCATTTTTTGCTGGATGCGTTTTGACGACCGGCGGCGTCTTGCAGCTTGGAGCGGATGATGTCTTTGCGGGTACGCCGACGTTTTTGGTGTATGACGGCGGCACTCTTGACATGAACGGGCACACGATTGACGCCTCTGCGGAAGTCACGATTTCCGGCGCGGGTTCGGGCGACTGGCCTTGGGCCATTACGTCTTCGGGCGGTGAGAGCGGTAGCATACTCGCGGTCTCGCTGGCTGGCGATGCGACTGTCGGCGGTACTCAAAAGATAAAGTTCGGTACGACAGGGGCGGCCTACCAACTGTACTTGAACGGCCATACGCTGACTAAGACCGGAGCCGGTGAACTCTACTGCACGAATGTGCGTACCAACAATGGCGGGACCCTTGACATATCAGAAGGCACGGCCAGTTTCAATCAGTGGACAAGCTTGGATGGCTCCGAAACAATAGACCGCCATACCACTGTGATAGTGCGCGAGGGGGCCGAGCTTCGCAACAATACCGGGCGGCGTCTGTGGATTGATACGCTTGAGGTGCGTGGCGGCAAGGTGTATACAACTGCTCAAGGGCGATTTGGCATATCCACCAGATTCACCGGGGCATGCGACACAACCTGTCTTGAATTCAATTCCGGCGCGACAGCAGAGCTTGCCCCGACGGCGGCCGGGATTGACGCATCGGGCTGGACTCTGCCGAGCGATGTCACCATCACCGTTTACACGCACGGCATTGATGCCTCCAAGCTTCAGGTCGGCAGTTCGTTCACGTTGCTTTCAGCACCTGCAGAGTCCTCGCTGGAAGGTTTGGTGGTTGACGAGTCCAGCAGCCGGTTCGAGCTGGCTGTCACTGGGAATACCATCACGGCCGAAGTTGTCGCCCTTGCTAATTTCATCCATTACGACTTTAATTCTGCCAACTCCATTGCGGAGGATTCGACATATGGGATCGGGAATATAAATCCCGAGTCTGTCCCGGGCAGGGACGGGAATGCCGGGCTGTTCAAAGACGGAACGACGCCTTGGTTTAGTAACAATACGGCCGGCAAGTCGCCTTTCCACGCTGGCGAGATGACGGTTGTGTCTGTCATAAAACCTCTAGAGGCCGGCAATATGCTGCTTTGGAACCTCGGTGACGCTTTTGCCGATGGCATTGCCCTCGTCGCCAAAGATTCGGAGACGTTGTCGCTTGTAGCATGGACGGGTGGCGGAACCGGGTATGATGTGGCGCAAGTCTCGGGAATCGATAGCCTTGTTGGTTCGTGGCACATTGTTTCGGTGGTTGCCACACCAACCGGCACGACACTGAAAGTCGATGATCTAGATGAGGCTTTTGGTGCTAGCCTCCCGTCCGGAATTGGACAGGTTGGGCAGTTTGGTTCCATCTACAACAGCAAAAAGTCGTATAGCTCCGTTGGCGACAACGGCTACTGGCTCGACGACTGGCGCGTTTACGACGCGGCGCTCGACTGGCGCGAGATCAAGGAGATCAAGCGCCAGCTCCTGCCGAGCGCGTTCAGGCTCTATTTGCGCTGACGGTTTCGGCGATGTCCGATGGAGCGTACGAGCGGCGCGGACCGCGCGAGGCGGAACTCGCGCGGTTCCGTCGCATACTGGACGAATTGGCCGCGCGGCGCAAGGCCTCCGATGGCGGCGGCAAAGACGGCAAGACGGAAGAACGCCCTAGCGCTGACGCAAGATAAATGGTATAATATTCAAAAATCTGAGGTGACAAATGACTCTTGCAGAACTAGAGAACGCTAAGGCGGCGAGCCTTCAGGAGATTGCGGCGGCGGCAGACGCGGCCGCGATCGAGGCTCTTCGCGTCAAATATGTCGGGCGCAACGGCTCCATCCCTGCGCTGATCAAGGCCATGAAGGATGTGCCGAAAGAGGAGCGCCCCGCGTTTGGCAAGGCCGTGCAGGCCTGGCGCGCGGAGGTCGAAGCGGCGCTCGCCGCGAAGGGCGCGGGCTCGGCCGGCGAAAAGGCGGTCGACGCCGATTTGTCTCTGCCGGGCCGCTGGCGGGGCCTGGGCGTCAAGCACCCGCTCTCGCGCGTCATCGAGGAGTCTGCCGCGATATTCGGCCACCTCGGCTTCACGGTCGCAGACGGCCCGGAGCTCGAGAACCGCTTCAACAACTTCACGGCGCTCAACACCCCCGCCCACCATCCGTCGATGGACCGCAGCGACACCTTCTGGTTTGGCGACGACTGCCTGCTCAGAACCCAGACGTCGCCCGTGCAGATACGCACGATGATGGCCAACAAGCCGCCGATCCGCGTAATCTGCCCAGGGCGCACGTACCGCCGCGACACGACGGACGCGACCCATTCGGCGAACTTCCACCAGATCGAGGGGCTGTATGTCGACACCAAGCCGGTGAGCCTCGCGGACCTCAAGAGCGTTCTCGCATATTTCGCCCGCGAGATGATGGGCGACGGCGTGACGGTAAGGTTCCGTCCGCACTTCTTCCCGTTCACCGAGCCTTCGGTCGAGGTCGACTTCACGTGCCACGTCTGCAAGGGCAAGGGGTGCGCGGTCTGCAAGCAGTCCGGCTGGATCGAGGTCGCCGGCGCGGGCATGGTCGACCCCCGGGTGTTCAGGCACGTCGGCTACGACCCCGAGTCGGTGACGGGCTATGCGTTCGGCTTCGGCGTCGAGCGCATCGCCATGATAAAGTACGGCATAGCCGACATCCGCTGGCTGTACGAGAACGATGTGAGGTTTCTCGGCCAGATGGCGTGACGGCGAGAGGGCCATAGTGGCGGAGGCGCGCGATGATAACGATCTACCAGTGGGAGAACGGCGGGCTCAAGGAGACGAACGACTTCGCCCCCTCGTGCTGGATCAACCTCGTGGAGCCGACAACGACCGAGCTCGAGCGCGTGCTTACGTTCTCGCAGGTGCCGCGCGACTTTCTCACCGACCCTCTCGACACGGACGAGAGGCCGAGATTCGATTACGACGACGACTCTTACATGCTGATCATCCACGTGCCGTGTCTCGTGGAAGACGACGAGGTCGTGCCGTACAGGACGGTGCCTCTGGGCATCATAATCTTCGGCAAGTCCGTAGTTACCGTCTGCAGCGCGAAGACGCCGGTCACGACGGCGTTTCTCGACCAGATCAGGCGCGTGTGCCCGCCGGCCGACCAGTACCGCTTCGCGTTTCGCCTGCTGTGGCACGGGGGCGTGCTGTTTCTGCGCTATCTGCACGACGTGCACCAGCGCACCAACGCGCTCGAAGAGGAGCTGCACGAGTCGATCTCCAACGAGGTGCTGCTGAAGCTCTTGATGATCGAGAAGACGTTCGTATACTTCACGACGTCGCTCAAGGCCGACACGATCGCGCTCGCCCGCGCGAACACGGCCCGGCAGCTCTCTCTCTCGGAGAACGACCGCGACCAGCTCGAGGACGCCATGGTCGAGTACCAGCAGGCGCTCGAGACGGCGACCATACACGCGAACATCCTCAACGGCACGCTCGATACGTTCGCTTCGCTCATCAACAACAACTTGAACAACGTCATGAAGTACCTGACCGTAGTCACGATCTTCCTGGCGGTGCCCACTCTCATAACTTCGGCCTACGGCATGAACATCAAGCTGCCGTTCGTCTCCGGCCAGGGCGAGCCGGGGATATTCTGGCTGCTGACGGCGGTGGCCGCGCTCGCGACGGGAGTGATCGGCCTCGTGCTGTTCATACTCTACCGCAAGCGCAAGTTCTAGCGTCCGCACGGCGAAAACCGAAACTCCATGTGGCGTGAAAGTCCGTCTTGTGGTATAATACAAACATCTGTGTAAAAACTAAGGAGTCAAGAGCAATGAAGAAGATACTTGGTTTGGTTGCAAGTCTGACCGTCATATCGGCGGTCTGCGCGGGTGTTCTGGCTTATGTGAACGATCTTACAGAGAAGCCGATCGCCGAGACGAAGGTCAAGAAGACTCTCCAGGCGGCCGGCGAGGTGATGCCGCAGGGCGTCGCGAAGGTAGAGCCCGCCGGCGAAAGGGCGTTTGTCGGGCTCGACTCCTCCGGCGCGCCCGCCGGCTACGCGGTCTCGGGCGCCGACCCCGACGGATACGGCGGGACGGTTGAGCTCATGGTCGGCTTCGAGAGGGATCGCAAGACCGTGGTCTCGTACAAGGTTCTCGCCGCGGCCGAGACGCCCGGCCTTGGCATGAAACTCTCGACCCCCGAGTTTTCGGGCCAGTTCGCCGGGCGCGACGGCAGCGCCCTCAGGGTAAAGAAGGACGGCGGCGACATCGAGGCGATTACCGCCGCGACAATCACGTCGCGCGCCGTCTGCCGCGCCATCGCCGAGGCGCAGAAGAAAGTCTCGTCCATAGCCAGGTAGTGCATGGCCGAGAAGGGACAGCTCTCGGTCAACCTCGAGTATGCGGCGATTCGCGCGGCGTGCGGCTTCGTCAATCTCATACCATACCGTCTGGCGATGGCGATGGCCGCAGGCCTCGGCTGGTGCGCGTTCAGCGTCGCGCGTTTCAAGCGCGCCAGGACCATGGCGCGCTTGAGGCAGGTTTTCCCGGAGAAGCCCGAGAAGGAGCTTAGGCGAATCGCGTGGCGCAGTCTCGCGAACATCTTCGAAACGGCCGTCGAGATGATGCGCGCGCCGAAGCTCACGCGCGAGTGGATGGACCGCCATGTCATCGACGGCAAGGCGTACAAGGACCGTCTCCAGTCGTACGTCGACGAAGGGCGGGGGGTGGTCGTAATGGTGCCCCACTCCGGCAACTGGTACATGGCGGCATGGTCGATGGCCAAATACGGCCTGCCGCTTTTCGCGATAGCCGCGCGCCAGCGCAACCCGAAAATCGACGCGTGGATGAAGCGCCAGTACTGCGACATAGAGGTCGTCGAGCGCGGCAGCGCGCGCACTCTCGTGGAGATAAAGGCCAAGCTTGAGTCGGGGCGCGCGTTCGCGATACTCCCCGACCTGCGCGTGAAGGAGCCCGACGTGGAGGTGGACTTTCTCGGCGGCAGGGCGAACGTCTCCCACGCGGGGGCGATGTTCGCCGTCAAGTGCGGTTCGCCGATAGTGGTCGCCGCAATGCGCCGCGAGAAGGGGCGGCATGTGTTCGACCATGTCGCGACCCTGCGGCCCGATCCGGGCGCGGCGGACAAGCGCGAGGAGGCCGCCCGCCTCACGCGCGAGGCGATGAAACTCCTCGACGAGCGCGTGAGGCGCCACCCCGAGCAGTGGTTTTGGTACAACAAACGCTGGATACTCGAACCCGTAAAAAGAAAGGCTACGCAAAGATGAACTACACAGAAGCCGAAGGGCTGCTGAAGAAGTGCGGGCAGGAACACGTGCTCGCTTACTGGAAGAAACTCGGCAAAAAGGAGCGCGAGGCGCTTCTCGCCCAGATAGCGACGCTCGACCCCAAGAGCCTCGCCCGCTGCGCGGCCGCGCTGGAGAAGGGCGCCGAAGTGCCCGACAGCTCCAAGGGAACCGCCCCCAAGGTGGCGGTGCTCAAGGGCAAGAAGCTCGCCGATGCGGTCGCGGCCGGCGAAAAGGAGCTCAAGGCCGGGCGCGTCGCCGCGCTTCTCGTCGCCGGCGGCCAGGGCTCGCGCCTCGGCTACGACGGGCCGAAGGGCTGCTATTCAATCGGCCCGATCACCGGCGCGCCGCTCTTTTACTTCCACGCGCGCAAGATACTCGCCAGGACGATCCGCTACGGCGCGACCATCCCGTTCTACGTCATGACAAGCGAGGCCAACAACGAGGCGACCGTCAGGTGCTTCGAGGAGAACGACTACTTCGGCCTCAACCCCAAGGACGTCTTCTTCTTCACCCAGGGCATGTGGCCCGGCATGACGAAGGACGGCAGGATAATACTCGACGCCCCCGGCCACATCTTCATGAGCCCCGACGGCCACGGCGGGCTGCTCGCCGCCCTCAAGCGCTCCGGCGCGCTCGCCGACATGAAGAAGCGCGGCATAAAGAGCGTGTTCTTCTTCCAGGTCGACAATCCGCTCGTCGAAATCGCCGACCCCGCTTTCGTCGGCTACCATGTGATGGAAAAGTCGGACTACTCTCTCAAGCTCTGCGCGAAGCGCGACCCCAAGGAGAAAGTCGGCATGCCTATGCGTTTCGGCAAGACTTTCCGCATGGTCGAATACACCGAAATGACCGACGAGCAGTGCAACAGGCGCGGCAAGGACGGCCAGCTCTACTTCCTCTACGGTTCGCCGGCGATACACGTCTTCGACCGCGCGTTCCTGGAGCGCGAAGCCGCGCGCCAGATGCCGCTGCACCTGGCGTTCAAGAAGATACCTTTCGTGGACGGCAAGGGCAAGGTTGTCAAGCCGGCGGAGCCGAACGGCTACAAGTTCGAGAAGTTCATCTTCGATATTCTGCCGAACGCCAAGACGGCGGCCTTTCTGGCCTTCGACCAGAAGGACGAGTTCTCGCCGGTCAAGAACGCCGAGGGCGCCGACTCGCCGGCCTCGTGCAAGGCCGACATGCAGGCCAAGTGGCGCCGCTGGCTCGGGGAGTGCGGCGTGACGGTCGACGAGACGCTGCCGATCGAAATCGACCCGGCATACGCCATCGACGCGGCCGACATCAAGGCCAACGGCATCTGTCTCGGAGCGGAGTGAATCGAGCCATGAACGGTGCCTTGCTGCTGATAGTCGCGACCGTCGTGTTCCTGGCGGGATATTTCGTCTACGCCAGGCTCATCGAGCGCAAGCTCGGCGTCGACCCGGCGGTGCCGACGCCTGCGCACACGCGCGGCGACGGCGTTGATTTCGTCCCCGCCCACCCGGCCGTGCTCTTCGGCCACCACTTCGCGTCAATCGCGGGCGCGGGGCCGATCGTCGGCCCCGTTCTCGCTGCGGAGTTCGGCTGGGCCTCGGTCGCGCTTTGGATCATTCTCGGCTGCGTGTTCATAGGCGCGGCCCACGACATGATCTCGATGTTCCTCTCGGTGAGGCACGGCGGCGAGTCGATAGGCTCTGTCATAGGCACCATACTCGGCAGACCCGGCAAAGTGCTTTTCCTGCTCTTCAGCTGGTCGGCGCTCGTGCTCGTGGTCGCCGAGTTTTCGCGGCAGATCGCCGTCACGTTCGTCGCGGACCCCGCGATAGCCACGGCGTCGCTCCTGTTTATCGCCGAGGCCATCGCCTTCGGCCTTTCGGTGAACCGGCTGAAGATGCCGGTCTTCGCCGCTTCGCTCGTATTCGTGCCGCTCATGTTCGCGTCGGTCTGGTTCGGGAGCCTTTTGCCGCTGGACCTCGTGAAGCTGTTCGGCCTTTCGGCCGAGGCGACGCGCGTCGTATGGACGATCGTGCTGCTCGCCTACTGCTTCATAGCGTCGACATGTCCCGTCTGGATACTTCTGCAGCCGCGCGACTATCTCAACTCGTACCTGCTCTACGCGATGATGGCGTTCGGTTTTCTTGGCGTGTTCGTGGCGCATCCGGCGCTGACCACGGACGCTTTCGCCGGCTTTGCGGCGGTCGGCAAGTCGGGCGCGGTGGACCACCTCTTCCCGTTCCTCTTCGTTACGGTCGCGTGCGGCGCGTGCTCGGGCTTTCACGCGCTGGTCGCTTCGGGGACGAGCGCCAAGCAGCTGGACAGCGAGCGCTCGATACGTCCGATCGGCTACGGCGGCATGCTTCTTGAAGGTGTTCTCGCGATCATAGCCCTTGTTGGCGTCGCCGGGACGTACGCGACGCAGAAGGACTACGTGGGCGCGATACAGAGCATGGAGCCCGTGCAGATGTTCGCCTCGACCATAGCGGGCTTCTGCGTGAAGATCGGCATACCCCAGCGCGCCGCCGAATCGTTCATGCTACTGTCGGTTTCGGCGTTTCTGATGACTACGATCGACTCCGGCACGAGGCTCGCGCGCTTCAGCTGGCAGGAGCTCTTCGCGCCGGCCGGCAAGGGCGCGGCGGCCGCCGGCAAGCCGTCGGGCGTCGCCGGGCTTTGCGGCAACATGTATGTCGGCACGCTCGTTGTCGTGCTGCTCGCGGCGGGGCTCCTGCTCGGCGCGACCCAGACCTCGAAGCAGCTTTGGACGATTTTCGCGTCGGCGAACCAGCTTTTGGCGGCGCTCACGCTTTTGGCGGCGACGCTCTGGTTTATCAAGAACCGCAAGCCCTGCTGGATGACGGCTTTGCCGATGGCTTTCATGATGTGCGTATCGTCTATAGCTCTCGGCACGCTCTTTTGGAAGAGCCTCGCCGGCGAGCGGGTCGACTGGGTGAGAGGGGGCGCGACGGGGTTTTTGATGGCGCTCGCCGTCGTGCTGGTCTTCTTTGCGGTGCGAAGTGCGGCCAAAATGAGAGGAAAATGAGGTCTTTTCGCCCACGGCGCGTCTTTTTGTGGTATAATATAGCAAACATTGAGTGGCGGGGCGTCATGGCGGCGCTCCAGAGAAAGAGGTGAAATGAAGAAGGTAAAGGTTGACCAGGGAGTCGTCTTCGGGGGCGGCGGGCTCGTGATGATCGCGGGCCCGTGCGTCATCGAGTCGCGCGCCATGGCGCTTGATCTGGCCAAGCGCCTTTCGGCGCTGGCGGCCAGGCTGGGCGTCGCCTACATCTTCAAGGCGAGCTTCGACAAGGCGAACCGCACAAGCGTCGACTCCTACCGCGGGCCGGGGCTGGACGAGGGGCTGGACGTGCTCGCCGAGGTGCGCCAGACATGCGGCGTGCCCGTTCTGACCGACGTGCACGAGCCCTGGCAGTGCGCGCGCGCGGCGGCCGTCTGCGACGTGCAGCAGATACCGGCCTTTCTCGCGCGCCAGACAGATCTAGTGGTCGCCGCCGGCGAGACCGGCGCTGTCGTGAACGTCAAGAAAGGCCAGTTCA
>JAZQBR010000273.1:0-5663 GCA_045545855.1 Kiritimatiellia bacterium | reverse complement strand
GCTTAGTCCTCGGCAGACTATCTAAAAACGCCGTGTCTCCTCGCATATTCAACGCCCATTGCGCAACTCTGATTCCTTGAAAGTATGCATATCCTCTAGGTTGGTGTCGTTGGGGGTGGGGTTGAAGTAGATGCCATTGTCGTTGCCTCTGAACATCAGTTTATACTTCCCGCCCCATAATCCAACAATCCTCATTTCGGCTCAAGATTGGTGTCGTTGGGAGTTGGGTTGAACATAGACTTCAAAAGGAATACGGCGCCAGCCTTATTGCACCCGAACTTGACGTCTGAAATCTGCGCACAATGAAACTTCAAAAGCTTGCCGGAAGTTGGGTCAACCTCGCAACGGATTCTAGCGACCAAACACTTTGTCTTGTCAAAAAGCGTCTCCCTTCGCCGTTGCAAAGCCCCAGTAGACGAATCTCGCTCTTCGACTGTTGAATATGAAAACTCGGAAATAAGCTCGTTATGAGGGGAAAAAGCATACACTCCCTTGAAATCACTGCACATGACATTATCGGCATAGTAGCCACCGGAATACCCGTCCTGGGGGAACCTTATTTTCACACCCATTCCCGAATATTGGTCACCCAGCCTGCCATTCCAATCAAATAGCACTTCCATGTCACATACCTTGCCCTCGCCATCTGGCGGCAAGAAGTCGCCATACTCCAAATCGAACTTAAGCCATTCATTAAGCTTTTTTGTGTGCTTATAGCCTCGCACTATATGTTGAATGGCGGCAGGGTTTCTGACAGGCCGGACAATTATTGTCTTCTCCAATCCCCAGGGTTGCCATTTCCCATCAAGTGCGCCTTTCCCCATGGAAACGAAGCACACCGAATCAGACGAACTGTAATATCCCGATTTGGAGGCTCGGATACTAACGGCCTTCCCTGTCCTGCCTGAGACAACTGCGATGCCGTTTGTGTCAGTCAACGCGATCTTCACCTCCCCTGCCGATTGCAAGGCAGAATCAAAACGCGCCTCGATCTTGGCGTCACTGACAGGCTTTTGCTCGTCATCGACAACCCTTACCGAAATCTGCGCAGTTGCCCCATGGAGGATTGCGCGCTGGAAATCAGGGTCGTGCTTTGCAGCATAAATCGGCGATAATACCGCAAGTACAACCGTCAGCAGCGACAGCTTTTTCATCGTAACCATTTTTCCATTACCTTTCGATTAACTCATAACCATCATAATCACTGCGGGAGATGTCACCATTTCGGTTCAAGATTCGGGTCATTTGGGGTGGGATTGAAAATTGGCTGAAACATCAAACAACAGCCATTTTGATCACAACCAAACCGAAAATGAGTAATTTGTGAATATCTTGCCTCTTTCAATCCACCTTCTTCATCTACAACACATCTACTCCTTACAATCATCGCTTTTGAATTGTCAAATGTCTGCTTGTCATGTCGCACGACATGTCCATGTCCATCCCGCAATTTATGGTCAAAAAAGTGAAAGTCCTTTAGATAGACTGCATTAGTCGCAGCGAAATATGCGTCTTTGAAGTCACTTGTCATACATCTATTTTGATAGTAGGCTCCGGCATAATTCCAGGGGAATCGTATATATATATCCATACCGTCAAGGTTTTTTAAATCATGCCCATCAACCTCATACTTGATCTCCATATCGGCAACCTCCCCATTCCCATGAGGCTTCACAAAGTCATACTTTTCGACGTCAAATCCTATCCAAGCAGAAGGCGTCTTTGCAATGCGCCAGTCGCTTATCGGCACCTTGTTGGCAACAGGATTCTTGACGGGGCGAAGAACAAGAGTTCTCGCAACATTCCACGGCTTCCATTTACCTTCCTCAACTCCTTGACCCTGAGAAATAAAACATATCTGATCAGAGACACCATAGTAACCTGGCTTTGTGGCCCGAATAGCCACAGATTTGCCAGTCTTGCCAGTAACAATAGCCATACCATTTGTATCAGTCGTGACTGTTACTACGCACCCACGCGACCGGAGTGCAGCATCGAATCGAGACTCCACCGTGACACCGCTGACTGGTTTTTGCGAATCGTCTACAATTCTAACAGACACCTGCGCAGTAGCTCCATATCGAATCGCCTGTTGGAATTCGCGATCATTATCTGCCGCAAAAAGCGTCAATTGCATGATCAGCGCAACTGACAGCATATAAAGCCTGTTCGAGCACGATATTTTCATTCTCATTGCAACCCTCCTGTCTGTTTGACTTTTTCGTAAAACTTATATGTGTAGAAATATGAAACATCCTTCATGTCAGAATGCAGCCACTCGTCTGTCCATGTTGTCGTGAGCAGCCAGCCAAGCGTCCGAGTTGGCCATCCGTTTGGGCGAGGGATTCCGCCTAGCGTAGCATCTGGCTCATTCAGGTTAAACATTTTATTCTCCATGCTGATTCCACCCCAAGGGATAAGCCCGGCCGCTGGTGTTCTTGCTGGTATCCCCTGTGCAAGGTGTGCATCGAGAACGATCCTTGGAATTGAATTAGTGTTCATGCTTGATGGCTGCATCTTAAACACCGTATTGGTCTTGAGAACAGACTCGACCATGTGTAGCGCGTTGGAGGGATCTACTACTGCATTGCCAAGCCAGTCTGTCCTTATGCTCCACCCCGACCAATCGGTAGTTCCCATTCGTGCAAGAATGCCTTTCCGCCCCTTCCACAGTTCCTGCTTCTGCCAGCTGTAACGCTCAAGCATCTGGTCCCAGTTCTCGTATCCATCAGTAACTCCTATGGCGTTCGTCGGGAAAAGCTCAAGCACATGATCCTTCGACGAATAGAAGTTGACTGCAACGTCCCTAACCATCGGGAAGCGCCCCTCCCATGTCAACTTGCGCCTGTCATCGGACGGATCGTCAAGGAACAGGCGATACCATTCATTGGCAAACGAACGACGCGGATACTCGTCCCATGCAGGATGTACAATCAGATTTGTCGGCGAAAGAGTTGTGTCATATGCCTCGGCAGGCACAGCCGAATCGCACATGATATATTTTTCCACTTGCAAACCGTGGTCTTGAATCATTGATGAGACCACCATGTTTCCAAGAGAATGCGCCATGACAACCTTGTCGCCTGACATCGCGTTGAGATCGGTCGCTATTACCGAAGCAACCGCAAAGGCGTTGGATGCATTCTGCTGGTAGTTGGCAGATCCGCCCATATCGCTACGCCAGTCGATGTTGTGGAACTCGACGTGGCACCCAGCATGCCAAAGCCTCTTGAAGATCGCATCGCCCCACTTCTCGGCATTCTCCTCGGACACATTCGCCCCGTGCAGGAATATGAACTTCTTGGCGTTCTCCAGTTCATAGGGATGATTAAGAGACCCGACGCTTTCCGTAGCGCGCGATACGGCGCCGCCCGACGCCGCCCGGTAGTTGTGCCAGTCGTACATCTGACGGACCGGGATTATGTGCGTCGGCAGCCGCACCTTGAAGTACTCCTCGCCATCGCACATCACGCGCAGCACGATGTTCCTGTAGGTCGGCATGACAGCCTCGGCGAAGAGGACTCCGCTTTGGCTGTCGAAGCCGCTGATTACCTCGCTGGAGATTGCTATAGGAGATCCTATCCTGGTAAGCGGAGCCGCAGAAAGCGGATGATTGTCGACTGTCGTGGTTGCGTTGGTTTGCAAGCTGCCGACATTGCTCCACGGGCAATTGACGAAGCACCCCTTAAGCCGAACAGTATCATAATAGTCGAAGCCTATTGAGAAGGTCACGGACGAGTTGCTCCAGTACGTCAAAAAAGGTTCTGTATCAATAGAAACAGGGAAGAAGTTTACCAGGTCCAATGTCCCGTTGACTACCTCGTCATCGCAATTGAGAGCACTTCCACTCGACGACAGGACATCATCCCCTTTGCAGGTATCCTGGTTCGTCCAGAATCTGTACGGAAGCCATGCAATGAAGTACGCCCTGTCTGCCGCGTCTATTCTCCCATCGTGGTTGTAGTCCGGCAGGAGCGGCGGATTGACGGACGTGATGCGCTGCTGCGCATGGTCGTGGACATAACCCGCACCGCTAGAAGACGCATAGTCGAATCTCAGGTCGCAACTCCCCTGCGACGACGAGAGAACCTTGACGGCAAGCGTTCTCGGCCCGTTGTACCATCCGTACCTCTGCATGATGCCGCGCCATTGCCTGATGCTGAAATACCGCTCCGTCCTGTCAACGCTCGAAAGAAGCAATTCCGGCGCGTGGTAGTCGACGTTGTTGTCCCACCACTCTGGAAGCCACACCTGGAAATCGCCAGTCGCATTTTGCATCGACAACTTCACGACACCGTTCGTCAAAAGGACGTCCGTCCGAAGGACAATCGTGGCGGCCTCGCCTATGTTGGTGCAAACGGTTATCGGGTAGCCGAACGAGGAAGAGCGCTGGTTGTATTCCGACAGCGCCGGCCGGTTGTAGTCCGACTCGAACTTCACCCCCAGCACCGTGCAGTAGTGCCGGGAATACTCGACGCCGTTGGTGACGAACACGACCGTCGAATCGGAAAAGCCACGGCTCGGAGATACGCCAGAGAGGGTCACGTCGCAGGGAACGTGCGAGACTTTGAACTCTCCACTTCCGTCCGAGTAGTCCACGGCCACGCGGCTGGTGTAGGCGACCTTGGCGACGTAGTTGGTAAGCCGATGCTCCGGGCATGGGCAGCATTCCGCCGGCGTCCCGCTTGGCACGACGAGATGCTTCACCTTCGTGTTGGCGCGGTAGAGATAGAACACGTCCGCCAGCGCCTGCTGCGTTCCGTCGACGATGTTGGTGAACGACTCCTCCGCGTCCGAGTCGTCGTCGCCGAGCGTTGGCGACTGGTTGGCGTTGCACGGGCAGTTCCAGTTCCAGCAATGGCACCACTCGCCGCTACAGCAATTGCAGTTCCCGCTCCACGCGCAGTCGCAGCTCCAGTATTCCAGTTCCTCGTCGTCAGAACCGCCGCCGAATCCGTTCTCCGGCTCGTCCACGTGCTTCGGACAGAATCGGAGCGTCTGCGCATAATTCGTCGCACCGCAGATGTAGTCTGGATGGCTTATCGTGTAGGATACGTAGCGCTCTTCGCTCTTGGGAAAACTACCGTAGACCTCCGCAGAGACGGGAGGCTCATTAGTGATTACGACGCCCTGCGCCTCGCTTTCCCACTCCGCCGCAAGTCCAGGGAACTCCTCTCCGTGGACGAGCGTAACGACCCTGCCCTTGGAATAAAAGTTGTGGATGCACGGTTCGGTCGCCTCCTTGTGCGGGAACGCAATCCAGCCACGAGACCAGTACCACGTCGGCAGGTTGCCGATCATGAGATCGCTCGATCGCATAACCACGTCGAGGCCGTCCGGCTTCTCCAGCCATACCGGCTTGCGAACGCCTCTCCCGACGGCAAGAAGAAGCGTGTTAGTAATTGCTCCGCTCCTCATAGGCGGATGCGCGACAAGCGGCACGACAGAGTCGCCGACCACCAGACGCCCCGTACCGGTTCCCGACACGCTTACTTCCAGTACTGCCGAATCGACCGACGACTGCGGATAGACGATCACGCCATTTGTCGTCCCGGTGTAGAAGATGTGCTCGTATATTGTGTTCGTCGATCCTTCGGGACACGAGAACGGGTCGAGGTCACCGAGCTTCACGGCAAATCCGTCGCTGTATGCCTCGCTGATAG
>JAZQBR010000272.1:0-19887 GCA_045545855.1 Kiritimatiellia bacterium | reverse complement strand
TGTTGAGGTAGCCGGTGTAGAACACGGTATCGCGGTCTTTCCAGCGCGGACCTACCGACGCCATACCGTCCTGGGTGACCTGGCGTATGTCGCCGCCGTCCACATAGCCGGTGCAAAGCTCCTCGGCGCGGGCGTTCTTCTTGACAAAGACGAGCTTGTCGCTCGCGAAGCCCTTCTGCCCGGCGTACTTCTCGCACATCGCGTCCGCGAGCTGCCGCGCCTCCGTGCGGGCCGCCTTGTCGTCGACCGCAGTCGAGGGGAGCGTCAGCTTCTTGCCGCGCCCCTGCACGACGATTTGAGAGCCTGTACCGCCGGTAACCTTGATTGGCGCGTCCCCTTTCACGAGCCTGAACGCGCCCGAGAGCTGGAGATTTCTCGCCAGACTCCTCTGAAACGCCGCGTTGCCGCCTACGTCTATCGAAACGAGCAGCTTTTCGGCGCCCGTGCCTTCGACGTTGACCACGGTCTCGGCGCGCGCGGCCGCCGCCGCGAGCCCGGCGGCCACCGCAGCCGCAAATATCTTTTTGATTGTCATTGGGTTGATTTTGCCTTTCATTGTTTCAAGTCGTGTAGTCTGCGTTTATATGGACGTAGTCGAGCGAAAAGTCGCACGTGTAGACGCTCGACGAAGCCCGGCCGAGATGCAAGTCGACGACCACCTCGAACTCGTCTCGCGCCAGAACCATGGCGAGTTTCGCGAGCTGCGCCTCGTCGGCCACTTTGCCGCGCCTGAAAGCCCACTCGCCGTCGTAGAACACTTCGGCCTTCATGTCGACCACCTCGGCGCCGGAGTAGCCCACCGCCGCTAGCACCCGCCCCCAGTTGGGGTCGCGCCCGAACCAGCTCGTCTTGGCGAGCGGCGACTTGGCGACTGCGCGCGCAGCCCTGGCCGCGTCGCTCTCGCTCTTCGCCCCTTTGACGGTCACGGTCACGAACTTCGTCGCCCCCTCGCCGTCCTTCGCCATCTGGCGCGCGAGCGAGACGCAGACCGCCTCCAGCGCCGCCCTGAAGAGCTCGAAGTCCCCGCCGCCGCGCGTTATCTCGGCGTTCTTCGCCGCGCCGGACGCGAGCAGAAACACCGAGTCGTTCGTCGACTCGTCGCCGTCTACGACAAGCCGGTTGAAGCTCTTGGCTATCGCCAGCTTGAGCGCGCGTTTCAGCATCGCCGGGCTGATCGCCGCGTCTGTCGTTAAGAAGCCAAGCATCGTCGCCATGTTGGGCTCGATCATGCCGGACCCCTTGGAGCAGCCGCCCACAGTCACCTTTTTGCCGCCGATCGTCACCACGGCCGCCGCCTCTTTCGGGCGCGTGTCGGTGGTCATGACCGCCTTCGCGGCGGCGAGGCCGTGCGAAGCGGTCCGCCCGAGACCGGCGGCCGCTTTTTTCATGCCGGCGAAAAGACGCTCGGCCGGCAGACGTCTGCCGATCACGCCCGTCGACGCGACCAGAACGAGCGACGGGTCGATGCCGAGTTCGCCAGCCGCAACCAGCGCAGAAAGCTCCGCGTCCTTGAGACCGTCTGCGCCCGTGCAGGCGTTGGCGCAACCGGAATTCGCCAAAATCGCCTGGGCGCGGCCCGATTTGACAATCTCGCGGTCGTAGACGACCGGGGCCGCCGCGACCTTGTTGGTCGTGAACACCGCCGCCGCCGCGCACGGAGCGTCGGCGACAATCAGCGCGACGTCGTCGCGCCCTTCGTATTTGATGCCGCCGGCCGCACCGGCCGCACGGAATCCCCTGGCGGCGCAGACGCCGCCTTCCGTCAATCTTGCTTTCTGCTGCATGGCCTCATATTATACCAAACATCCCTAGTAGATGAAAAGCATCTCGCGATACTTTGGCAGCGGCCACTTCGAGTCGTCGACGAGATGCTCCAGCCTGTCGACCGTGCGCCTGAGTGCGTCCATGGTCGACAGAAGCTCGCGGTTGGAGCCCTTGGCTATCGCCTTCTCGAGCTTCTCGCACTTCACATGCAAATCGTCGAGACCTGCGCCGAGCTTGAGCGAAAGAGCTTTAAGACCGGTGACGCCGACCTTGAGCCCGTCCTTCGTCGCCTGCCCGATCGCCGTCGCGAGGCGGCTGAACTCGTCCGCCACGACCGGCCTCACCATCGCGCGCGCGATATCGAGCGCGACCTTCGCCTCGATCATGACGCGGCTGTGGTAGTCCTCGGCCGCTATCTCGCGACGACTCGCCATTTCGCCCTCTGTCAGCACACCGTACTTCGCGAAAAGCGCGCGGTTGGCCGGGTCGTTCATCGGCTCGATGGCCGCGAGCGTGTCCCTGAGATTCGGCAGACCCCTCTTCTCGGCCTCCTTCGGCCATTCCGCGCCGTACCCGTCGCCCGAAAAGAGCACCCTCTTGTGCTTGCTGATGAGGCGCTGCAGAAGCTTTTGCAGCTCTTCGTTGAACTTCGTCTCGTACTTGGGCGAACTTTCGGCTACGCCCACCAGCGCGTCGAGCTTGTCGCATATCGCGTCAATCGACTCGGCGACGATCGTATTGAGCACCATCTGGCTCGCGGCGCAGTTCTGGGACGAACCTGGCGCGCGGAACTCGAACTTGTTGCCTGTAAACGCGAACGGCGAGGTGCGGTTGCGGTCCGTGGCGTCGCGCGGTATGGGAGGCATCGCGTCTACACCGATTTTCATGGCCGTCCGGCCGGTCTTCTTTTCTGCCTTGCCGGTCTCGATTTCGCGCATCACAGCCGAGAGCTCGTCCCCGAGGAATATGGATATGATCGCCGGCGGAGCCTCGTTGGCCCCGAGCCTGTGGTCGTTGCCCGCGCCGGCAGTCGCGCTGCGCAGCATATCGGCGTGCAGGTCGACCGCGCGCACTATCGCCGACAGGAATGTGAGAAATATCGCGTTGTCGCGCGGACTCGCGCCGGGTGACAGTATGTTTTTGCCGCCGTAGGCTATCGACCAGTTGCAGTGCTTGCCGGAGCCGTTCACGCCCTCGAAAGGCTTCTCGTGCAGGAGACACACGAGGCCGTTCGCCTCGGCGGTCTCGCGCAGAGTCTCCATGACGAGCATGTTGTGGTCGACCGCGAGATTGAGATCCTCAAACATCGGCGCGAGTTCGAACTGCGCCGGCGCGACCTCGTTGTGCCGCGTCTTCGCGGGTATGCCGAGACGCCACAGCCTGTGCTCGACATCGGTCATGAACTTGAGTATGCGCGGCTGTATCGCGCCGAAGTAGTGGTCGTCGAGCTGCTGGTGCTTCGCGGGCGCGGCCCCGAATACCGTCCGCCCAGTCTGCAAGAGGTCGGGGCGCTTGAGGTAGAACGACCTGTCTACGAGAAAGTACTCCTGTTCCGCCCCGAGGGTTATCGAGACGTGGGCCTTCGGCCGGCGGAACTTCTTCATGAGCCGCTCGGTAGCGCGCGTCACGGCCTGTATGGACCTCAAAAGCGGGGTTTTCATGTCGAGAGCGGCGCCGGTGTACGAGCAGAACACCGTAGGTATGCACAAGGTCGCCCCGTTTTCGTGGCGCTTGATAAACGCCGGGCTCGTGGGATCCCAGGCGGTATAACCGCGCGCTTCGAAGGTGGAGCGCAATCCGCCGGACGGGAACGAGCTCGCGTCCGTCTCGCCGCCTATGAGATTCTTGCCGCTGAATTTGTTGACCGCCTGCGCGAGGCCGTTGGGCTCAAGAAAGGCGTCGTGCTTTTCCGCCGTACCGCCGGTCATCGGCTGGAACCAGTGGGTGAAATGGGTCGCGCCGTTTTCGAGCGCCCAGTCTTTCATCCCCTTCGCCACGGCGTCGGCTATCGACGGGTCGAGCGGTTTGCCGTCTCGCATCGTCGCCAGCAGCTTCGCGGCGACCGTCTTGGGCATGTGGCCGGCGATCGCCTTCTCGGAGAAGACGTCTGCACCATAGTCCTTCAGGCTCGTATCGGTCATGGGCGTGTCTCGTTGCGGCGTTCAAGTTCGGCGCGGTATGCGGCGAGATCTGGCGTTGCGCGCGCGACGCCCGTCTCGACGGCGGCTTTCGCCACGGCGAAGCTGACCTCGACGAAGAGGCGCCTGTCGAACGGCTTGGGTATGATGTAGCCTTCGCCGAAAACGAGCTTTTCGCCGGGGTAGAGCGCCGCCACCTCGGGCGTGACGCTCTCGCGCGCCAGCGCCGCCAGCGCATTGGCCGCCGCCACCTTCATCTCCTTGTTGATCGTCGTCGCCCTGACGTCCAGCGCCCCGCGAAAGAGGTACGGAAAGCCCAGCACGTTGTTTATCTGGTTAGGATAGTCGCTGCGGCCCGTCACCATCACGTACCTGCGCCCGGCGAGAGCCTTGGCGACTTCGGCCGGGGCGATTTCCGGGTCGGGGTTGGCCATGGCGAATATCGCCGGGAACTCGCCCATCTTCTTGACGTCCTCGCCCGTGAGCACGTTCGCCGCCGAAACGCCTATGAACACGTCGGCGCCGGCGAGAGCCTCCTTCAGCGTCTTCGCCGCCGTATCTACGGCGTGGCGCGCCTTGTAGGGATTGAGGTCGGTGCGATCCTTGCGAATCGTCCCCTTCGAGTCGCACATCGTGACATCGGCGACGCCCGCCGCCTTGCACATCTCGCAGATTCTTATGCCCGCCGCACCGGCGCCGTTCATGACGACCTTGAGATCCTTGAGCTCCTTGCCGGCGAGCCTCGCGTAGTTCATGACACCCGAGAGCGATATCACCGCCGTCCCCCACTGGTCGTCGTGAAAGACCGGTATGTCGAGCTCGCGGTCGAGTCTGTCCTCGATCTCGAAGCATGCAGGCGCCGCTATATCCTCGAGGTTTATGCCGCCATACTGCGGCGCGAGCGCTTTCACGGCCGCTATGACGCGCTCGGGGTCGGTTTTGCCGGTGGAGCCGCCGCCCACCCGGCAGCAGTCCAGAGGCACCGGCCAGGCGTCTACATCGCCGAACGCCTTGAAGAGAACGGCCTTGCCTTCCATCACAGGTATCGACGCCGCGGCCCCGAGATCGCCGAGGCCGAGTATCGCCGTGCCGTCGGAGACGACCGCGACCAGATTCGGCTTCGCCGTGCAGTCGTAGACCGCCGCGCCATCGGCCGCTATGGCCTTGACCGCGTGCGCCACGCCCGGCGTGTACGCGAGACACAGGTCGTCCTTCGTCTTGAGTGGCTTGGGCAGGCCGACCGAGACCTTGCCCCCCTTGTGAAATGCCATCACCGACTCTTTGTCATATGAGCTCATATCTGTCTGATGTTCCTTGGTTTAATTTGATTCACGCACGCCGCCGGGCAGAACCGCGTCTTCCACAAAACTGAAATGGGTGACCTTGACGCCCGTAGGCGCCAGCGTCTGGCGTATGATATCCATCCACTCGTCCGTCACCTCGCAGGCGATAACGACAGCGTCGGCGTTGACGCGCTTTATGATCTCCGGCGCCTGGGCGAGCGTGCCGAGTATGCGAACGCCGCCAATGTACTGCCCCCTGAGCAGTATGTCGTCGTCCAGAAGCCCTACAATCATGCGGTCGTTCGCGGCGGTCTTTCTGACCAGCTCGCGACGGAACGACCTGTACCTCAGCCCGGCGCCGTACACTAGTATGCGCGAAACGCTGGCACTGCCCTTCAGCCGCGAACAGTCGATTGCGTAGAATACATCCCTCACCACCCCGCGCGCGATTCTCAAAGACGACAGCGCTATGAAGCTCAGCGACGCGTACGCGAGGCTCATCGCCTTCAGCTGGCCGATGTGGCTCGGCGTGTAGTATATGGCAGCGCTCCCGATGATCGTACCGAAGACGCACGCGAGAAACAGCCGCACGTAGTTGGATGTCATCGCGCGGGACCACTTCGTCTGGTACACCCTGAAAAACACCATCGACGCGAAGAGCGCGAAGACCCTGAGCGGCATCACCACCCTGAGATCATTGGCCGTAAGACGCATGCGAAGCGCCCACACGCAGAAGAAGAAGACCGCTACCAGAGCCATCACGTCGAAGGCCACATAGAGCGGCACCGCCAGGCGCGCGATGCGCCTGCGCGTACCGATGCTCCTGTCGCGCGCCACCGAATTAAGCAGCCTCCCGGCGTCGAAAAGCTCGATTCGCGACATGTCCTTGAAAATCACCACCGACGCCACCGCAACCGCGACGAGCCACAATCCCGCCGCGTGCGAACGCAGCGTGACGCCGCAAAGGCCAACGGCCACCGCACCGGCCGCCAGCAGATAGAGCATCATCGTCGCCTTGCGCTGGTTGAACCCGACAGACCTCAGTATGCGGTGGTGAAGGTGATCGGCGTCGGCCGTCATAACCTCGCCGCGCCCCTTCTCGGACGCGCTGCCGCGAAGCATCAAATGCCTTATCGACCGGCGAAGTATCGCCAGGCACGTATCGAAAATCGGTACGCCCATCGCCAGCATAGGCACCCCGACAGACACCAGAAACGAGTCGGCCGTCTGTGTCACGAGTGGCAGCACCGATATCGTAAAGCCTATATACATCGACCCGCAGTCGCCGAGAAAGACGCTCGCCGGGTTGTAGTTGTACTTGAGAAAGCCGACGAGTCCGCCCGCGAACGCGAAGTAGAAAAGCGCCGCTTGCGGATTTTTCACCAAAAACAGCGCCCCCGCCATGCCCAGAGTCGCTATCAGCGCGAGCCCCGATGCGAGGCCGTCGAGCCCGTCTATCAGGTTGAACGCGTTTACCGCCCCCGCGACCCAGAATACCGTCAGCGGCAAATCCACCCACCACGGCAGGCCCGACAGCACCCGGTGAAAGCCTAGCCCCGTCCACAGCCAGACTAGAGACGCGAATAAAAGCTGGCCCGCGAGCTTGTGCAGGGGCTTGAGCGAAAACTTGTCGTCGAGATAGCCTAGCGCCCCTATGCCGGCTGAAAGCGTGGCGAGTTTCCAGTAAACCGCCGTTTGAAGTCCCTCGCCTTGTAGCGGCGGACGCCCCGTAGCGAGAATGAACAGCGAATACGGCACTATGACGCCGATTATCAGCGCGAGACCGCCGCCGCGAGGTATAGGCACTTTGTTGATGCGTCTGGGGTCGGGCTTGTCGACCATACCGAGCGAACGGTTCATCTCACGCACGAGAGGCGTCAACACAAGCGTGGCGGCCAGCGAGAGCGCAAAGGCCGCAATGTAGTCGATGGCTTTGACAGTAAGTTCCGTCACCATTTGACTGCACCTCCGAATCTGCTTAACAAGTACTCGAAAACCCGCGCGTCCAGAGTCGGCGCCTGCACCGTGACCATCGTCCACCGGTCGATGCGGCCGTTGAACGACCTGTCCCATACGTCGCGCCAGATGCGCGCTTCGTGGGAATCGGTGCGGTAGCCGTCCTGATTGACGAACGTATACGCGAACAGCGCCCCGCCGTAGTCGCCTTTGGGCGTTAGCGTTATCACGCGCCAGTCGACATCGCCGACGCGCACCGTGCGCGAAGACGACATGTCGAAACCCTGCGACGGCAGGCAGAGCTCGGGACGGTGCAGCGAACCCTTGCTGGCGCCGCTCGTCACCGCCGTCGCCTGAAACCAAAAGCCGTTTTCTCCCCCTTTGGCGTCGCGGTAGAGGCGCTTGTCGACGACTGCGCCTCTAAGCAGATTCTCCTCGGCCTCCGAGACGGCTAGCGTCTCGGCCGCGAAGCCGTCGACGGACGGGAACACCACGACCGGCGGCGCCATCAGCGCAGGCGCCGGCGCAGTCGCCTGATACACCATAGACGGCACGATCGCGGCGCAGGCGAGCGCTGCCGGAAGCGCGCCTGCGAACCCTTTACGCGGCGTTCTGGCGGCCGCCGACGCGCTGCCAGCGCCGCTCTCTCCTTCACCGCCCTTCTCGCCGCCTTCGCTTGTGCCGCAAACCTTGTCAAGAAGACCGCCTGCGCCAACGAGTAGCAAAAGCGCCACTGCGAATATCACGAAGCCCGAGAAATCATGGTAGAAGCCGATCGCGAAAGCCGGGGTGGCGCTCTTGGCGACAACGCATATCGACACTATTCTCACTATATTGCCCAATACGGCTAACGGTACCGAAAGCGCGAAAAGCACCGCCCGCCTCGCCCAGGTAGGTTGGGTGAAATAGCCGTATCCGACCGAAATCGCCATAAGCGCGAATATCGACCTGAGCCCGCTGCACGGGTTCGCGATGTCTACTACGAACGGCGAGCCGTCCGCCAGCAGAACATCGGTCACGGCGATCATGTTGCCCTGGCGCACAACGCCCTCGAAAGCCGCCGAGAGAATGCCGCCCGCGACAGCACTCGCGAACAGCCTGAGGTGGACCGTGAACACCGCGAGGTAAGAGGCGAGCGGCATGCAAAAAAGCAGACACGCCGCCGGGAAGGCGACCGCCTTCGCGAGTCTCGAGCCAAAAAAAGCCCACGGTACCGCGATCAGCAGCCCGACGAACGCCAAAAGCTCGAATCTCACCTGAAGACCGCGCGACCCGAGAAACCCGAGCGCGAGGCACGGCACGGCCGCCGCGACTCCCCAGAGGCTCGGTTCGCCAAGCGCCAGCCTCAGCCTGGCGCGATTCGTCCACAACACCGCGACCGAAAAGAGCGGCACGAACCACGCGTAGTCCATGTCCTCCTCGGGCGCGGCGAAGACACCCGGCAGATGTTCGAAAATCATTGCCCTGAAGCCGAATGCCACCGTCGCGAGAACGGCGCACATGAGCGCGAGCCTGACTTTCTGCCGGACCGTCAGCATTAGAGAGCCTTTCTTGTCAGCCGGCCCAGGAACTTCTTCAGGTTTTCGGACTCTTCGTCTGTAATCACGCCGTCCGCCATGGCGCTCTCGAGAGCGTTCACGAACTCCTGCTGCCCGTCGACGCCCCTGAGAAACGACAGGAGCTCGTTCGTCTCGCGGTAGTCGATATTGCCGTCGGCCATTATGCTGCGGGCCATCTTGTCGAGCGCGGCGGCGAACGCCTTGTCGCCGGCGAAGCGCGAGATTGAAGCAAGCATGCGCGGCATCGACTCCGACGCGGGTTTCGAACCAAAGACGAGCTTAAGCACGAACAGCACGGCCAGCATCATCGCGACCGCGACGCAGAGAGAGACCGCCGCAGAGCCGGTAAACGGGGCGATAATGTACGCCGCGAACGAAACCGCCGCCACCAGAAGCGCGTACGGCAGCTGGGTGTTGACGTGGGCGACGTGGTTGCATTGCGCGCCGGCCGACGCCATGATGGTCGTGTCCGAAATAGGCGAGCAGTGGTCGCCGCAGACCGCGCCGGCCATGCATGCCGAAACCGCTATTATGGTCATGTTGGAGCCGGGTATGGCCGCGAGCACTATCGGTATGAGTATGCCGAACGTGCCCCAGCTCGTGCCGGTCGAAAACGCGAGAACAATCGCAACGACGAAGATTATCGCCGGCAGAAACGCCCTAAGCGAGGCGGCCGGCCCGTTTATGAGGTCTGAAATGAACACCTTCGCCCCGAGCGCGTCGGTCATCGACTTGAGAGTCCAGGCGCAGCACAGTATCATTATCGCCGGCACCATCGCCTTGAAGCCTTCGGGAAACGCGTCCATGCAATCGCGAAAAGTTATCACGCGCCGGCAGAGATAGAACGCGACCGCGAAGATGACCGTGACTATCGAGCCGTAGACCAGACCCACCGAAGCGTCGGAGTCCGAGAACGCCTTGACGAAGCCGGGATTGCCCTCGCCGAAATACCCGCCCGAGTATATCATGCCTACGATGCAAGCCGCTACGAGAACAACTACCGGCACGACAAGGTCGATGACGCGCCCGCGGTCGTTGCTCGTGAGCGACGCCGTGGCCGATTCGATAGCGGCGAGGTCGGGCTTGCCGGCGAGAGTCTCGGACTCGTGCCTTTTCATCGGACCGAAATCGAAGCGCGTGAACGCGAAGAAGAACATCGCGACTATTGTGAGTATCGCGTAGAAGTTGTAGGGTATCGCGTTTACGAAGAGCGAGAAACCGCTTTCGGCGCCTGCGCCGGCCGCGAAACCTGCGACAGCCGCCGCCCACGACGAAATCGGCGCGATGATGCAGATTGGCGCCGCCGTCGCGTCGATGAGGTACGCGAGCTTCGCGCGCGACACCTTCTTAGCGTCGGTCACCGGACGCATCACGCTGCCCACCGTGAGGCAGTTGAAATAGTCGTCTACGAATATAAGCATGCCGAGGATGATTGTCGCCACCTGCGCGCCCACCCTTGACTTGATGTGCGTCTGCGCCCAGCGCCCGAATGCCGCCGACGCCCCGGTCTTGTTCATCATCGACACGAGCGAGCCAAGCAGAACCAGAAAAAGCAGTATGCCGATGTTGTACGAGTTTGCTATCGACTTCACGAAACCGTCCGACATGACATGCACTATCGTCCCCTCGAACGAAAAGCACGTGTACAAGAGCCCGCCCGCCAGTATGCCTACAAAGAGAGACGAATACACCTCTTTTGTAATCAAGGCCAGCAGAATCGCGATAAGCGGCGGCAGTATGGCCCACCATGTACCGAAGAACGGACACTTCTCTCTGATGACCGAAAGCGCCTGCGCCTGGTTGACGGCGAAAGCCGCGTCGGTCTGCACATTGTCAGCATAGGCGTCGACGTACGATTTGGCCCCCTTCACACCTTCGGCGTCTTCAAGCAGCGCCAGGTCGTAGGTGACGGCTCCATCGCCTTCGCCGACAACGACCTTTACGGACGGCGTCACCTGAGGCACGTTCGGCGTCTCGGGCGCGGCGGGTTCCCCGGCGGCCGCGAACATCGCGGACGCCGCAACAGACAGCGCTATCAGCATCTTTTTCATTCCGGCATCTCCTTCAGGACTTCTTTCAGGTGTTGGACTTCTTCAATGGTTACGACATCATCGTCGAGTATCCCGGCGAGCTCGCCGCGGACCTTGCCCAGGAACTCTCCCAGGCGGCCGTCGTGCTTCTTGCCGAAAATCTCTTTTGGCGAGCCTTCGTTGGCGATACGCCCGCCTTCGAGAAACAGCACGCGGCTCGCCACGTCGCGCGCGAAGCGCATCTCGTGCGTCACGACGACCATGGTCATGCCGTTCTTCGCGAGGTCTTTCATCACGTCCAGAACCTCGCCCACCATCTCCGGATCGAGCGCCGACGTAGGCTCGTCGAAAAGCATCACTTTCGGCTCCATCGCCAGCGACCTCACGATCGCCACGCGCTGCTTCTGCCCGCCCGAAAGCTGCTGCGGATATGCCTTCGCCTTGTCGGCGAGTCCTACGCGCCCCAGAAGCTCCATCGCCTTGCTCTCGGCCTTGGCGCGCGGAACCTTTCTGACTAGGCGCGGCGCCAGCGTGACATTGTCGAGTATCGACAGGTGCGGGAAGAGGTTGAAATGCTGGAACACCATGCCCATCTCGCTCCTCACGCGGTTCTTCGCGGTCTCGTCCGCCGAGACTATGTCGATGCCGTCGAAGAATATCTTGCCCTCGGTCGGCTGCTCCAGGAGGTTCATGCACCTCAGGAACGTCGACTTGCCGCCGCCGGACGGGCCTATCATGACCACGACCTCGCCCTTGCGTATCTCCGTAGAAAGCCCCTTCAGAACCTCCAGCTCGCCGAAGCTCTTTTTCAGCCCCTCTATTTTCAAAAGCGTCTCTGACATTGCCTCTGTCTCCTTACGAATCGTTGTGCACGGGGTCCGCGCCCGTGCGTCTCAAGTGGCGCTCCAGTATGCCGAGAAGCCACGTGAACGTCATTACAAGCACCAGGTATATCGCCGCCACGGTTATGTACGGCAGATACACCGAGTAGGTCTGCGAGCGTATGATGTCGCCGCCCTTGGCGAGATCGATAAGCGCTATGTAGCCGACAATCGAAGTGTCTTTCATCAAGACGATAAACTCGTTGCCCAGCGCAGGCAGAACGTTTCTTATCGCCTGCGGCAGGATGATTCTGATCATCGTGCGCCAGTAGCTGAGCCCGAGCGCGCGGCCGGCTTCCATCTGCCCAGGGTCGATTGACGTGATGCCCGCGCGTATTATCTCCGCCTGATACGCGCCGGAATTGACGGCGAACGCCAGTATGGCGATCAGAACCTTCGAATCGACCGACTTGAGTATTATGTAGTATGTTATGAGCAGCTGCACGACCATAGGCGTGCCGCGTATTATAGTGAGATAAACCTTGGCCAGGATGTTAAGCAGCGTGAAGCGCCCGTACTTGTCGTGGGTCGCCCGTACAACCGCGACCAGAAAGCCGATCAAAAGGCCCAGCACGATCGCCGCCAGCGCGACCTGTATCGTGACCCCAAGGCCTTTGACGAGATAGGCCCCGCGCGGCGTGCCGTCGCCGGACTCCTTCAAAAAGCAGAGGTAGAAATCGTCCTTGAGCGATTGCCACGCGTTCGCCGCCCACGAACCGGCCGACGCCTCGACGCCGCCGGACGAGGCGGCGGCATCCGCTTTGAGGCTGTCGCTCTCGGCCGTGTACTCCTCGACCCAGCGCTCAAGACGTCCGTCGGCCTTTGCCGCCGCTATCGTCTCGTTCACTGCCGCCAGAAGCTCGCCATTGCCCTTCGCTACAGCCACCGCATACGATTCGGACGACAAAAAG
This sequence comes from Kiritimatiellia bacterium, assembly GCA_045545855.1. GTDB lineage: Bacteria > Verrucomicrobiota > Kiritimatiellia > RFP12 > UBA1067 > UBA1067. The sequence goes on along the minus strand of JAZQBR010000272.1, from coordinate 7,365 downwards.
CCCGATATCGCCAGCGACGCTTCGCCCTTTACACAGTTCTTCGCCGGGTCGATATCGGCCACGACGAACGCGCAGCGCCCCGACATCATCGCCGCGCACGCCTCGGCCGAAGTCTTGTAGCGCTCCGGCTCCTGCCCTAGCGTCTCGAGGACGAATGCGTCGCTCGTCGTGCCGCTCTGAACGCCGATCTTGCGCCCCTTGAGCTGGTCGAGCCCGGTGTAGGGCTCGGCCTTTCTGTAGATGACGACAATGCCGGTGGTGACGTACGGCTCGGAGAAGTCGACGTTCTGTTTTCTGTCTTCGGTTACGGTTATGCCCGCCGCCGCGAGATTGGCCTTGCCTGAGATGACCGCCGGGATAACCGAGTCGAAGTCCATGTTCTCGACGCGAAACTCCTGCCCCAGACGCTCCGCTACGGCGCGGCATATCTCCACGTCGATACCTACGACCGTCTGCCCGCGCAGAAACTCGTACGGCGGGAACGTCGCCTCGGTGGCCATAGTCAACGTACCGGCGCCAGAAGCTGTCGCCGCCGCCACAGCCAGGAGAACCCCCAGCCTCTTTATCCTCTCGATCATCTCTTGCCTGAAGCCTTTAGATTGAAAGACGGCCGTCACCGGCGGCATCACTTGTCCTTGAGCGCGTCGGCCTCGGCCGTGTACTTGACAATCCATTCCCTGAGCGTGCCCCTCGCCTTCAGATCGGCAATCGTCTCGTTGATCGCCTTGAGAAGTTCGGGCCGGCCCTTCTTTATGGCAATGGCGTACTCTTCGCTTGTCACGAAGTCTGAAAGCGCGAGATCGTTCTCGCCCTTCACGCAATTCTTCGCCGGGTCGATGTCGGCTATCACGAAGTCTACGCGCCCCGACTTGAGCGCCGCGACGGCCTCGGCCGGCGAACGGCTGCGCTCGGGCTCCTGCTTCAGCTGCTCGAGAACGTACGTCTCGCTCGTCGTGCCGCTCTGCACGCCGATGCGCTTGCCGACAAGGTCTTTCGGACCGTCAAAGCCCACCGACTTCTTGTATATTACCACGATGCCGGTGCGGACATATGGTATGGAGAAGTCAACATTCTTCTTTCTCTCTTCGGTCACGGTGATGCCCGCCGCCGCGAGATCGGCCTTGCCCGAAATGACCGCCGGTATCACAGAGTCGAACTCCACTGTTTCGGCGATGAAATTCTTGCCGAGTTTCTGGGCGATGGCGCGACATATCTCGACGTCGATGCCCACCAGTTCGGAGCCCCTCAAGAACTCGTACGGCGGGAACGTCGCCTCGGTTATCATCCTCAATGTGTTCTCGTCACGCTGAGAACAACCAACCATCAGTAGCGCCGAAAACGCTGCTGCGAACGCAGTTTTCATGTATTTCATCCTTTTTCCTTTCTAGGGTAAGACGGGATTGGCGGTAATTGTATCATAAATCTGTGCGTCTTGCAATACAGATGAGGCAATTGCAAAAACCCCGAATATATCTCACGCCAAGTTCGCAAAGTACGCGAAGTTTCGTTTTTCGGGTTGCTTTGCGAACTTAGCGTACTTTGCGTGAAACAAGTAAGTAGGTTTTGCAACTGGCTCAGATGAGAACACTTCGGCCGCAGGCCGCCTCTTAGAGATTGGCGAAGGGATTGCAGCTGAAGCCCGAGCCGGAGGCCGGCGCGAAAGACGTGCGCGGCCCGCGCTGGCTCTGGCGTGGACGCGCGCCCTGCGACGCACCCGCAGCGCCGGCGCCGCGTCCGCCCATTACAGGATTCGTCTTCGCCGAAAGCGATATGCGCCCGCGTGCCTTGTCGACGCCTATTACCGTCACCTTCAGCCTGTCGCCCGCCTTGACCACCGCCTTCGGGTCGGTGACATAGCTGTCGCTAAGCTCCGAGAGATGCACGAGCCCGTCCTGGTGCACGCCTATGTCGACGAACGCCCCGAACGCCGTCACATTCGTGACGACACCCTCGAGCTTCATGCCCTCTTTGACATCCTCTATCTTCGTCACGTCGTCGCGGAACTTCGGCGGCTCGAACACGGCGCGGGGGTCTCGCCCGGGCTTCGCCAGCTCGGCGACTATGTCCTTGAGCGTCGGCTCGCCCACGTCGTTCGTGATGTATTTTCTGACGTCTATCTTCGACGCCGCGAGCGAGTTGCCCACGAGCTCCCCGACCGAGACGCCCATGTCGGCGGCCATCTTCGCGACCAGCTGATACCTCTCGGGATGCACCGCCGAAGCGTCCAGCGGATTTACCGAATCGCGTATCCTGAGAAAGCCCGCGCACTGCTCGAACGCCTTCTCGCCAAGTCCCTTCACCTTCTTGAGGTCTTCGCGCGAGCGGAACTTGCCGTTCTCGTTTCGCCACTCGACAATCGATTTCGCGAGAGACGCCCCTACGCCCGAGACGCGCTCCAGAAGCGGCGCGGACGCGGTGTTGAGCTCCACCCCGACACCGTTGACGCAGCTTACGACAACCTCGTCGAGCTTCGCCCCAAGAAGCGGCTGGTGCACGTCGTGCTGGTACTGCCCGACGCCTATCGCCTTCGGGTCGATCTTTACGAGCTCCGCGAGCGGATCTTGCAGCCTGCGGCCGATGGATATCGCGCCGCGCACCGTAAGGTCGAGGTCGGGGAACTCCTTGCGGGCGATCTCGCTCGCCGAGTAGACCGACGCCCCGGCCTCGCTGACGCTCACTACCATGGGCGTAGGTATCTCGGGGTGCTGCTCTTTAAGACGCTTCAGCGTCTGGCGCACAAACGCCTCGGTCTCGCGCCCGGCGGTTCCGTTGCCCACCGCTACCGCCTCGGGGCGGTACTTGTTTACGATCATCGCGACGGCCTTCGCCGACTCCTCGGGCTTTTGCTGCGGATATATGACAGTCTTGCCGAGATACTTGCCGGTCGCGTCCATCATAGCCACCTTGCAGCCCGTGCGTATGCCGGGGTCGATGGCGAGAACCGCCTTCTCGCCGAGCGGCGCGGCCAGCAGAAGATGACGCAGATTCTCGGCGAACACCTCGACCGCGGCGCGGTCGGCCTCCATCTTCTTCTCGACGGTCACATCGACTTCGCACGACGGCGCGAGAAGCCGCTTGTACGCATCCTCCGCGGCCGTCTCTATCTCGGCGCGGCAGACGCCCGACGCGCAGCCGGGCGCCTCTTTCTCGACGAGATCCATCATCCCCTCGAGCGCGAGAGTCTTGTCCAGTTCCAGCCTCACCCAAAGAACCCCTTCCTTCTGTCCGCGGCGAATCGCAAGATAGCGGTGTGAAGGCATCGCGGCGACAGGCTCCGAGAAGTCGTAGTACTGCTCGAATTTCGTAGGCTCGGCCGGAGGCGGCGAGGCGACCTCGCTCTTCACTACGGACTTCGTCGCGAAGAGCTGGCGAACGTAGCCGCGCACGTTCGCCATGTCGGCGATGCGTTCGGCGATTATGTCGCGCGCGAACTGGCGGTCTTCATCAGGCGCGCCGGCGGCCGCGGACGCGTCGCCCGTCCAAATCGCGTCCGCGAGAGGCTCGAACCCCTTCTCTTTTGCTATCTGCGCGCGCGTGCGGCGCTTCGGCTTGTACGGCTGGTAGAGGTCTTCGAGCGCGGACTTCTGATAGCACTCCTGGATTTTCTTCTCCAGTTCGGGCGTCAGCTTCTCTTGGTCGGCGATCGACTTCAAAATCGTCTCCTTGCGGGCCTCGAGCTCGGTGTAGTAGGCGAGGCGTTCCTGAATCTTGCCGATAGCGACCTCGTCAAGATTGCCGTGCGCCTCTTTGCGGTATCTGGCGATGAACGGCACCGTCGCACCATCGGCCAAAAGCTTTTCGACGGCGGAGATTTGGTGTGCCGAAGCACCGACCTCCGTCTGCATCCTAGACAGAATCTCGCTTTTCATCTTTTTGCGCTCAGGGCACCGGGAACGCGGCGACGAGCTTGGCGGCCTCGCGCCTGACGCGCTCCTGCACGGACGTGTCTGCGATATTGTCGAGGACGTCGGCTATCCACGTGCCGATCTTGATCATCTCGTTCTCTTTCATCCCGCGCGTCGTGACCGAAGCCGTCCCCACGCGAATGCCCGAAGTCTTGAACGGCGACTCGGTATCATAGGGTATGGTGTTCTTGTTGACGACGATGCCGGCCGCGTCGAGGGCCGCCGCGGCGTCCTTGCCGGTTATGCCGCGCGTCTTCTTGACGTCCACGAGAAAGAGATGGTTGTCGGTGCCGCCTGAAACGATGCGATAGCCGCGGTCCTGCATGGTCTTGCACATGACCTGGCAGTTTTTGACGACCTGTTGGGCATATCCCTTCTTGGCCTCGCCCATCCATTCGCGGAATACCACCGCCTTGGCGGCGATTATGTTCTCAAGCGGACCGCCCTGCATACCCGGGAAGACCGCCGAGTCGAGCGCCTTGGCCCACTTCTCTTTGCAGAGCACCATGCCGCCGCGGGGTCCGCCGAGCGTCTTGTGGGTGGTTGTTGTCACAAAGTCCGCGTAAGGGACGGGCGACTCGTGGGCGCCGCCGGCGACGAGGCCGGCGATGTGCGCCATATCGACAACCATTATGCACCCGGCCTTGTCGCATATCTCGCGAATGCGCTTGAAGTCGATTTTTCTCGGATACGCGCTCGCGCCCGCGAGAAGGATCTTCGGCTTTACCTCGAGGGCCTGGCGCTCGATCGCGTCGTAGTCGAGCATCTCGGTCTCAGGGTCGACCGTGTACGGGACGATGTTGTATATCTTGCCCGAAAAGTTCACGGGCGAGCCGTGCGAGAGATGTCCGCCCTGGTCGAGGCTCATCGACATTATCGTGTCGCCGGGCTTGATTGTCGCGAAGTAGACGGCCATGTTGGCCGCGCTGCCGCAATGCGGCTGGACGTTCGCGTGCTCGGCCCCGAAAAGCTCGCACGCCCTCTTGCGGGCCAGCTCTTCTGCGGCGTCCACCGGCAGGCACCCGGAGTACCAGCGCTTGCCCGGGTACCCCTCGGCGTACTTGTTCATCAGCACCGAACCGGCGGCCTCGCGGCACGCGCGCGACGATGTATTCTCAGACGCGATGAGATTTATCTCGGTGTCTTCCTGATCGGTCTGGGCCTTGATCGCCGCGAACACCTCGGGGTCATCGCGCATGAGGCCCGAAACGTCGGAGAGCCTCGCGGCGCGCTCGAGCTTGAAGCGGCGCCGCGCGTGGCGCGCGTCCTCGTCGACGGGCGTCGAGATGAAAGCCTTGACTATTTCGACGGCGTAATCGGGCGAAACGGTGTCGGCGCCGATACAGACGACATTCGCGCCGTTGTGCTGGCGCGTGATGCTGGCCGCCTCGGTCGTCGCGCAGATCGCGGCTCTGACGTTCTGGAATCTGTTGGCCGTCATCGACATTCCGATGCCGCTGCGGCAGATGAGAACGCCGAAATCCGCCGCGCCCGAAGAGACGTCCAGAGCGACCTTGATCGCGTAGTCGGGGTAGTCGCAGCTCGCCTTTTCGAACGGGCCCTTGTCGTCGACTGACGCCTGGGCCGAGAGAGCGGCAACGAGAACGGCCTTGAGTTCAACGCCGCCATGGTCTGATGCTATCGATATTTTCATGTGTCTTTCCTTCTGTTTTAACCTAAATTTCTTCGTTCAATTTCTCGGCAAATGGTTATATCTCTGTGTTAGACCTTCAACCGCGTGCGGACAGCTCTCGCACGGGCATTTGTAGCCCTCGCCGTCCAGCGAGACGTCCTTGCCGGTCCAGCAGTATGTGCAGAGCCTGTCGCCGGGCAGCCCGATCGCCTTCACGAGATCGTCGATGCGCTGGAAGGCGAGCGAGGTTAGGTTCAGCTTCTCGCGGATGAACTCGACCATCTTCTTGTACGGCTCTCCGTCGGGGTCGGTATACTTCGCGATATCGGCCTCGTCACCCTCGTGCCCGCGTATGTAGCGGCGCGTGATAAGGTCGTAGACGCTCTTCGAGCGCGAGAAGTTTATGAACTGGCACGGGTAGACGAGCGGCGGGCAGGCGATGCGCATGTGGGTCTCGAGGCACCCTTCTGCGTAAAGCTTCGCGGCCTGCTTGCCGAGCTGGGTGCCGCGCACGATCGAGTCGTCGCAGAAGACGAGCCTGCGGTTCTTTATGAGGCCCGGTATGGGTATGAGTTTCATCGAGGCCACGTGCTCGCGCTGGCGCTGCTCCTGGGGCATGAACGAGCGTGCCCATGTAGGCGTGTACTTGACGAACGGGCGCGCGAATTTCATGCCGGCTTCGTGGGCGTAGCCGAGCGCGTGCGACGTGCCCGAGTCTGGTATGCCGCACGCCGCGTCGGCCTCTGTCGGCGTCCGCTTCGCGAGCGCGCTGCCGCAGCGGTAGCGCGTCATCTCGACGTTGCGCCCTTCGTAGGACGAAGCCGGGTAGCCGTAGTAGACCCAGAGAAACGAGCATATCGCCATCTTGTCGCCGGGCTCGACGAGCGTGATGTCGGCCTCGGGCGTGAGCTCTGCGATCTCGCCCGGCCCCAGGTCGCGCACATGCTCGTAGCCGAGGTTCGGCAGCGCGCAGCTCTCCATCAGCGCGATCATGGCGCCGTCCTTTTTGCCGAGCACGACCGGCGTGCGGCCCCATCTGTCGCGGGCCGCGTAGAGCCGCCCCTTGTCGTCCGCCACCAGTATCGAACAGCTGCCGCAAACCTTTGCCTGCACGTATTTTATGCCTTCGACTATAGAAAGCTTTGTCGCCATCAGCGCAGAGACCACTTCGGTCGGCCCGACCATGCCGCTCGTGGTCGAATACTGAAGCTGCATCGAGTTCTCGTTGAAGAGCTCGCTTTTGATATCCTCGATATTGTTTATCAGCCCGACGGTCGCGACCGCGAACATGCCGAATCTGCAGCACATCACGAGCGGCTGCGGATCGGTGTCGGAGATTACGCCGATGCCGGTCGAGCCCTCGAAGCGCCCGATATCGTGCTCGAACTTGCTTCTGAAAGGCGCGTTCTGGATGTTGTGTATCGAGCGCTGAAACGTGCCGTCTCTATAGACGGCGATGCCGCCTCTGTGCGTACCGAGATGTGAATGGTAATCTGTGCCAAAGAAGAGATCTGTTACACAGTCTTCCTTTGATATGACGCCGCAGAACCCGCCCATGATGAATCACTCGCTCCCGTTGTGTTTGATGCAGGCATGGCGGAGCATTCGCCCGGGCCGCCTTGCGGGGCGGCCTGGCCGAACGTAACGCGCACCCCGCGCGCCGCTATCGATGCCATTTCGCATGAGGGGTGATATTATACCAAATTTCCCGCCGCCTGTGTGGCACAATCTTCACGGAGATACGGCCAACGCATGGCCGCCTCAAATCGGCATGGTTCAACCCCATGCAGCCCGCATTGGTAGGGGCCGACCACCAGGCGGCCCGCA
>JAZQBR010000271.1:0-3515 GCA_045545855.1 Kiritimatiellia bacterium | reverse complement strand
GTGAGCCAAGGAGTTGTCATAGACCTTTGTCTTCCTAAGACCGCTTGGCCTCCGACTTGGGCTGGTAGTAGTCGTAGTATGAGATGAAATACTCGACCGCGTTCTCTGGGAAGAACTCCTTCAGCTCGGCGAAGAGCTGGGCCGCGAGAGTTTTGTTGTGTGAGAGTATGAGCGTCGGGCGGTTCCATTTGGCGATCAGATTGGCCATGGTGAACGTCTTGCCCGAGCCCGTGACGCCTTGCAGGACGAGACGCCTGTCGCCGCGCTTGAGCCCCTCGTAGAGCGCGGCTATCGCCTCCGGCTGGTCACCGGTGGGCTTGAATCTGCTCTTCAGCTTGAAAAGACCGGCGCTCATCGTCAGCGAATCTTCACGAGCAATATGAAAAGAATCGGCATCACCACCAGCTGCAGGAGCGTGAAGCGCATGAGCACCTGGGCGTTGGACCAGCCGAGGTTCTTCTTGCAGTGGTCGTGCAGCGGGAAGCGTATGCGCCTTATGACGTTGCCCTCGGCGATGTCGCGCCCGGCCTTTTTGGCGAGTCTCAAAAGGACGAGCTTCGCGAGGCCGCCGCCGCCGTTCACCAGCACGACGGGCGCGAACGCGAGAATGAGAAACGGGTTGCCCGTGACGAGAGTCGCCGCGCCCAGCAGAATGCCTAGAAAACGGCTGCCCGCGTCGCCCATCAAGAGCGACGACGGCTCGGCGTTGTACCATAGATAGCCGACAAAGCCGCCGGCGACCGTCATGAGCATGATCGCCCAGCGCGCGCCTTCGGGGTTGGACGGTATCAGAAAGTAGTTCGCGACGGGGCTGTAGCCAACGACGAGGTAGAGCATGACCGAAAGAATCACGAGCGCGATCACGGTAAGAGTGCCGGCGAGGCCGTCGACGCCGTCTGAGCAGTTGGTCGCGTTCATCGTGAACCAGAGTATGAACGCCGCGCACGGCACATACATCCACATGGGGACGGTCCACACGCCCTTCCAGAATGGCAGCCAGACGCTGGTGGAATGTCCCTTGGCTATGAAGAACGCGATCGCTACGGCGCAAACGGCGTCCAGCAGGCCCTTCTTCAGCTCGCCCCAGGGCACGGCCGCGCGGTCGTCCAGGTAGCCGAAGACCATGGCCGCGTAGACTGCCGCGACAGTGAGAAGGTCCCAGCCGGAAAGCGGCGCGAAAACGATTATCACCGGCAGCGCCAGCATCGAGACGCAGAAGCCGGCGCCGGTGGGCTTGCCGGCGGACTTCATGCCGCCCAGGTCGCTGCAGATGGCCTTGCCGCGGTCGCGCGGGAGCAGCCAGCAGAGTTTAGGCAACAGCCACCACGTGATGAGCGCGGCCGTGAAGGCGCCGCCTGCGAGCAGGAGCGCGTGAGACTGCAAGAGGCGGAACGGACCCCACACGCTTGTGAGAAAACGAGAGAAATAGTACAACATGGTTTATTGGCTCCTGTTGATTTGTTGTTTCAAGACCGGCCGTTTTTGGCGGCGGCGGCGGGCGCGGGCACGCCGTGATAGAAAACCTTCCAGAGAAACAGTCCGCGGCCCGGCGCGGTTTCGACGCGGGCCGTGCGCGGAGTCGCGGCGGCGAGAAGCTCGGCGACCGCGCCCGGGCGCTCGTTGCCTTTGCCTACTGAAATCAGAAAGCCGACCATCGAGCGCACCTGCTTGTAGAGAAAGCCGTCGCCTCGCACTATGAACGTGTAGCGCGGGCCGGCTTTTTTCACTTCAAAGGAGTAGATCGTCCTGACCGTGGTCTCGAGCTCGCGGTTGGGGTTCGCGGCGAACGACACGAAATCGTGCCGCCCGACGAATTGCGCCGCGGCCTCGCGCATTGCCGCGAGATTCAGCGGACGGTGGCAGAACGTCCAGTACGGCACGAGATGCGGCGGCAGAATGTCCGCCTGATAGAGCTGGTAGCGGTACTCCTTGCCTTTCGCCGACAGCCGCGCGTCGAAATCTTCTGCCGCATAGGCGGCCTTGAGCAGGCGAACGGACTCCGGCAGGCGCGAATTTGCCGCTCTTACGAGATTGCGCGGCGGTATCGGTTTTGTCAGATAGAAGTGGGCGACGAAGCCCTTGGCGTGCACGCCCGCGTCTGTGCGGGACGAGCCGTAGACGCGAACCGGCCCGCGCTCCAGATAGCCTAGAGCCTCTTCGACGACCTGCTGCACGCCTACGGCGTTCTCCTGATACTGCCAGCCCGAGAACCCTGTCCCGTCATAGGCGATTACGGCTTTGTACTTTCTGCGCGGCATCGCTATTTCTTGAACAGCTTCTTCATTTCGGAGATTCTCGACTTGTCGGCGACAAGAACCGAGTCTGGCGTAGTGACGACGACCAGGTTGTCGACGCCCAGAAGCGAGATGCGCGCCGAGCGCGCTACGCAGATGTTGCCCGAAGACTCCACCACCGTGCACGGCCCTTCGCGGACGTTGCCGCGCGAGTCGTGGGGGAAGTATGTGTCGAACGCGGCGAAGCTGCCGACGTCGTCCCAGCCGAAATCGCCGGGCACGACCGCGACGGAAAGCGGCGCGTTGCGTCCGCCGCGCGAGACGGGTTCCATGACAGCGAAGTCGAACGAAATCTTGGGCAGCGCCTCGTAGAACGGCGCGAGGGACGCGAGCGGAAAGCCCGGTATCGTAAGTTCCGAGAGGGCCGGGGCGTGGGCGACGATGGCCTTGCGAAATGTCGACGCGCGCGCTATGAACATGCCGGCGTTCCAGAGGTAGCCGGCTTCGAGATACTCCTTGGCCTTCTTCGCGTCAGGCTTCTCGACGAAGCGCCCCGATTTCGGGTCGACATAGCCGAAGCCCGTCGCCGGGAATGACGGCTGTATGCCCAATGTCACGATGACGGGTGATTTTCTGGCGACGGCCGCCGCCTTTTTGACGGCCGCGCGAAAGCGCTTCGGGTCGCCGACGAGCTGGTCGCTCGGGAAGAACCCTATCACCGGGTCGAAGCCGGCGCCCGCTATGCCCACGCCGAGCGCGACGGCCGCGCCTGTGTCGCGGCGCATCGGCTCGCCCACGACGTTCGCCCCCGGCAGCTCGGGCAGCTCCCTGCGCGTCGCGCCGACAAGCGCCTTCGAAGTCACGACAAACACGTCTTCGGTGCGCGCGACGCCCGCGAGGCGCGTGACGCTCTGGCGTATGAGACTCTCGCCCCCGAATACCTTCAGGAACTGTTTCGGCCGCTCAGGCGTCGACAGCGGCCAAAACCGCTCGCCGCTGCCCCCGGCCAGTATTACTGCATGAAAATCGCTCATGGGCGGTATTATACCAAAAATTCCGGCCTCTGGGAACGGGAACGTACGGCCAACGCATTAAAAACGATTCAGGGCCCTGAATCGTTTTTAATGCGTTGGAAGTGTCTCAGCAACCAGCAGCCAACAGCGCAGTGTCCAATCCGGATGGTCGTGGCGCGTCTAGTGCGACCCTAGGACATACTAGGGGCAACAAATCGGCCGCGCCCGATCATCTTTTGTGCGTAGGCATCGAGCCTACGCTCCGATG
>JAZQBR010000270.1:0-3358 GCA_045545855.1 Kiritimatiellia bacterium | reverse complement strand
ACGCGTCCCCGTTCGTGCGCATCTGCGGCTGCACGACCGAGAGCATCCGCCGCACGTTCTGCGCGGACGTGACGCGGAATTCGCTGTTCGCCACGGACGTCTTGATCGTGAGCATGAGGTTCTCGAACATGCCGAACGCCTCGCGCTTGTACTCGATCAGCGGGTCGCGCTGGCCGTACGCCCTCAGGTTGACACCGTGCCTCAAGTCGTCCATCGCGCGCAGGTAGTCCTGCCACTCGCGGTCGATGACACTCAGAAACACCCCGCGCTCCATGAACGGCAGCGTCTCGGGATCCTCGCCGGCGCACTTCGCTTCATAAGCCTCCTCGACGCGCGAGTAGACGAGGTCGCCCGCCTCGACCGGCTTGCCTAAAAGCGGCTTGAGCTCGTCTGCCGTGACCGTCACGGGGAACGTCACCCCGAGCCACGCCAGAAAATCGCCCACCTGGCCGTCTTTCTCGCTGAAGAGATAGCGCTCGCACTGCGTCCGCACAAGGTCGTTCACGACGTCCAGCACGAGACCGTGCACCGTCTCCTGGTCGCCGTTCAGCACGCGCCCGCGCAGTTCGTACACGACCGCGCGCTGCTTGTTCATCACATCGTCGTACTCGAGAGTGCGTTTTCTGACGGCGTAGTGCTGCTGCTCGACGCGGCGCTGGGCCGTCTCGACCGAACGGTTGAGCCACTTGTGCTCCATCACCTCGCCTTCCTTGAGGCCGAGCCTCTGCATAAGGCCCGCTATTCTCTGCGAACCGAAAAGCCGCATCAGCTGGTCTTCGAGCGAAATGAAGAACTGCGAGCTGCCGGGGTCGCCCTGGCGCGAACACCGGCCTCTCAACTGGCGGTCGATGCGGCGCGACTCATGTCTCTCGGACCCTATCACATGCAGCCCGCCGAGCTCCGTCACGCCCTCGCCGAGCTTGATGTCGGTGCCGCGGCCCGCCATGTTTGTCGCGATCGTCACCGCCCCGCGCATGCCCGCAAGAGCCACGATCTCGGCTTCGCGCGCATGGTTTTTGGCGTTCAGCACCTCGTGAGGTATCTTCGCCATCTTCAGCATTTTCGACAGTATCTCAGACGTGTCTACTGTCACCGTACCGAGCAGAATCGGCTGGCCCTTCTCGTGCCGCGCCGCGACATCGGCCACAATCGCCTTGTACTTCTCGCGCTGGGTGCGGTATATCTGGTCGTTGCCGTCGGTGCGTTTCACCGGCTTGTTCGTAGGTATCGACACCACGTCGAGCTTGTAAATGTCTTTGAACTCGCGCGCTTCGGTCTCTGCTGTGCCGGTCATGCCGGAGAGTTTCTTGTAGAGCCTGAAGTAGTTCTGTATCGTTATCGTAGCGAGAGTCTGAGACTCTTTCTCGATCTCGACGCCCTCCTTCGCCTCGACCGCCTGATGGAGCCCGTCAGACCAGCGCCGCCCAGGCAGAACGCGCCCCGTGAACTCGTCGACGATGTACACGTGATTGTCCTGCACCACATAGTCGACGTCTTTTTCGTAGAGGCAGTACGCTCTCAGAAGCTGATTCACGACGTGCACGCGGTCACTGCGCTCCATGAACATCGACTGGGTCGCGCGCCGGCGGTCGAGCCTCTCTTCATCGGTCAGCGTATGATCGCCGTCGATTGCGCTCATCTCGGCCGCAAGATCCGGCAAGACAAACAGCTTCGGGTCTTGGGGACATATCTTCTCGCACCCCTTGTCGGTCAGCGCCACCTCGCGCGTGCGCTCGTCGATCGTGAAATACAGCGACTCCTTGAGCTCGCGCGCGTGTTCCTTGCGCATCTCAGAGAGCATCTGCAGCTCGCCGTCCTCGTGTATCTTTCTGATTTCGGGGTTCTCGAGAAGATGCATCAGCTGCTTGTGGCGAGGCATCGAGTGGTAGACCTGGTAGATGCGATCCTTGGCGAGCTCGACATCCTTCGACTCCCACGCCTTCTTCGCCTCCTGCACGAGGTCGTTGCACTGCGCCGTCTGCACTCGCACAATCGCGTCGACCATCGGGCGTATCTCCTGATACACGTGACTCGTCGAAACCGTCGCCGGCCCCGAGATTATGAGCGGCGTTCTCGCCTCGTCGATCAGAATCGAGTCCACCTCGTCGACAATCGCGAAGTTGTGGCCGTTCTGCACCACCTGCTCGGGACGCTGCGCCATGCCGTTGTCCCTCAAATAGTCGAAGCCGAACTCGCTGTTGGTGCCGTACGTTATGTCGCACTTGTACTGCGCACGCCTTTCGTCGGAGTCCATCGAGTTCTGTATGCACCCTACCGTCAGGCCCAGGTACTTGTAGAGATGGCCCATCCATGACGCGTCGCGCCTCGCGAGATAATCGTTGACCGTCACGAGCTGCACGTTCTTGCCGGCCAGCGCGTTCAGATACAGCGGCAGCGTCGCGACAAGCGTCTTGCCCTCGCCCGTCTGCATCTCTGATATCGCGCCGCGGTGCAGCACGATGCCGCCTATCAGCTGCACGTCGAACGGCACCATGTTCCATGTCAGCGTGTGGCCGCACACCTCGGCCGTAGTGCCAACAAGGTGGCGGCACGCGTTCTTCACGAGCGCGTACGCCTCGGGCAGAAGCGCGTCAAGACTCTCCCCCTTCCGGCAACGCTCGCGAAACTCCTCCGTCATGCGGGGGAAGTCGGCGTCTGTGAAGTTCTTCTTCTGATACTCGGCTTCGATTCTGTTTATTTCACGAACTACCGGCCACAGCTTCTTGAGCTCGCGGTCGTTCTTGGTGCCGAAAAGTAGTCTTAATAGGTTCATGCTCTTGGGGCGGAATCCACCATTGAATTGTTTACGGATATATTATATCATATCCGGGCGCGGAAATCACGCGGAAAATTACTCTAAAAAAAGGCCGCGTCCCGTGTGCGGGCGCGGCCTTTCATTCGCTGCTGCAAAGAACTCTGCCTCAGTTGAGTTCCATGCGGCCGCGGCGCGAGCGGTTGCGGATGCGGGCGCGCTGTGATTTCTTGCGCGCCTTCACGCACGGCTTCTCGAAGTAGCGCTGATCGCGGATCGTCTTCAAAAGGCCCTCTTTGTCGAGGATCTTCTTCATCCGCTTAAGCCCGCGTTCAACGGACTCGCCCTTCTTGAGCTTGAGCACGATGGCCATTACTTCACCTCCTTCGCAGTCGCTTCGGCAACGGCGGGCTCGCCCTCGGGCATGACCCACTGCAGTATGCACATCAAAGGCCTTGCGGTTCACCTGAGCGAAATTAATGCGCTGTACGAAATCGAAGATGTTCTTATACGCTCCGTTAGCCTCTCGTTCTTCAATGATAGACTGCGCCACACCATCGCCAATACCCTTGATGGCCGCCAGTCCAAAGCGAATCTCACCCTTCT
>JAZQBR010000269.1:0-8064 GCA_045545855.1 Kiritimatiellia bacterium | reverse complement strand
ACTAGTAAGTAATCCTTCCACGCGCGCGCGCGTACGCGCGTGGTCTGGCTACTGGGTTTATTTATAAACCCCGTCTGACTACTAGACTGACTACTGTGTAGCCAGTCCACGCGCGCGCGTACACGCGCGCGCGCGCGAGGGCGGGGCCGGGGCTGTTGATAACTTTTTCGGCGGCAGCGCCAAGAGCTTGATAGCGTTTCAAATAACATGCAGACAATTCCATGAAGGTTTCGGACGACTGCATTCCCGCGCAGAGTTTTGCCTGGTTCAAAAAAAATGGGGAGCCCCCGATTTGCCGTTGACATGGCGAAAAAGAAAGAGTAAAATATGCATGTAAACTGCTTAAAGGGCTGTAGCGCGGGCAATGGGCAAGGTGTCTGTTGTCCACGCCCGGCAAGCGGTTGAAAAAGGAGGTAAACAGATGAAACAATGTAGTTCGCGGGTCTTGGGCGTCACCTCGGGCTCGAATGTTGCAATGAAATCCTTCGCCGTGTTCGCCGCACTGCTTTTCGCGGCCTCAGCCCAAGCCGAGACGTATACGCTGGATAATGACGCGGATACTGAAAACAATGTCGGCAGCGCCAGTGCGCCAGTGGATTGGGTTTTGACGACGAATTGGTCTCCAAACAGCCTTCCCTCAGGTGAAGATACAATTCAATGGGCTACACCCAAGACAGGGTCGCATCGCCAAGCCTATATCGCACTGAATGGCGACTATACCGTCGGTTCATTGATTCAGAAATATCGAACTCTGCATCTTTATAAAGATTCAACTACATCCGCTGAGATGGTTTCGTTGACATTCGTAACGCAGTTGGGTGGTGACGGCTACCAGCAAAGTCATGAGCTGAACACTGGTGTGAAGCTCGTCCTGTCGCCAAGCTCCACATTCGTGTGCTCCGCGGGAGATCACACCTGGACAGGTCTAGACATAAAGACGGGTGCCGAGGCTGATATTTATGGTGCAATACAGTCTCGCGTGATGAAGCTTGAAGTCAATGGTGGAACGCTCATGTTCGACCCCGTTTCATATGCAATCCATGGTTGGGGTAGATCTGGGGATGATCATGACGAGATAAATATCGCTAGCGGAACTGCGTCTTTCCCACATGGCATTGCGATGACAGGCACGGCTGCCACGCCCAACAACCAGATAAATCAATCTGGTGGCGAAGTGACTTTTGGTGGCAATTTCACCTCTGAGATGCCTTGGACATACACTTGGTCTGGCGGTACTCTTGCCGCGACCGACAATGTCACGTTCGGTTCGAATGTCGCTCTGACGATACCGGCGTCTGCTGCTGTCACACTCGATGTTGCCGAGGGCAAGATGTTCTCAGCGCCGAATTTAACGGCTGATTCTTCGGCTGCAATAACAAAGACCGGGGCCGGCGTGTTCGCTTTCTCTCCGATTGACGCCCCAGTCACCGTCACCGCCGGCGGTGTCGGCCTCGCTACTGCCGGCACATACAATTTTGAAAATGTCACATTCGCGAGCGGCTCTAAGATTGTTTTGGCGACAATGGGTGCAACATTGAATGCGTATAATGTAACTCTGAACGATGCGACGTTTGAGGCGGATCTCTCCGCCGTCGGGGCGAGTACGGTGGTCTTGAACAGCAGCTCTGCGGACTTGCTCGCGAAAGCGAAGGACGACCTTGAGAGGACGGGTTCTCTGCCCGCCGGATTGGTTCTTACAGTGAGCGGGGCTACACTGTTGGTCGAGGTGCCCTCCGCATACAACTTTACGGGCAAGGGCAGCATCGTTGACGCAGAGTGCTGGGGCGGCACACTCCCGCCAAACGGTGCGGAAGTTGCGATTTCAGGGGAAGGCGTCGAGGCGACGCTCCCGACTGGAGCGACATTCCCATCTTGGCAGTCGATCGAGGTTAAGAACGGCGCGAAGCTTCGTATTGAGACGGATGCGACTTTGCCTCTTGTCATCCTCAGCCTTGACTCGACACTCGAGATTGCAACCGGCGTTACGGTGACGCTCTCTGACGAGGCGAACCTTGTTTGCAACGCCTCGGCTGCTTTGCTGCCAGTTCTCTCGGTCGAAACCGGTGCGGTGTTGAATGTGCCGGGCGGCATGAAGTTCTCGAATGTTAACCTGAGCCTAGCCGGCACAGTTGCGGCGACGGCACCTGGCGGGATTACTTTCGGTTATGCCGCAGCCGGGGCGACAACATACTTCGGCCTCTCGTCAAACGGAGGAACGATATCTATTGACCCAGGCTCGGGCGACTACAATACATCAAATCTGCAATTCTGCTGCCCTGAAGCAGGCGGTGCTGTAAACGCGGTCGGTAATCTCTCCCTCGCAAGTACGACGATTCTCCCGGTTTATGAGCGTTCCGGCAAAACGTATAACTTGTCGGTCAATCATCAGATTGGGTTTTATGTTGGCGTGAATAATCCGGCATCGATTCCGTTCGAGTTGGTGCTCGACAATACAGAATGGGGTGCCATGGGCAGCTTCTTCGTCAAGGGCGGTGCGACATTCCGCCTTGCGAACGGTGGTGCGTACAAGAACTTCGAGTCGATTGGTTACTGGGGGCGGAAAGCGGAGGTTGCCGAGAATGGCAGAATCGTAGTTGGCAGCGGGTGTGAATTCCGCATGAACGCTCTTGGCGACTACGGGTCGAACAAGTTAGAATTCAATCCTGCTACGACTGGGTATCAGCCGGTTGTTGTCGAGGATGGAGGTGTGTTTGAGAACTACAGGTCGGCCGGTAACGGTAAGGCCATGTTCTCGGCCGCCGACTGTGCGTACACGATATACATCCCGAGCCTGTACAATGAGCATGAGCACTCAGACCACACCATAACCATATACGACACCAAAAATCTTCCGTTTGAGGGATTCGGCTCAGTAGGCGTTGCCGAAGGCAAGACGCTCACATTCTCGACTCGCAACAAGGTGTTTTGGGATGACGGGCAGTTCGGCGATGATAGCGGGGACCGTGTTGTTTCGCTCGCGAATGTGCCGATCACCGGCGGCGGGTCGATAGCGTTGGACAACGCCAACAAGAATGTTTTCGGCGTCGTTGTGACATGCGGTGCCAATACGGCGACGGGTACTGCGAGTGTTGTCGCGCCTGGCGAGGGCGAGGGGGCGACAACGCTCTACTTCGCGAGCGGCGCGAACTGGGCCGGCAAGGTTGTCGCCGGCAATATCGCGCTCACTAACCTCGAGGATGCCGAAGCCCCGGTGACTGTCACATTCGGCGAGCTCGACCTGAACGGCGAGAACTTCCCGCTCAGGGTGTGGAAGACTGACGGGAAGATTGCCAAGTATGACACGCTGAATGTCGACACATACACCAGCAACGGCGGCAAACTGGAGCCGGTGCTTGTCGGCGACGGCGACTTCGCGCTCGGCGACAAGATTGTCGTCGGCAAGATCAAGAAGGGCGGCACCCTCCCTGCGCTCAAGGGCACCTGGCTCGTGGCGACAGAAGATATCGATGGCGACGACGAGTATCAGCTGCTCACACTTACCCGCGGGCGCGGCCTCACGGTGATTCTCAGATAACAAGCCTGGGCCGATGTTCATAAAGGGCACAATGGTCGCCTTCGCGCTCGCGGCGCTTTCAGCCGCGGCCGGGGGCGACCACTTTCGGCCCGATATAGACTACAATGACGGCGCCGAGACTTTTACGGGTCCGGCGCGCGGATGGGCCGAAGGCGGCTGGACGACATTCCGCCCCGAGGGGCTGGCCGACTGGCACGGCGCCGCCGGGTACCGCTCTTCGCTCTGGGAGCTCAGCCGCTTTTCGGGCGGACGCAATCAGGACGGGGCGCGTCCGCCCGCCGGGCGCATCGGGGGCGCAGATATTCCGCTCACGACGGAGATGAAGCGCGATGTAAGGCGCTTTCTGGCCGAGACGCGGCAGAAGGGCGGCTCGCTGATTGTCCGGCTGGGCTATACGCTGAGCGCCGAAAAAGGATGCGAGCCGGCCGATTTCGACATTATTACAGGCCATGTAAAGGAGCTCTCGCGCATAATGGCGGAATTCCCCGACGTGATTGTAGGCGTCGAGGCGGGCGTGGCGGGTCCGTGGGGAGAAATGCACTCGTCCGACTACTGCGCGCCGCAGTACATGAACAGCATTCTCGAGACATACTGCGAGAATCTGCCGGACGGCATATCGGTGCTAGTGCGCGCGCCGAAGTTCGTGAGCGCCTTCGCGGGGACCGATACCGCCGGGATTCTCGCCAAGCTGCCGTTCGACGCCGGGCGCGACGGCCATCTCGCGAGAATCGGCATGTTCAACGACGGCTATCTGGGTACGTGGCGCGACTACGGTACATGGGCGGGCGACTTCACGCGCGAGCGCGGCCTAAAGATGCTCAAGACATTCGAGAATCATCCGTACGGCGGCGAGCTCGCGTATGTCAAGATGGCTTGGCTCGAGGCCAACAGCGAACAGTGCGCCGACCTGCTGGACCCGGCGAAATGGAACATCGTTAAAGACTGGTACGACTGCCACCTGAACTACCTGAGAAACGCGGGCGTGGCGAAGCATCCGCTCTGCGCGTTCATAAGAGCAAGACGCTTCAGCATCGCGGCGTACCGCTTCGAAGGCATGCCCGACCTGCACGAGTATGACGGGCTCGACCTGCACAAGTTCATGTACGACCACATGGGTTACAGGTTTGTGGCGAGGGACGCGCGGCTCCCGAAGGCGGCCTGGCGCGGCAAGACGGCGCTGGCGGCGGTCGACGTGGAGAATACCGGGTTCGGCCGGCTGCTCCTCAAATCGCGCGAAGAGGTGGTTCTGGCGCGCGCGGGCGAGGCTCCGCTGGTGGCGCAGACGTCGGTGCAGAAGGGCGGCTTTGGCGCTCTCGCGGGCGGCGAGCGGCGGCGGCTTCTTTTCAAGTTCGCCGTGCCGGAGGGCGCTGCGCCGGGCGAATGGGGGCTTTACGTTCGGGTTTCGGCGCCGCTTCTGGACGAGAAGCCGGGCGAGACGCCGCGCCGGCCGGTACGGCTGGCCAACGCCGGCATGTGGGACGAAGGCCTCAAGGCCAACCGCCTCGGCAAGATTGTTTTGCGCTAGCGGCAAGGCTGAATTTCACAGTTGTGCGATTCGGCGCAAAGTGGTATAATATACGCCGTCACAACAACCAACCAAGGAGGATAAAGAAAATGGCACACAAGATTGACGCCGAGAAGTGCGTTGCGTGCGGGTGCTGCAAGGATGCATGCCCTGCGGAAGCGATTTCCGAAGGGTCCCCCGCTTACAGCATCGACGCCGACAAGTGCGTTGACTGCGGCGCTTGCGCCGGCAACTGCCCGAACGAAGCAATCTCCCCGGCGTGATTGATTTCATTCAGGAAACGCTGCTCCTCCTGCCGTTTCTCTTCGCCACTTATCTGGTGCTGGAGGCGGTGGAGGCGCATGCGGGCGGCGCGCTCGAGAAATTTCTCGAGCGCTCCCGTTCTGTAGGGCCGCTCGCAGGCGGGCTCGCCGGCGCGATACCGCAGTGCGGCGTCTCGGCCGCAGCGGCTTCTTTCTACGCGGGAGGGGTGATATCGGTCGGTACCCTCATCGCTGTTTTTCTATCGACCTCCGACGAGCTGGTGCCGGTTCTTCTGACGTCGCGCGTGCCGGCGTCGCTCATGGTCAAGATCGTCGCGCTCAAGGCCGTGGCCGCGGTGGCCGTGGGTTTCGCGGTGAACGGCGTTTTGGCGTTCTCGCGCCATTTCAGGCGCAAGGTCACGGTGGGTGAGCTTTGCGAGCACAGTCTCTGCGGGTGTCGCAGGCACAAGGGCATAGTCGTGCCGGCGCTCATACACACATTCGAGATTTTCGCTTTCATAGTAGTCGTATCGGGCGCGGTCGAGCTGACGCTCCACTGGTTCGGCGAAGAGGCGCTCTCGCGCCTGTGGCTGAACAGGCCCTTCCTCGGCGAGGCGGTCGCCGGCGCGCTCGGGCTCGTGCCGAACTGCGCGGTTTCGGCGGCGGCGGCGAAGCTTTACGCCGAACACGCCATGAGCTGCGGCGCGCTTATGGCCAGCTCTTTCACTGGTTGCGGGGTCGGGCTTTTGGTGCTTCTCAGGACCAACCGCAACATCTGGGAGAATCTTTCCATAATCCTTTCGGTCTACGTGATGGGCGTGCTGCTCGGGTGGCTGTCGGGCTACCTGATCGGGGCGGCGCCAATGTAGCCGGCTGCAAGGGAGGTGCGCCGAAGTGAAAAGCAAAATCAAAGCCGCCTGCAAGTGGACATGGACGGCTATACGGATATTCTTGAACAACCACTGCTCGATGCACGCGGCTGGTCTGACCTACTACTGCATGCTCGCGATGGTGCCGATAATATGCATTCTTCTCATGTGCGCGAAGGCGCTCGGGGCGAAAGAGTACGCCATGCAGAAGATGCAGGCGCAGTTCGACGAGGTGATAGTGCAGCTCGAAAGCGGGCCCGACGACACTCTCTCGGCCGTAACGCTGCAGGACGAGGCGGCGAAGGAGGAGAAGCGCCGCCACGCCGAGCAGCTCGCGGCGCAGGCGCGCGGTCTCGAGAGCGAGATACTCAGCACCGTTGACAAAATCGACATCGACAAGCTCGGTTGGATAGGCTTCGTGATGCTGGTGTGGACGGTTCTCGGGTCGATAGGCATGGTGGAGGTAAGCTTCAACGAAATAATGAGCGTCGCCAAGGGGCGTCCGCTCTGGCGGCGGCTGCTCCTTGACGCGCTTGTCGTGGTGGTGCTGCCGATGTTGAGCGGC
This sequence comes from Kiritimatiellia bacterium, assembly GCA_045545855.1. Taxonomy (GTDB): domain Bacteria; phylum Verrucomicrobiota; class Kiritimatiellia; order RFP12; family UBA1067; genus UBA1067. The sequence goes on along the minus strand of JAZQBR010000269.1, from coordinate 1,328 downwards.
CTGGCGCTCTCGGTTACGCTGTTGAAGGTCGCGAAGGACGTAACGAGCGTCGTTTTCGGGTCGATATGGGTGACAAAGTGGTTCTCGGACGGCGTGATATGGCTTCTGGACTCGTGGCCGACGCGTCTCGCGCTCACGCTCGCGCTTTCGGCGCTCACCTTCGCGTTCCTCTTCAAGGTCGTGCCGAACTGCCGCGTGCGGTGGCGCTTCGCGTGGTGGTGCGGGCTCGCGACGGCGATCATGTTCGGCGGGTGGATGAAAATCTGCGCGGTCGCCCAGATTGGCATCGCCAAGAGTTCGGCCCTCTACGGGTCGCTCGCTTTTCTGCCTATCATGCTGGCGTGGCAGTACATGAGCTGGCAGATAGTGCTCTTCGGGTGCTGCGCGCTCAGAGCGACCCATCTGCACGCCCAGGCGGCCGAAGCCGCGGCGGCTGCGCGCGAGACGGACGGCGCCGGGGAATCGTGAAAAAAGCAGAATCGTCACAATCGGGTGACAATCCGCGCGCAAGAATATGAGATAATATGCGCCGTTCCCTCCACGAAGGGGGGAGCGACAAGACAAAACAAGAAAGGAACAAAAACATGAAGAAGTCACTGATCGTTCTCTGCGGCGCCGCAATCTCGCTCGCCGCTTTCGCCGAACCCGCCGAGGGTCCCGCGCCTTGCGCCTGCGACCCCGCGAAGCCCGCCTGCGAGTGCAAGGGCGAAGGCTGCCAGTGCGCGCAGACTCCCGCGCCCGCGCCCCAGCCGAAGCGCATGGAGCGCCGTGAGCGCGGCGGCCGCCCGAACCTGCCGGCCCCGACGATGCTCAAGCTCGACGAGAACACCACCCTGGAGCAGATCGAGGAGTTCAAGCAGAAGGTGCTCGCCAAGATCGATTCTTCGGTCGCGGCATACGCCGAGAAGCCGGCCGACAAGAAGACCCCGACTACGATGGTTCTCTTCGTCAACGACCGTCCCTTCGGCCAGGGCATGGGCCCGCGCGGCCAGGGTATGGGCGGCCAGCGCGAAGGGCGCCGCGGTCCCGGCGAAGGCGGCCGTCGCGGCATGGGCCCGAGGGGTCCGCGCGGCGAGAGGCCCGACGCTCCTGCGCCCGCTCCCGCTCCCGCGCCCGCTCCAGAGCCCGCGGCCGAGTAAGCAGGGGAGCCTCGCGGAATGCAGCGCGACCTCAGGCTCTTTCTGCTGGCGGTAGGCCTGCCCGCCCTCGTTTTAGCGGGGGCGGGCATTCGCCTTGTGCAGGTGGAGCGCGCGCGAGCCGTGCACCAGGCGATGATGGCCGAGCGCCAGGCCGCAATGGCCGAGCGCCAGGCTGCGCGCGGCGGCCAG
>JAZQBR010000268.1:0-5891 GCA_045545855.1 Kiritimatiellia bacterium | reverse complement strand
AAGCGCGGGCACCGGAACGGACCGACACGAGCAGCGGATTCTCTTTATCACCGAATTTCTTACCGGCGATAGCTTCCAGCTTCTCAATGTACTCCATGATTTCGGCCTGGATATCATCGTTGATACGGCGACCGTCTTCATAGTACTTGGTGCAGCCTTCGCCTTCTCGGCCGCTATCCTGGCGCGTATCGAGTTCTTCGCGCGCCGGCAGCTCTGGGTTATCGTGCGGTACGCCGGGCACCCGAAACTGCACGCGCCGCACTCTATGCAGTCCATAACATGCGCGTCTTCGGCCGACTTTACATCATTCGCGTCGACCGCCTTTGAGATGAGAGCCGGGTTGAGCCCCATCGGGCAGGCCCTCAGGCAGCGCCCGCAGTTGATGCACGCGTGGGACGAATACTGGAACACTTTTCTGCGCGAGAGCAAAAGAAGCCCCGATGTCGTCTTTGTCGTGCCGATCTCGAGGGTCGAGACCGCGAAGCCCATCATGGTGCCGCCCGATATCACCTTCGCCGGCGGCTCTTTCTCGCCGCCGCAGAAGGCCACTAAGTCGGCATACTTCGTGCCGCTCGGCGCAAGAACGTTCTTCGGCTCAGCCACGGCGTCGCCCGAAACCGTCGTCACACGCTCCAGAAGCGGCTCGCCGAGCTCGACCGCGTCGGCTATCGCAGCGACCGTGCCCACATTCTCCACGACGCACCCGACGTCAATCGGCAGAGCCGGCGGCTCGGGTACCACGCGCTTCACCGTCGCGTATATCTGGTGCTTCTCGCTGCCTTGCGGATACAACACCGGCAGCACTACGATCTCGACATTGCCCTCGATATCCGCAAACGCCTTCTCCATCGCGGCGATTGCCTCGGGCTTGTTGGCCTCGATGGCGATTCTCACCGCCGGCCCGCCGAGTATCTTGCGCATGATCTCGACGCCGAGGCGTATTCTCGGCGCGCGCTCGAGCATAACGCGATAGTCTGCCGTCAGGTACGGCTCGCACTCCGCGCCGTTCAGCACGAGATATTCGCAGCGCTTGCCCGGCGGCGGATTGAGCTTCACGGCCGTTGGAAAGCCGGCTCCCCCCATGCCGCATATCCCCGCCTCTTCAACGCGCTTGAGAAGTTCCTCGCGCGTCGCGCTCTTCCAGTCCATCGGCGGCAGTATCGGCCCTTCGTCCGCCGCGGGCGCCCCGGCCCCCTCGGCAGGCGGCTCGGGTTTCGCCGTCGTGTCCAGAATAACCGCGTCGGCCTTGCCTCCGGCCGGACCTAGACGCTTCTCCACGGCCTTCACCTTGCCGGCCGCGCTCGCGCGAACGAGAACGGATATGAACCCGTTCTTCTCGCCTATCACCTGGCCGCGCTTCACGAAATCGCCCGCCTTCACTAGACACTTCGCCGGCGCGCCGAGATGCTGGCTCATCGATATGACGAGCTCCGCCGGCGCCGGCATGCGCTCTATGGGCTTCTCCCGCGCCAACTCCTTGTTATAGTCCGGATGAACCCCGCCTTGGAACTTGAACTGGCTCTTGACTGTCTTCATGCCCTGCAAACCTCCTGTTCTTGTTTCGCTCCCGTCTTGCGCCGCGCCTCAGTGCCCGCTCTCGAAGTGAGGGTCTTCCGCCATGCACTTCGCCGGACACTTGGCTACGATCTGCGGGTCGTCCGGCGGGTTCTCGTAGTTCACCTTGGCGAGAAAACCCTGAAACGCGAAGTGGCCCGCCTCTTTACCGCCCGAGTTCTTCTCGCAGAGGTGGCAGCCCATGCACCCGACGCCGCATACTTTGCGTACCAGCGGCCCCTTGTCGGGGTTGTTGCACAGTACATGTATCGTCGCCGACGCCGGCACGAGTTCGATGAGCTTCCTCGGGCACACCGCGACGCACTTGCCGCAGCCGATGAAGGCGTTTATCGACCTTGGCGAGCCCGTCGTGTATCGATATCGCGCCCTTCGGGCAGACGTTCGCGCACGCGCCGTAGCCGAGGCACCCGTAGGTGCAGCCCTTGTCGCCGCCCGCAGTCATGGCCGCCACACTGCAGTCGCAGATACCGTTGTAGTCGCCGACGCGAATCGCCTCAGAGCGCGTCCCGCAGCATTTCACGAGCGCCACGCGCTTCTCGGTGGACGCGGCCGCGACGCCCAGTATCTTCGCTATCGCGCTCGCGCACGCATCGCCGCCGGCCGCGCACGCCCCGTTCGGCGCGGTGCCGGCGACCAGCGCCCGCGCATACCCGTCGCAGCCGGGAAAGCCGCACCCGCCGCAGTTCGCGCCCGGAAGCACCGCCGTCACCATGCCGATTCGCGGGTCTTCTTTCACGCTGAGATACCTGTCGGCGATGGCGAGCGCCACCGCCGCCGCCAGACCTATTCCTGCTATGCAGACTATTGCAATCATCATTTCGGTGTTCCCCTTCCTGGATGTCCCCTTTGTTTAGCCGCCGCGCCGGCCGCGTCAGTACGGCAACTTGACGAGCCCCGAAAAGCCCATGAAAGCGAGCGACAGAAGACCGCCCGTCACCAGAGCGAGGGCTATGCCTCTGAAGCACCGCGGCGGATCGGCGTGCGCGAGCTTCTCTCGTATGCCGGAAAATATTACAAGCGCGAGCGCGAAGCCCAGCGCCGCCGCGAATGAGAAGAACACCGCCTCGCCGAAGCTCGCGAGATACGACTTCGCCGGCGCGCCGGACGCCGCCAATACGCGAAGCTTCTCCAGCTGGTTGTGATTGATCTCGGCCGCGCCCAGCACGGCGCAGTTGGTCGTGATAAGAGGCAGGAATATGCCAAGCGCCGCATGCAGCGGCGGCAGAAAACGCTTCATCGCTATATCTATGAACTGCACCAGCGACGCTATGACGAGGATGAACGCGAGAGTGTGTATATACCCGAGACCGTTAGGCACGAGAAGCCAGTAGTCCAGACACCACGTCACGGCCGCCGCGACCGTCATGACAAATACGACAGCCCCGGACATGCCCACCGCGGTGTCGAGCTTCTTCGACACCCCGAGAAACGGACAACACCCGAGAAAGCGGCTCAGGACGAAGTTGTTCACCAGAACCGCGCCAACCAACAGCATTAGGTAGTAGCTCATGATATGTGTATTATACCTTTATTTACCCCCAACTGTCAATGGGGAATGTCATTTGCGCAAGTTCGCCCGCCCTGCGCTTGCAGGACGGGCGAACTGCATACGGCCGGAGCCTCCTGTCGCTCCAGATCGTTACGCCTTCGCGTCAAGCTCGGCCATCGCCGCCTTGCGCGAAAGCTTGATTCTGCCGCGCTCGTCGACGTCGAGACATTTGACCATCATCTTGTCGCCGACTTTGCAGACCGCCTCGACGGACGGCACGCGCTTGTCGCTAAGCTCCGAAATGTGGCAGAGCCCGTCCATGCCGGGCAGAATCTCGACGAATGCGCCGAAGTCCTTGACGCCCGTGACCGTACCCTCGTATATCTTGCCTGGCTCAGCCTCGGCGGCAACAGAGCCGACCGCGCGCTTCGCGGCCTCCATCGACTCGAGCGAAGTCGCGAAAATCGACACCTTGCCGTCATCGTCGATATCGATCTGGGCGCCGGTCGTCTCGACGATGCCGCGTATGTTCGAGCCGCCGGGCCCGATAAGCGCGCCGATCTTGTCGACCGGTATCTGCATCTCCTCGATCCGGGGCGCGTACTTGTTGAGCTCGGCGCGCGGCGCGGGAATGACCGACTCCATGAAGTCGATGATTTTGAGGCGCGCGTCATGCGCGGCCTTGACCGCCCCCTCGACGAGATCCCAGGTAAGGCCCCTGAGCTTCAGGTCGACCTGAAAGCCCGTGATGCCCTTCTTCGTGCCGCCGACCTTGAAGTCCATGTCGCCGCAGTGGTCTTCGGCGCCGAGAATGTCGGTGACGAGCACCTTCTTGGACTGGTCGTCGTTGGTGAAAAGACCTATCGAAATGCCGGCGACCGTGCGCTTGAGCGGCACGCCTGCGTCCATGAGCGCGAGGCAGCCGTTGCAAATCGACGCCATCGAAGACGAGCCGTTCGAGCCCATGATCTCGCTGACAACGCGAATCGAGTACGGGAAATCGTCAGGGAGAACCTCCGCAATCGAACGCTCGGCGAGCGCGCCGTGGCCGATCTCGCGGCGCCCGGTCGAGCCGAGCCTGCCGACTTCGCCCGTGCAGTAGGGCGGGAAGTTGTAGTGCAGCATGAACCTCTTGGACGGATCGCCGCCCGTCACAGAGTCGAGCTCCTGCGCGTCCTTCTTCGTGCCGAGCGTGACGGTCGCGAACGACTGCGTCTCGCCGCGCGAGAAAATCGCCGAGCCGTGAATCCTCGGGAACACGCCGACCTGGGCCGACAGCGGACGTATCTCGTGCTGGGCGCGGCCGTCGATGCGAAGGCCCTTCTCCAGCACGTTCTTGCGCACGGTCTCGATCTCAAGCGCGTCGAAAAGATGCACGAAGCCTACGGCGTCCACTTCAGGCCACTTCTCGCTCACCTTCTTGAGAAGATCCTCCTTGATCGCGCCGACCTTGCCCTGACGCTCCAGCTTGCCCTTGATGAGCAGAGCCGCCGCCAGCGCCTCGCCGCCTTCCTTGCGCATGAAGTCCATCTTGTCCGCAGGCTGCGGGACGTCCTTGATGTCCTTGTCGGGCTTGCCGAGCGCGCGGCGCATCTCGATTTGCAGGTCGATAATCTTCTCGACCTCTTCGTGCGCGCGCTTGAGCGCCGCGATAAAGTCCTCGTCGCTGACCTCCGCAGCAGAGCCCTCCATCATGAGGAACTTGCCCCTGAGCCCGGCGTAGAGAAGATCGATGTCGCTCTTGGCCTTCTGCTCGTGCGTCGGGTTGATGACCCACTGGCCGTCGATGCGGCCGATTCTCACGCACCCGATCGGGCCCATGAACGGTATCTCGGAGATGTGCAGCGCCGCAGACGCCGCGTTGACCGCGAGAAAGTCGCCTTCGCGCGTGCCGTCGCTCTGGATGAGCGTCGAGTTGACCTGGACGTCGTTGTAGTAGCCGTCGGGGAAGAGCGGACGTATCGGGCGGTCGCACATGCGCGCCGTGAGAATCTCCTTGCTCGTCGGCCTGGCTTCGCGCTTGAAGAACCCGCCCGGGAACTTGCCCGCCGCGTAAAACTTCTCGCGATACTCGCACTGCAGCGGGAAGAAGTCTATTCCCTCGCGCGGCGTGTCGGTGTTTGTAACCGCCGTGAAGACGGTCGTGTCACCGTAGCTCACGGTGACAGCCCCTGCCGCCTGCTGCGCCAAGAGCCCGGTCTCAATCACGAGGTCCGTCCCCGCAATGTCGACCTTGAACTGCTTTGTTCCTTGCATTGTTCTGTTCTTTCTGTTCGTCAGCCCTTAGCGGCGTATGCCGAGCTTCTTGATGAGCTCGCGATAGCCGGCCTCGTTGACACGCTTGAGGTAGTCGAGGAGGTTGCGGCGGTTCTGGACCTTCCTGAGCAGCCCGTAGCGCGAGCTGTGGTCCTTCTTGTTGGCCTTGAGATGGGCCGTGAGCGCCTCGATCTCCTTGGTGAGCGTCGCTATCTGAACCTCGCTTGAACCCGTGTCGCGGTCATGACGCTGATACTCGTTGCGGATGGCGGCCTTGTCGATCTTCATTCTTCTGTTCTTTCTTTTATTCTCATCTGCCGACCGGGAAGCCGAAGCCATGCCTGTAAAGCGACCCCACCCGGGGCGCCCGCGGCAGGGATAACCTCCTGAGACAAGTCGGGGGCCAAGCGGTCTTAAGGAAGACAAAGGGCTATGACAACTCCTTGGCTCACAGAACGACATGGCTACGATCCGACTTGTTCTTTCTTTTATTCTCATCTGCCGACCGGGAAGCCGAAGCCATGCCTGTAAAGCGACCCCACCCGGGGCGCCCGCGGCAGGGATAACCTCC
>JAZQBR010000267.1:0-8796 GCA_045545855.1 Kiritimatiellia bacterium | reverse complement strand
CAGAGTCCGTCCGCAGGGCGACCGGTCGCCTGCCCCGCATACGTGCCGGGCGTGAACATGGTCGGCATGTACGCGACCGAGACGAGGGTGTATGCCGAATCCTTGGGCTCCGCGCCGGAGTGCTGGACGACGAGGTTGTATGTGCCCGCCGCGAGCGTCAGGTCGCCGATCGAAGCCGTAGCCGGCACCACCACTCCCTGCTGCGCGTTCGTAATCATGAACACCGCGTCGGAGCTTTCGTCCTGGTCAAGCCTGAACGAGTATATCGAGTTCGCGTTTGCCGTCAGGCGGAAGTTGTCCTCCGGATCCTCCGCATAGAACGTGCGGGCCGCACGGTTCGCCATTGTCGAAACCGTGAGCATCGTCGCGCCCGCAGCCGAGTCGTCCCTCGGGTCGGACGTGTCGGAGTAGACGCCCGTCACCACCGTCTCGTCGCCCTCGGTCTTCCACTCCTTGACCTCGACATTGCTATCGGCAGGCTTGCCAAAACCCGTGACGGCAGTGAAATGGACGGCAGTCGTACCATTTGTCAGCGCGAGAATAGAATCGCCGGAAGCGTACTTGGTGGACAACTCGTTGTTGATGTACCAAGCACCAAGATCCGTCCCCTTGAGATTGACAGTGAGAATGCCAAGCCCGGCGCCATTCGTCGCCCATGCGGAGCAGTGCATGGTGAACGCCGGGTAGTCCAGGCCGAATCCCTCGGCAACGCCTACGCGAACATAGTAGGTCGTGTTCTGCGTGGCTCTAATCGTAAGCCCCTCGCCGTCTGCTGATATATTGCCAGACACGATAGACGCTGACGTAACGTAGTTGGTATACGTCCCCGAAAGCGTGTAAACACGTGAAGAAAGCGACAGGGATGAGCTCGCTCCGGCCTCGGCAAAAGCCGCCTGAAGTCTGTAGGTTATGCCTGAGCGGACCGGTAGCCGGAACGTCTGCGTCCATTTTTCCCTGCCAAGCGCGAATGAATCCCTCTCCGCCGAATCGGCTGCGACGGTGCTGACGTCAGACGCGGCGGGAATGGCCGTGATTGCCACAGGGATGTCGGGCTCTACCATGGCCTCTTCAAGAACAACCGACACCGGCCAATACACAGGCGACAGGTCTTCATTGAGCTCGTCGAAATTCTGCGCTACGCCAAAGTAGTACGCACCGTCCGTGGCCGGCTGCACGATGTATCGCACATCGTAGTTTGTGCCGTTGCCCTTGTTCGGCTCCTGCGAGAGCGCAGTGCCTGTAGAGTCGTATGCGTAGAGCAGCAGATTGGTCTCGGCACCGGTCGTCTCTACGATATATGTCTTGCCTTTCTTCAGAGTCGCCGACAGAAGCTCCTCGTCGACTATGTCGTCGAAATAGCCGCTGTCCTTGGCGTTGACGCGCCCTGGTTTTACCTGCACGGCATCGCCGCCGGCTTCGATTGGCGTCGCCTTGTGCTCTGCGATGGAGCGGAACGGCGACATCGAATGCGTGAAGCCGACGCTTGTGTCGCCCGTGCCGCCAAGTTCAAACATGTATGTCCCGGTGGCCTTCGGACGGAGTACGAATTTGGAGTTGTCGACATCGTTTGTGTCGCCGACACGCTGGTATGTCGCTGGGGTGACCATGAGGACGATCGGCGACTCGGCCGTGCCGCCAGATGTCGATATCTTGTACTCGCGCCCGGCCGTCAAATAGGACTGGAGAAAATACTGCCCGTCCAGCAGTTTCACGTTTATCGTGTTCTCTTGCTGCGCCGGCGTAAACGCCTGCGGATTGCTCTCGATGCCTGTCGGCAGATTCACGCCGGTCTTGAGGCTGACCGTTGCGGAGTTGCCTATGTCGCCATATACGCTTATGTAGTATGTGTAGCTGCTTTTGGTATCGTCCTCGTCCCACTCGTCAAGGCAGAAATAGGTAGTGTCGCCGGCGGCATACTCCGTGAACCAGGTGTAAGGGCCGTCTTCGTCCCAGCTGGTGTCGATGTCTGCGTAGTCGTAGTTGCCGGTGACCGTGACTGTATACGTGTTCTTTGTCGAAAGACTGGCCTTGAACACATAAATGCCGCTTGGCATTATCTCGCCCTCGTTGTTCTCGGCCACCATGGTGACCGTGCGCGTCGCGCCGACCGATATCGACCCGGCGTGGCTCATGTTGTCGCCCGTGGCGGCGGGAGACGCCCAAGCCAGCGCGCCTGCCAGCGCGCAAACCGCCAGCTTCGCCCATCTCACTTTTCTCTTTGTGTCCATCATTGCGTCCTTTCTGTATATTCGTATAAATCAGTTGCCGCCTATGTAAGCCGACGTGAGCGCCTCTACGCCGAAGCTTCTGCGCACCGTCACCGAAATGAACGGCGCCGTGGACTCGGTGCACGCCGCCCAGTCCTCTTGATACATAAGCTTGTCGTTGAACCAGCACGCCCCTTCGATGAAAGGCAGATCCACGGCCGACTCGTCGCAGCCGCACCCCGTCCAACCCGGCAGGGCGACGCCGCGCCAGCCGGCTTTCACCGTCTTGCCGCCGCCGAAAACGAGTTCGATGTTCCCGCTTGCAAAGCCCGAGGACTTGTTGAAACTCAGCCCGCCGCCGCTCAGGTTGCCGCCGCTGACCGCTATAGGGATGTCGGCGACCGGCTCCACCGCGCCGTACGCCTGGCTGTCGCTCAATTCATCAGTCTTGAACGACAAGGAGAGCTTCGGCATCACTTCGGTGTTCATCAGGGCTTCTTCCCAATTTTGACTTGGGTCGTAGTAGGAACCGTAGATATCGCCATAGTTTGCCGTAAAATCGCCAAGCTCTACCTCCTTGCAGACATGGACCCACCGGCCATGTACGCCGTCTGCCGCTGTTATGACTCGCTGGACTGTCGGGTCGGATGCCCCGCTTCGGGCGTATGCGGCGGCGGCGCCGCGCTCGATTTTCAGCAGGGCCGTGAACGAGTCGTGGTTTGACCTGTACCGTATCGGCAGAGTCGCGCTCTTGGCGTCCTTCGAAACCGTCAGCACGCCCGAACCGCTGAACTGTGTCCCATTGGGCAGGCTGCCGTAATATTGCACGCGTCCGTTCTCGGCGGCAGAATCGCCAACCATCCTCAGCGAGAGGATGACGGCACCCCTGGAGACCATTTCGCCGCCGCCTGAAGTGAACAGGCAAGCCGTCGTGTATTGTCCGGACCAGTCACCGGCAGTGTTCTCGCGGCTCCATGGCATGCCGCCTGCTGCACCGGCCAGATTGACGCCCGCGCTCGCGCTGTCGTACATCTCTATATCGACGGAGCCGTCTTCATGCACGACAATCACGGCCTGGCAGGAGCCGTCCTTTGATGTCGCCGTTGCGGTAAGCGTGCCGTCTTCGCCGAAAGAATCCCAATTCTCCGCCACAAGCGTCTTGACGCCTTCGTCGCTCGTGAATTTGGCGCTTATCCGCCCCGACTTCGGTATCGTAAGCGACAACGTGCCCGCGAGCGCCCCTGTGACATCGTTGAGTATGGCGACCGACTTGAACGTGCGCGTTTCGGCCGGCGCGGCGCCCGTCGCGGCGAGGATGTCGGCCACATTGAAGTCGACGGTGAGAGTGTTGCCGTACACCCATGTTCCGTCCCGGTTCTCCGCTATGCGGTATTTCGCCGTCCAGCGGCCGGCCATTGTCGGCGTGCCGGAGAGCCTGACGAACCCGCCATCCTTGTCCCACGCGATTGAAATGCCGGCCGGCTGCGTACCGGAGACCTTGTAGACCTTGACATCTCCGCCGCTGATATTGGACACGGCCACGTCTTCATGCGCGAACGGCACGTTCGCCACCAGCGAGAACGCCGCCGCGGTTTTGGCGAATGACGGCGCGTCGGCCGCCGTGAGCGAGACCTCCACATACGACCTCGCCGGATCTTCCGGCGCGCCGTCAGACTCGAGCGCAATCAACACGATGCCAGATGGCGTATCGGCAAGTGCCGGCAATCTAAGCGCGGCGTTGCGCGTCGTGTCCCTGCTGCGGTCGCTCCACTCCATCGTATCGCCGTAAATCCATGTTCCGCCTGTCGCCGCGAGCCGGGCCGCGACGTCGCCTTCGGCGCCGTCCAGTCTCTCGATGCGCAGAGAAAGTTCAGAGCCTTCGGTCGCTACCACCGTGCGCTTGCCGACATAGCCGGGCACCGCTTCGGTGATGGCGACGACACCGGCTACGGCCTTGTCGTCTTCCTGGATGACTACTTCACACTCACCCTCCGCCGCTTCGACATAAAGCCCGCTTACGTCCGCCAGCTCGAACACGACGCTCTGATCGCCGTCGAAAACGAAATCGTTTTTCACCGTCAGCAGGGCCGCCTTCTCGCCGCCCTCGCCGTCGGCCCACGCCAGTTGTGCGTCTACCCAGGAATACCGTTCGGGTTCGGCATCCGTATCACCAAGGTCGAGCGCAACCGTTGCGCCGGCTTCGCCAGAAGCGCCGCCTGTGCGCTTTACGGCAATCTCGACAACGCTGTCGGTTTCGCCGATCTTTATGAGGCGCTTTGAAAACGTCAATACGCCCGGGTTCCAGCTTTGGTATTTTACATTGCCGCCCAGTGTAGTCAAGGCAATCTGACCGTCGACGGTCGCCCGGTATATGCTATTGTCGGCGTCGACCGGTTCGAAAAACGCCGCCAGTGAATCGTCGGCGATCCCCTCGAGCCTGTACGCTTCGCCTTCGCTTACGACCATCTGCACCTCTGCGGTGCTGGGCGTGAACGTCGCCGCGCCGTCTTCAGGTATCAGCACGAGTTCCGACGAGAACGAGGCCGTGAATTTACTTGTGGTCTTCTCTTCTTCGGCGAAGAGCATGCGCGAAGCGACATAAGCCCTCACGCGCAATCTGTAGTCGGTCGATGCCGTTGCGGATGCGGAGTTCGTCCACACGAGATTGTCTGTCGCTGACGCCAGAAGCGCCGAGCCGGAATAAAGGTCGAAGGCGAGAGGCTCGTCGCTATCCGCCGATATCACAATCTGCCCCGAGCCGACGCCGGTCACTTTGTACCACGCCGTCTTGTCGGATATCTGGAACTCGACCTGCGTCGTGTCGCCTATCGCATGCTGAAGGTCGCTGGTGGTCTTGTAGCCGCGGCTCTCGCCCGCGCCACTGTAAAGCGCGAGGAAGTCGCCCAGACGGCCAAGGTTCTCCGTAGTGTCGTACTCTCTGGCTGCGTTTCTGTATGCGGAGAAGCGCGCCTTCACGGCGTCGTCCTCTATCAAAAGGAAGTTCGGCTGCGACATGCGCTTCGCGGTCGTCTCCGGCGCCAGCCACTTTGCCGTATATTCCGTCGTCCTGGCGATGGCGGCCGCCGCGGCCGCCTGCTCGACGGAGTGCCTCGAAATGTAGCCCGCGCCGCTCACTGTCGCGTCGGCCGCCTTGTTCGGGTCCGGCTCGTATGTAAGAAGCCTCGGCGCCATAGTGCCGGCCGCCGTCGCGGGCGAACTCGCGCGCCCCTGGTCGAATTCCACGAGCGCGACATTGTTCTCGGCCGCCCACTCGTAGAAGACCGGGTCGGCGAGAAGCGAGTTTTCAATCCCTTCGCAGTACGGGCACCAGAGCGCCCCGGTGAAAAACGCCAGCAGATACGCCTTATCGCCCAAGGCGCGCTTTGCGGCGACCGCCGCCTTGGCGGCGTCGTAATCGAGAGTGAAGCGCCCGAACTTGAACTCTTCGCCAATCCAGAGCGGATCCCTCGACGAAAGACCCGCCTCTGCCGACACGACCGTAATGGCTGATTGCACCCGCACATTGTTCTCTTCGTCTAGAAGCGAAAGCGTTATCTTGTCGCCGGCTCTTATATCCACACCCGCCGGAAAGTTTATCCGCGACGCCTTCACCGCATGCTCGCCTTCCAGCCAATCTACAGTGTTCGTGACGGCTTTCCTGTCAGGGAACGACGCGACAAGCTTGGCCGAGGCGGCAACAATCGCATCGCCCAGCTCCCTGTAGAGCGGTACGTCCACCCATGTCGTCTTGCCGACAACGGCCTCAAGCCTGTTGCCTTCGTAATCGCCGACCTTGAACGAGCCGCCCTCGAACACCCCGCCTTTGTAGTCTGCAGTGTAGAAATCTACGGTCGCCATGACCTGCTCGCCCAGCTCAAGGGTTGCCCCGGTCTTGGGATCTGTCGTGACTGGCGGACCTCCAGGCCTGCCGGAGAAATTCACTTTTACCGTCGTCCCATCGCTCTTCGGCCAGTAAATCGACATATACGGGTAAAGGCCGGAGCCGTTTCTCGCGAAGCTCTTGGCGGACTGCCCGCCTTCGTCGAACACCATCACGAGCTTTCGCTGTGTCTGCCAATCGACGAAATTCTGTAGCCCGCAGTAATACTTCATGTTGTTGCAGAAGCCGCACCCCGGGCTCGACCAGAAGAGCAGCATCGGCACATTGTTTTCTTCGGCGTATTGCTTGCCCGCCGAAAAACTCGAGTTCCATACACCAAGCTCGATTGGCCCGTCGCTGACGGTCATTGCCGCAAAAGCCCGAATGCCCATGCCGAGCGATGCGGCAAGGGCCAGAAGCGAGGCTAGTTTAACTCTCTTCATTTGGCTGGTCCTTTCTTTTCAGTACCTTTGGGAAAGTCTTTCATGCGCTTCCACGCGAAAGAAGGCAATTTGTCGGCCCCTACAGGCGATTGGACTGTCGCGCGCTTCCATTCCTCCTTCAAAACCTGCTGCATGGCGCGCTGTCTGAAGTCCTTCTCCAAATCTCTTTTCAAGACCTCCGGTTCGCTTTCATACACACTTATGCCTCTTCTAAAGAATATACGCTCCAGCTCCAGCGAAGGAGTTTCGCTTTCGGCCTCTGTTTCGGACAAGTGCCTTACAACCTTGAAAATCTCAAGTCCCTCGAATGTCTCGGTTGGCGGGGTTATCCCCCCGTCGGGCATCTCCCACAGCATGTTCCAGAGCTCTTCGTCCCCCGAAAAGTCGGCGGCGTTCTTCTGCCCCATCTTGCCGTCAAGGTATTCGTCTGGGTCGTAGGAGTGTTTTTTCACGAGTTCCGTAAAATCGGCTCCGGCCGCGGCCTCGCACCACACGTTTGTGGCCAGCTGATATGTGGCCGCGTTCGTTACTGCGACCATCTCGTTGTATGCTTTGAATGTCGCCACGGCGTTTGTAACAGCCTCGGGCGTCATATAAATCTTGTCTTTCCAGGCTGTCTGAAAGTACGCCTCTATCGTGCAGTCCGTAGAGAGCTTCCTCTCGTATGCCGCCTTCTGCCTCTCGTTGAGGTTGGTTGCGACATCGGCCATTGTCAGCCCGCGGGTGGTGTTTACAATATTTGTGACCATTTCGGCGCGGATTCTCGACTCTGCCTCCGCACGGACAGCGACGTCGTTCGTAGCGAAGTAGCTCTCTGCCGCCGTCATGAACAGCGCATCCTGCACAAAACCGTCGTAAACGCTTTTCTCGATATTCTGCCTCCACTCAGGGCTGTCAATCTCGGCTTCAGTGGTTTGGCCAGACGCCCGGGCCAAAGCCACGCGAAAGTCTACTTGTTCTTCGACGTCTTTCTTGGCGAGGGTGTAACCGTTCACTACGAGCAGCGAATCGTCGCTAGTGCGCTTCTCGTCTGTACCGCACCCTGCGAAGATGGAGATCAGCGCTATAACCGAAAAATACAACCCTCTCTGTTTCATTGCTATATCCTTTTGTCAGTAAAGCCTGTTGGGAAGTTTGACCCCCCAACAGGCTCATGTTATGTCGCGACTAGTCTTATGTTATGTAAGATTCGTTGCAACAGTTGCGATTACTGCCTCGTGTAGGTCTGGAGACCATTCGCCTCCCAAGGAAGGATCCTGCTGAGCTGACCATTCTTGGACTTGCTGGCGTTGTACTTGATCGACCAGGTGCCCGACGCAGGAGCGAGCGCAGCCGCCGCGCAGTTGCCGCAGCACCAGCCCTTGAAGTCGTTGCACATATAGGCGAGGACGGAAGGCATCGCCGAGCCGTCATTGCAGGTGTCGCCAGCGGAGGTGATCACGACAGGGACGAGCTTGCCGACCGCGTTACCGCTAACAGTCTTGATGACCGAGAGCTTGGTGTTCCAGGTGCCGAAGCCAGCCGCGACGATTTCCTCGCCCGCGAAAGCGTCATTCATGGTCGGCTTCCAGTAAGCGGCGACCTTCGTCGCGTTCTTGCCATAGCGGCCGAGAATCTCGAACTTGTTCTGCTCATTGGCAGCTGCACCGCCACCAACCCAGCTGGCAGGCTGATTGTTCGCCGGAGCCGTGTAGACGGCCGCGGGCGAAACGAGGCGCTCGGCCTTCTTGTCCCAAAGGACATAGTTGATGGCACCAGCGTTCTGCGTGCCCGGAGCAACGCCAGGGGTAACACCCTCAAAGCACGCAGTGGCGCACTGCCACAGGATGCCGTTGAAGGTACGGGTGGCGTTATCGAGATACGCGATACCAACGAGGGGAGCCACCTGATTGTTAGCAGCCAGCCAAGCCTGCGCCCAAGCCTGCGAAGAAACAGCGGTCAACTGAGCGGCGGTGCAGCGAGCATCCTTGCCAGCGAGGGTCTTGAACTTGAACTGAACGTCGTAGAGCGCGCAGCTATTACCAGTCGCCCCGATAACCTCGTCGCAGAGGTCGGCCATCGCGAATGTGCTGGCGAGCATCGTCGCCGCAATCATGAGCTTCTTCATTGTCTTTGTTTCCTTTTCTTTTGAGGTCGGGCTTGTTGACCCTTCCCCGATGCCTTTCGCTTTCTCTCGCTCGCCAGACCACCCGGCCTCGCTCGCTCAAGTCAACTACAGGCGGTTAACTTGTTGCCCTTTCACACGTGCCGAGGCCGCAGCAGCAAC
>JAZQBR010000266.1:0-11324 GCA_045545855.1 Kiritimatiellia bacterium | reverse complement strand
ACCCCGCAACTTATATATGGAACGGGGTGGGGACGTTCGGGCCGCCGGTAGGGGCCGACTACCAGGCGGCCCGTCCCCCTCGGTAGGGGCCGACCACCGGGCGGCCCGTGTATTTGAGAATGGCAACGGCAAAATGGAGACGCGGCATCTTGCCGCGTTACAAAATGGAGATGTAATGGAGACGCGGCATCTTGCCGCGTTACAAAGGGGGAGGTTAACGCGGCTGGAAGCCGCGTCTCCAGTGGGAGGCGGGATACAGTCCCCCGCCGGCTCGTAAAAATCTTGCAAACATGTAAACACGCGCCAGCAACTTTCTACGCACAAGCGCACCGGTTTTTGGTATAATATTCTTCGTCATGGTAGGAATACTTTGGCCTAATAGTCGAGCGACGAGCCCCGCCGCTTGAAGGCCGGCAGGATCGGCCATCGGTTGCAAACCTTGTCTCTTGAGAACTTGGACCTTCGAAACGCTGACGCGTGGTTTGCAAGACGATACCCTATTGTCAATTCGGGGTGTCGCCTTGCAACGTAGTTGAGCGGGCTGTCCAAGGCCTTCAAGAGTGCGTTGCCTTGGCGCGCCCCTCTAACCAGAACAGAGAGGCGCGCCTCTTTGTTTGCAAACGAGAGAGAGCAACATAGCATAGATGGCGGAGTGGTTCTTCAGAAAGAAGAGCAAAGACGAGGTCGAACGCGATCCCGGCTGGGACGAGTATTTCACCTCGAACCGCTCCACCGACAACTCGCCCATGCGCGGCAATTGTATGACTGGTAGAGCAGCCCAATGGAAAGGGGCCGTGGAATGAAGAAGGACGATCTTATCGCCGCGGCGAACTTTGACGAATTGATCGCGATGATCGAGTCTGCCCGCGCCCGCGCATGGCAGGCCGTCAATTCGGAATTGGTGGCTCTTTATTGGAATGTCGGGAAGTGGCTTTCGGACAAGTGTGCGAAAGCAAATTGGGGAGATAAGACAATACGGTCGATTGCGGAGCATCTTGCCAAGACCCGTCCTGATATCAAAGGATTTAGTCGTGCAGGTTTGTACCGAATGAGGCAATTTTATGAGTTTTACAAAGAGGATGAAATTGTCTCACCACTGGTGAGACAAATTGACTGGTCACATCATCTGATAGTCATGGCGCGCGCAAAATCGCCGGACGAGCGACGATTTTATATTGAGAAATGCGCCGCTGAACATTGCTCGAAGCGCAATCTGGAGCGTCTGTTCGACAGTTCATTTTACGAGCGCCATCGCATAGGCGAGGCGGCCCCGGCGTCCGCATTGGTTATCCAGTCCGTCCGGGCGGTTGTGCCCGACGTCTATTCCCTTGAGTTTCTCGATCTACCTGAACGTCATCGTGAGGCGACGCTTAGGGATGCCATTGTTTCCAATATGCGCGACTTCATACTTGAGCTTGGCAGGGATTTCACTTTCGTTGGCAAGGAATATCCGGTAAAGGTAGGAAAGAGCGATTTCAGTATCGACCTGCTGTTTTTCAATCGTGCGCTTCGTTGTTTCTTCGCGTTTGAACTCAAAACGCGGAAATTCCGTCCGGCGGACATTGGCCAGATCGACTTCTACTTGGAGGCGCTTGACCGAGATGTGAAGAAACCGGACGAAAATCCGAGTGTTGGAGTGATACTTTGCACCGACAAGGACGATTCTGTGGTTGAGTACGCCCTGTCGCGCAGCATGTCGCCGACGATGGTTGCCTCCTATCAGCTCGTGTTGCCGGACAAGAAGATTCTGCAGGACAGGTTGCGCCAGATTACGGAGCTTGTTCTTGAGGAAAACCAGATAGCGGAGCTTCCGTATTCCGAGGAAGACGGCGAGGAGGTCGAGAAGTGAAACTCCGGCAATCTTTTACAGACTTCATCTTCGCCACGAACACGGATGGAAGCGGCAAGGCCGCGTCGTATGTCCGTGCGCTTGACATGCTTGGCCCGATCCTGACGAAACACTACCCGAATCCAATCATCGGCGGCACCATGTGGCATGGCTTCTCGCTTGCGGACATCCACGCCTTGCACGAATGGATATGCGCCGAAATGAAGAAGGGCGCGGTAAGCCCCGTGTTGGCGGATTTTGAATCGCCGAGCTACTGGACGAAGAACTTCTGTTCTGCGGCAGTTCGAGCATACGGCGAGTTTCTGGCGACCGAGGCGTTTGAGGATGGCATTCTCGCAAAGGTGTCTGGAGAGACCGGCGGCAAGGCGGTCGCGCAAAAGGCGGAAGCGCTGATCGATACGACATCGCCAACCGACCTTGAGGCGCACTTGAATCTCACCGCGAAGGAAGGCAAGATGAAACTTGCCGCCGTCAAAGTGCGCGTGAATCAAGACATCTTCCGCAAGATGGTGCTTGCGAACTACGGCGGTAAATGCTGCGTGACAGGGCTTTCCGTGCCGGATGTCCTTCGCGCCAGCCACATCAGCCCGTGGGCTGAAGACGAGAAGAACCGCCTCAATCCCGAAAACGGTCTGTGCCTCTCCGCAACCTACGATGCCGCGTTCGACCGCCACCTCATTTCCTTTGACGAACACTATCGCCTTGTCGTTTCAAAGGGAATCAAAGACCACTATACCGACGCGGCGGCAAAGTCTTACTTCCTCGACTTCGAAGGGCAGAAGATGACCTTGCCAGTCAAGTTCCTCCCATCGCAGGCCTTGCTTGAAAAGCACAGGGAGTTGTTGGTGGGATAAAGCATTCCAAAGGAGACTAAGTAATGAACTTACCTGTTGAATACGCGATTAATCATTTCTTCCCTACTACGGCGTTTGATTTGATTTATTTTGAGGCGGTGGCAAACGCTTTGGATGCAAGTGCCACCGAAATATCTATTGACATAGATCTGGAGGCATATTCAAAACCGCAAACATTAAAATTGGTTATTCGAGATAACGGTGTTGGCTTTACGGATGATAATTTTGATCGTTTTTCAAATCTAATGAAGGTTAAAGATACACAGCATAAGGGATTAGGAAGGTTAGTTTATCTACAGTATTTTTCCAATGTGACGGTTGATAGCTTTTTTGGCGATGGAATGCATCGCACCTTTTTGTTTGAAGATGCAATCAAGAATGTAAAAGAAGTGTGTGGTGATAAAGATACGCCGACAAGTACTGAACTTCGGTTCGGCAATTTTAAGGGCGTTCAGATAAAGAGTTATGATTATGTTTCACCAATAGCTGTTAAGCGTAAACTAAAAGAACTTTTCATGCCACGGCTGTTTGCCTTGAAACAACACGGAACTAATTTCAAAATATCAATTTCTCTTATGACACAAGAAGAGAAAAGAGAAAAAGGTTTTGTCAGCGGTACAGAAGTTCTATCTCCTGTCGATATTGAAGAATTTAACGCAATTGAGTTTGATGCTCCATTATTGGATTTGATGAATTCCAAGTGTAAGATGCTTTATCATCTGAAAACAGGAGTGTCATCGGCAGAGCATTGTTTAGTGACGGATTTATGCGTTGATGGAAGGACCTTCCCTCTAAAATTAGCGACGGATGATCAGATGCCGCCAGGCACGAGTGCAACATTTATACTAGAATCGTGTTTTTTAGACTCTAAGACAAACGAATCACGGCAAGAGCTATCTCTTAAGCAGGAAGACTTAGATAATGTGAAACGGGTGTTTGTAGATAAGATTACGGAGATTTTGAATGACAATATTCCTCAGATTAAAGAGAGGAATAGGGAGATTACTGTTTCGCTTGATGAGATGTATCCACATCTTGCAGGATACTTTAGTCATAAAACCATTGGTATCATTAATCGGAATCGTGCAATAATTGAAGCGCAAACGGCGTTTTGCAAGGATGAGAAAGAGATACTAGAGGCGAAAGATTTATCGGATGCGCAATATTTGAAATCGCTTGCGCAAGCGTCTCGAGTACTGTCTCAATACATATTGTACAGGAATAAAATTATACGCAAAATGGAAGCGATTACGAGTCAGAATAAAGAGGCTGATATTCATAATCTGATTATTCCAATGAAGTGTACAATGGATGCAAAAGACTTTTCGCATAGTTTATATAATAACAACACATGGTTACTTGACGATAAGTATATGACCTATCAATCGATCCTAAGTGATAGGCAGATGCAAGAGTTGATGGAGAAGATTATGCGAGAGGAAGAATCTGGCGATGTTAATTTGCGTCCAGATATAGCAATAGTTTTTTCAGAAAATATCGAGACAGCATGTCATCCTGTTGATGTTGTTATAGTCGAACTTAAGCGCAAAGGCCTTGACCACTTGGGAAAACATGCAATCATTGAACAGATTAAGCAGCGGGCACGTAGACTTGTTTCGGTATATGGAACAAAAATTCAACGCATGTGGTTTTTCGGAGTTATTGATTTTGATAAGGATATGCGGATATCGCTAAAAGAAGACGAGTGGCAGCCCATTTATTCTAAAGGTGAATTTTATTATAAAGAGTTATTCGTTGTACGTGTCGATGCAGATGGGAATGAACTGTCTGGGCCGAAAGTCCCTGTTTCTGTTACATTGCTGTCGCAAGAATCACTATGGAAGGACGCGTTGGCCAGAAATGAGACATTCCTATCCATACTAAAAGATTCCATTCGACAGCATATAGACGCATGAATTAATAAATAAGAATTTAAGGATAAAATTCATGACGCTGAAACAATCGCAGGATAAAAACGTTCCACAGATTGTAACTTCGGGTTCGGAGTCACAACGGTTTGTTCTTGTCGGCACGTATAAGAAAGAGCCGGATCAGTTGAAGTGGATCGGCAAGCGGCACTTATACAACTATCCGTTATCGGTGGAAGAGGCACAGCAGCCGAACGCCGGGTGGAGCAAGGTCAAGGAACTTTGGCTGTACTCCGGCCCGAAGGACAAGCGGCATATCTACGCGGCAGAATTTGTCGGCATCAAATCGCGCAAGGATTTTCTCGCCGAACATCCAGATTATCCAAAAGGCGGCGGGAAGGGGCATGGTGACGCTTACGCCGTCTTTTCGGTCAAGTTCAAATACCAGCCTACGTTGGATGATTCAGTCGCAGTCGTTCGTGTGCGCGACTTCGCGAAGCGTACACCGAAGATTGCCAAGGCAATAGAAGCGTACCAAAATGGAGAGGCGCTGGGTTGTCTTCTTGATTGCCTTCCTGCCGACCTAGCCCCGCTTCCACATAATCAGTTGCGTGTCTGTGAGGCGGCGGAGCAGATGAATTTCTTTCCCGCATTGATAAAACCCCTCAAGAGTATGAAAAAGTATCCTGTTCCAAGATTCTCATTCATTGATTTGTTTGCTGGGTGTGGTGGATTGTCGCTTGGCCTTGAACGGGCTGGCTTTACTCCGTTGCTTGTGAACGAACTTAATCCAGATGCTCTCAGTACTTATCTTTTGAATCGCAGAGACGAGTTCCCGTGGCTCTGTGATAATAACGTATCCAATGTAAAGGATCTCGTACTCAATGAGAAGGTGCTT
The DNA here is from genome assembly GCA_045545855.1 of Kiritimatiellia bacterium. GTDB lineage: Bacteria > Verrucomicrobiota > Kiritimatiellia > RFP12 > UBA1067 > UBA1067. The sequence goes on along the minus strand of JAZQBR010000266.1, from coordinate 5,855 downwards.
GATGGATTCCGGTCCTCAATTAAAAAGGATTTCGGAGTTGACATTTACAAAGGGCAACTTGATTTGATTTGTGGTGGTCCGCCTTGTCAGGGGTTTTCTGGACTTGGTATTCGTCGGTCGTATTCAGTAGAGAAGAAACAATTGCCATCTAATTACCTTTATCAGGACATGGCGTTTCTTGTTAACAAGATTCGGCCAAAGATTTTCCTGTTTGAGAATGTTAGAGGGTTGTTGTCTTCGCGTTGGACCGACAAGGGTGAGAAGGGAGAAATATTTAGAGATGTTTTGAAAACCTTCCGTGACATCGGTGCATATCACGTACGGTATAAACTCGTTCATGCCAAAGATTACGGAGTGCCGCAGAATAGACCACGAATCCTCATTGTTGGCTTGCGTAAGGATATTTTCCCTGAACCAATGGGCATAAGTGACGATGCAGTGCTTGCAGGATTTCTTCCAAAACCAATTGGAGGATATCCGACGATCGAAGAACTATTGAGCGATTTGGTCGATACAAGGTATGTACGAGGAACCGTTACTAATACATATCCCCGTGCGCCACAAAACATTGTCCAGAAGCAGTTGCGTACCAAAAGGGACGGAACAGTTTTTGCTGCCGGTGACGCTGTTTCTGAGATGGAATACAGCAATCATTCTGATTATATCGTTGAAAAGTTCACAGAGATGATTCGTAACGGAGGTGAGATTCCAGAGCGCTTCAAAACAAAGAAGTTTGCGCAAAAGGTTCTTCCTCGGACATGGGGGAAGGAGGGACCTACTATAACGGCATGCTCCGCACCTGATGACTATGTACATTTTTGCCAGCCTCGTTCGTTGACTGTGCGCGAATGGGCGCGTTTGCAGACATTTCCAGATTGGTATGTGTTTGCTGGTAAGCGCACGACGGGTGGACTTCGGCGTGCAGGAAACCCGAGAGAAGGGCTTTTTGACCGAGAACTTCCGAAGTACACTCAGATTGGTAATGCGGTGCCTGTTGAACTCGCCTATAACATTGGACTCAATTTTGTTAGACTTCTTGAGGAGGTGAAAAAGCATGTTGAAGGTTGCTAATACATCCGTTGATGATGCACTCAAACTCTTCAATGGGGCCGGGGTCGCTACAGGGCTGCTTGTCCCAACGGCAACCGGTTACAAAAAGTCAATAATGGATGCAACATTGTCAGTCCGAGATTTTCTTAGAGAGACTGGAATGCATGAGTATTCGACTCAGAAGCAGGGGCTCAAACGATATGTGCCTGCTAATTTTGTCTTGCCGGATAACTGTGTTAAGACCACGGCTTCGCTCTATAGGCCTGTAACAAAGAAGGGCGATCCTCGTATTTGGTTCTCAAAACTCACGAAGTATTGTAAGCCAACGGATCTTTTGGCAATGATTGCGCATGGTGGAGAATTGTATGTCTTTAACATGAGCAATCAAGATGTGGTTCAATCGTTTGGAGTCCCGGGGTCTTGCCCACATGAGATACTTGCAGAATGCGCAGAAGTGATGTCGCCTGAAGCAAGTGAACTGTTGTCTAAGTTAAAGAAGATTCATGCCCAAGGTTACGTCCCTGGCATAAAGCATGGCGATACCGATGTCGGGATGACATTGGAAAATCTTCTTGGTATTAAGCCAAATGCTGACAAGGCGCCGGATTATAAGGGAATCGAACTTAAGACTTCGCGTAAACTCGGTAAGGCGGTGGCGAGTATTTCCAAAAACAAAAAGGTTACGCTTTTTACCAATACTCCAGATTGGAAGCGTAGCAAGTTTGATGCATTAGGCATTCTTAAGACATTTGGATATGTAGAAAATGGAAGATTACAGCTGTATTGTACAGTTTCTAATATTACCAACCCGCAAGGGCTATACTTGGATGCGCATAATGAAATTGACTTGATCAATAAGGCAAAAACCGATAAGTATACAGGTGATGTGGCGGTGTGGGCACTTGATGTTCTGAAAACTAGATTGGCCGAAAAGCATCATGAAACGTTCTGGATTCAGGCATCAAGTCGGGTGATTGATGGCAAAGAGTATTTCCAATATGATTTTGTGCGCCATACACGTAAGCCCAATACTGTAAATCTTGCTAGTCTTTTTGATGCAGGTATTATCACGCTTGATTATGCTATGCACATAAAACCTAGTGGTGGCGTTCGTGATCACGGTTATCTTTTCCGTACAACAAGCGACAAGTTTCCGCACATCTTTCCTCTTGAACGTGTATACGATTTGTCTAAATGATTCCCAACGCCTTCACATGCACTGGGTCGTATGCGATCTTGATTCTGTGCGGGATCAAGCGGACGGAGAACCGCAGCGCGTGGCTGGAGCCGCGTGAGGGGCGGGCGGCGATTTCGTGTTCCAAGTCGTTCTGCAAGGAAGAGTACGGACAGTTCATCGCGTGGGCGTCGGTGAATCTGCCGTCGAAGGATTTCGAGAAGTTGCCAGCATGGCGCGAGGTGGAGAACTGGCCTGGCAAGGTTATAGGCGTGTGCGACTATAAGGCGCGGCAAAGGCGGGAAGTCGAATCTTGGGACGAGGGCTATCCGTATTGGTGGGACTTGTCGAACGTCGTGCGTTTGCCCGAACCGATTCCCTGTCGCGGCAACATCGGCATGTGGCAGATGCCGCCTGACCTTGCGGTAAAAGTGTCTGCGGCTGAATGTGTTTTGAAATCGCGCATTGAGACGGCGGATGACGCCTATCCGCTGTTTAGCGCGGCAATTCCGATTGCGGGCGAGCAGGAAGGTTTCTTTGTGTTGCCGATTGACGCTGAGCGTCGAGCGATTGGTTTGCCTGTGCTTGTGTCGCTTGGGCACACGCACGGCACAACGACCGTGGACTTGGGAGAAGTCTTCCGCGCGGCGTTCAAGGCACAGGCAGATGCGATCATCGTCGCCCACAACCATCCCAGCGGCGATCCAACGCCGAGCAAGGCCGACTTGCAGCTCACTTCCGCCCTGCAATCAACCGCACGACTGCTCGGCATCAAGTTCCTCGACCACCTCATTCTCGGCTCGCCCGATTGCGAGAAAGGACGAGGATTTGTGTCGATAATCGAATAGTTGCATAATTGTTAAGATGGCAAAATTCTTAAAGGAGGAAAATATGATCAATTTAAGCAAGCTGGAGGAGATCAGTGATTTGCGCAAGGTATGGCCACATGAAGCGCAAGACTTTACACCGTGGTTGGCAAGCGCAGATAACATCGGCAGTTTGTCTGATGCTATTGGCATAGACATTGCAATCGATGAGGAGGAGTCCCCGGTCGTTGATTTCAATGTTGATATTTTTGCCAGGGAGGTTGACACGGGGCGTAGGATCATAATTGAGAATCAACTTGAATCAACGAATCACGATCATCTTGGCAAGTTGATAACCTATGCGTCGGGTAAGTCTGCCGACATAATTGTGTGGGTAGTCAAGCATGCTCGCGAGGAGCATAGATCGGCGATTGAGTGGCTTAATATTCATACGGATGACAGTGTGGCTTTTTTCTTGTGCGAGATCAAACTCTACAAAATTGGCAATTCGTCTCCTGCAGTCAAATTCGAGGTTATAGAGCGTCCGAATGACTGGGCAAAAGATGTTAAAAAGGCTACCACGACCAGCGCCGTACAGCAGCGTCGGTTTGATTACTGGGTTGCGTTTCAAAATTATGCATTTCAGGATTCGGCATTTGCGAGAGAATTCAATCGCCGAAAACCTACTCTTGATCATTGGATGACATTTTCGATAGGATCGTCGAGTTGTCATCTGGCGTTGTTGCAGTTACACAAGAGACAGTCTTTGGCGGTGGAGTTTTATATTGGCAACGACAAAGACCTGTTTCATTTGCTTTACGGACATCGTCAGGAGATCGAGGCTGACTGCGGGCTAAAGCTTGATTGGCGAGAATTGCCACATCGTAAGGCAAGCCGCATCCTTTTTGAAAAGAAATTTGAGCTGTCAAATACGAATCAATGGAATGCACAGTTCGCTTGGGTGGTTGATGTCATGCTAAAGATGAAGAAAGCGTTTAAGAAATTTATTTGATTGGAGATGTGGGAGATGCTATGGACTGACCCCTGTGATACGGTCTGAATGAGGAGTGTATTATGGGACTTGTGAAGACGAGAAGACTTGCCGCGATGCAGAAGCAGCAGCGCGCGATCCACCTTCGCCAAGGCTACGGTGGATTAAAGGCGGGGATGAAACCGCCGGCGGGGAGAATCCCTCGTGAAATATCTGGGAAGGGCACGAAAGTGTCTGCAACTTGGAAACGCGGTTGACGAAGGAGAACTTGTCGTATGGATGCTGTAGTTGAATCATTCAAGCCGGTATTCAGGATGCTGGGAGGCGTGTTCGCGCTTCTGGTCGTGCTTCGGATATTTTTGCTCTGGTGGAACAGTCCGAAGCAGAAGGGCAAGCGCGGCGAGAAGCTGGTCGCGGGACAGTTGAGGAAAGGGTTGCCCGACGAGTACCGGATTCTGAACGACATCTACCTGCCGCTGCCGGACGGGACGACGACGCAGATTGACCACATCGTCGTTTCGCAGTACGGCGTTTTCGTCGTCGAGACGAAGACATACTCTGGCTGGATATTCGGCGACGAGAAGAGCAAGGATTGGACGCAGTCCATCTACCATAAGAAGAGCCGGTTCCAGAATCCGATGAGGCAGAACTACAAGCACATCTGCGCACTCGCCGACAACCTCGGAATCGACAAGTCGTATTTTATTGGCGTCGTGGCTTTCACCGGAGACTGCACGTTCAAGACTAAGATGCCCGACGGCGTGGTCTATTCTCGACGCGCAGTCGACTACATTCGTTCGCACACCACGCCGATGATCAATCCGGGGCAGATAGACGAACTCACTTCCGCAATAGCCGAATGGCAGGGAACGCTGAGTGAGAAGCAGATCGACAGTCATGTTGCCAATCTGCAGAAGCGTCATTCGTCGGTGCGAGAAGGCGACACTCCTTTGTGTCCGTACTGCGGCGGGGGGGATGGCCCTTCGCAAGCGCAAAGGCGACGGCAAGTCGTTCTACGGCTGCAAGTCATATCCTAGGTGCCGCGGAATAATCAACGTGGAGTGATTGGGGATAGCCCACGATAGGCCCGTTTCGTGTATTTCGTGTATTTCGTGGTTAAACCCCCGCGATGGATTTGCCACAGGGGGCGTTCGATTTGGTATAATGTCGGCTAATGAAAGCTGACTTCTCGATTGTTCTGCTGCGGCCGGAGATTCCGCACAACACGGGCGCCATCGGACGGCTGTGCGTGTGGCTGGGCGTTCCGCTCCATCTCGTGCGGCCGCTCGGCTTTGCGCTCGACGACCGCTATGTCGCGCGGGCGGGGCTTGACTACTGGCCGCATCTCGACCTCAGGATACACGACAGATGGGAGGACTATCTCGCGTCCGTCCAGCCGCGTCGCGTTCATTTCCTCTCGACGCGCGGCGAGAAGTCGCTGTACGACTGCCGCTTCGAGCCTGGAGACGCGCTTGTGTTCGGCAACGAGTCGTCCGGACTCCCCAAGGACTTCTACGAACGCTACCGCGAGTCGCTTTTCCGCATTCCAATGCCGGGCGAGCACGCGCGCAGCATCAACCTCGCCAACGCCGTCTCGATCGCGGCCTACGAATGTTATAGGCAGCTGAGCCGATAGAAAGTCCGTGAAGTGGCGCTTCATGGGGGACTGCGCTCCGCTTGAATTTTCGTTTCGTTGGAGGTTCCCCAATTTTTCGGGCATGAAAACGGCCACACCCCTGTAAACAAAGGGTGAAGTGGTGATTTTCATTTTGCGATAAGTGAAAATCCTGCTGCGGGAACGCGGGGGCGTTTCCGTGCATGGGTCAAAAATTTG
>JAZQBR010000265.1:0-21457 GCA_045545855.1 Kiritimatiellia bacterium | reverse complement strand
TATCGCAACCATGGCGCCGACCACGGCAAGGTTCTCGCGGGCTTTCAGGTACCCAAGGACCAGCGCGCCGGTTTCGTCAAGGTGCTGGACGAGGTGGGCTACGCCTACGTCGACATGACATCAGACCCCGCCTACAAGTATTTTCTCGGCAGACGCAGATAAAGGAGACGTCAATGAACAATCAAGCACCGGTAGTCCCGCGCAAGTACCTGGCGGTATTTGCGATGCTCGTAAGCTGCTTCGCGCTCTGGGGGCTTCTAAACAACATGACCGACAATCTCGTGCCGGCGTTCCAGCGTATCTTCACGATGGACCAGTCCAGGGCGGGGCTTGTGCAGGTGGCGTTTTACGGCGCCTATGCCGTTCTCGCGATATTCGCGGCCGTGCTTGCGGAGGAGCTGAGCTACAGGAAGGGCGTCCTGATCGGGCTTGCGGTATACATCACGGGTGCGCTTCTCTACATTCCTGCGTGCATCGCGCAGAGCTTCGACATCTACTTCGTCGCGATCTTCATCGTCGCCGGCGGATGCTCGCTTCTTGAAACGACATGCAACCCCTACGTCCTGTCGCTCGGCGACGAGGCGACGGCGGTGCGTCGCCTCAATTTCGCGCAGATGTTCAACCCCGTCGGGTCGATGTGCGGCATTGTCCTCGCGCAGCAGCTCATTCTCTCCCACCTCAACCCCGCGACGGCGGAGGAGCGCGCGCAAATGGCCCCCGAAGTCCTGAAGGGCGTCATCGACAAGGAGCTCTTCTGGGTGTGCGCGCCGTACGTAGGGCTCTGCGCAATCGCGCTCGTCATCTGGTTTTTCTTCCTGTCGAAGCGCGAGGGCGAAACCGCCCCCACTCGCACCGCGCTCGTACGGGCAGCCGTGGCGCTCGCGTTTTCGGTCGTGCCGATGACGGTGCTCTACTTCATCTTCCCTGAAATGGACAAGATCAAGTGGGTGCTGTGCGGCGTTGCCGGACCTCTCGTCTACGTCCTGCTGTCGAGCGGCTACCGATCCATGCTGTACACGCTCGTCTCGACACCTCGCTACTGGCTTGGCGTCGTCGCGCAGTTCTTCTACGTCGGCGTACAGATCGCGGCATGGACCTGGCTCAACGTCTACTGCCAGAAGGAACTCGGCGTCACTCCGGCGCAGGGGGCGATCTACTACACGATCGCGATCTCCCTTTTCATAGCCTGCCGCTGGATCGCGACTTTCGCGATGAAGTATTTCAACCCCGCCATCATAATGGCCGTATTCGCCGTGTGCGCCATTCTGTGTTGCGCTGGCGTAATCTATCTGCCGACGGAGATCCTGTTCATGGTCGGCCAGCTCCCGTTCTCCGCGAACGTCATCTGCCTCGTTGCAATGTCCGGGTTCATGTCCCTCATGTTCCCGACGATCTACGGCATCGCCCTTGGCGGGCTCGACCAGAGGGCGCTGAAGCTCGGCGCGTCCGGCCTCATCATGGCGATTCTCGGCGGGGCGATCATCACGCCTTGGATGGCTCAGATCATCGGTGACGCGGGCTCGTGGTGGACGTGCCTCGTGCCGGGCTTTTCGTTGGAGTGGGACGCGGACCTAAGGCTTACCCAGACCTCGCTCAGGGCCTCGTTCGTCGTCCCGGCGATTTGCTTCGCGGTGGTGCTGGCATATGCGCTCCTCTTTCGCCGGCGCGCGAGGTGAAATTCGTTTATGTGATTACCCCTTGCGCTTTCGCCGCAGATATGATATACTACGCGCCATTCATTCACCCATAAGGAGCGAAAAACAACATGGTAAAAATAAGAATGCGTCGCACCGGTTGCACCAACCACGCGGCATATCGTATTGTCGCCGCTGACGAGCGCAGCCCTCGCGACGGCAAGTTCCTCGAGATTCTCGGTTGGTACGACACCCAGCTCAAGGAGAATAACTTCAAACTCGACGTCGAGCGCGTCGACTACTGGCTCTCGAAAGGCGCCAAGCCCTCGACGACGGTAGCCTCGCTCATCCGCCGCGCGAAGAATCCCGCCCTCAAGCCGCATCACGCCCGCAAGGCGAAGAAGGCCGAGAAGAAGGCCTAAGGAGGTAGAAAATGGGTATCAAGATTCTAGACAAGATTAACGCAGAGCAGACCGCCAAGCTCGCCGAGAAGAACTTTCCCGAGTTCCACACGGGCGATGTCGTGCGTGTCTCGATCAAGATTAAAGAAGGCGACAAGTTCCGTATTCAGGATTTCGAGGGCAAGGTTCTCGCGATTGATAACGGCCGCAAGAACGTCGCCGGCAACTTCACCGTCAGCCGCGAGAGCTACGGCGTAAGGGTCGAGAAGCTCTTCCCGTTCAACAGCCCCTGGATTCAGGCCATCAAGGTCGTCAAGTCGACGCCTTCGTGGCGCTCCAAGCTCTACACCGAGCGTACGTTCTGCTCCCACAAGGCCGTCCGCAAGCTCGTCAAGAAATAAGGCGTAAGAGAGCTAGCCTTTTCACGGGGTGGATGGCAGAGGCGGACGGCGGAAAGCGTCGTCCGTCTGTTTTTAGGCCCGGCCCCTTGCCGGAGCGAGGCGATGAGCAGCAGGCTTAAGGGTATTTTGTCGATAGTGGCGAGCGCGTTCGGGTTCGCGCTGATGGCGTTTTTCGTCCGGCTTTGCGATGACTGCGGCGGGCAGGTGTCGAGCTTTCAGAAGAGCTTTTTCAGAAACGCGATTGCGCTCGTGATAGCGGGTGCGGTGTATCTGCGCGGCCGGCGCGCCGGCGGGCGGCACGGCCCGGGCGGGGCGGCACGGCCCGTTGCTGCGTGGCTGCTTCTTCTCGGGCGTTCGGTCGCCGGGTGCATCGGCATCTTCTGCAACTTCTATGCGCTTTCGAAAATTCCGATAGGCGAGGCGATGGCGTTGAACAAGACGGCTCCGTTTTTCACAGTTCTGCTCTCGTGGGCGTTTCTCCGGGAGCGTGCCGGGCTGAGGCGTTTCATCTGTCTCGCCGTGGCCTTTGCGGGCGTGCTTCTCGTCATGCGCCCCGGCTTTCGCGGGGCCGACACTTTTGCGACAGTTTGCGCGCTCGGCGGCGGGCTCGGCGCCGGCATCGCCTACACTTGCGTGCGCGAGCTCGGCATTATGAAGGTCGACGGCGCTTTCATTGTTCTCTTTTTCAGCGCGTTCTCGTGCCTCGCTTCTCTGCCTTTCATGTTGTGCGGTTACGACCCGATGACATGGCGCCAAGTTCTCATACTGCTGGGTGCCGGGACAGGCGCGGCCATCGGGCAGTTTGGCGTCACTGCGGCCTACCGCTTCGCCCCGCCGCGTGAAATCGCCGTTTACGATTATACCAATATCGTGTTCACCGCGCTCTTCGGCCTCGCTTTCTTTGGACAGGTGCCGGACGTTCTTTCTGTCGCCGGCTTCGCCCTCATAGTATTCGCAGCCGCGCGGAATTAGGGGCTGCCCCCAATATCCCGCACGGCGTTGACGCGAGGTGCTTTGTCACATTGAAGCACCGATTAGTCCGCCCAAGACCCCGCCCAGAAGAGAGGCTCCGATTTCGCACCAGTCCTCTGTATGTAAAGTGCTGCTGCCGTGGTGGTGACAGTGCCGGCAGGGACTCTCAAGGTGATGCTTCGGCTTGTGGTGCCTTGCGTGTGGCAGGGACGGGGTGTGATGTGCCGGAACATGCCTGGGCGCGCTGTGGACTGGTGCGGGAAGTGCTTTCGCGTGCGCTACCGCTGTTTTCGCGCAGTGCCGGGCGGGTCCTTGCGCCTTCACCGTGTGCGGTTTTGGGGCCTGGGCTTTCATCGCCATAGGCGTTTTGCCTTTGGGCGGAGGATTCCCCTTCGGCATCGCCACAGCCGTGCCGCAGAGTGCGCCGCAGACCGCGAGCGCCATCATAATCTTCTGTACTGTCTTGTTCATCGTCGTGTTCCTTTCGTTCTTCGCGCGAGCCCATTCCCGCGCTTACATAAAGTTAGGAGGCTCAACCTGAGCTTTCTGACAAAATGGTTCGATTTTGTTGGTAGCCACTCCGCGAAGTGAAGGGTAAAGATTCGCTTCGGCTGCATTTCAAGGCTGCTGCAACTTTACAACCGCGAGGGAATTTTGGTATAATACGGTCGTATTGAAAATCATCTTTCTATTTATTGACGGCGTAGGAGTGCGCGAGGCGGCGGTGGACAATCCGGTCAATTCGGAGGTGTGCCCGACGCTCTGCCGACTTATAGAGAAGCACTCCAAGCCGATTGACGCGTGCCTCGACGTGGAGGGGTTGCCGCAGTCGGCTACAGGCCAGGCGACGATGTTCACCGGCGTCAACTGCTCCAAGGCGATGGGCCGCCACTGCGAGGGCTTCCCAGGGCCCTCGCTCAGAAAGATCATCCAGGACAACAACCTCTTCTTACAACTCAAAAAGCGATCGCTCAGCATCAAGTTCGCCGACGCATATCTCGTGGACAGCGCCGAGGAGCTAGAGGCGCGCCGCTACAAGTCGGTCACTACGGTTATGGCGCTGACGACACCCGAGGCGATAACGACCGCGCAGGACCTCGCCGACGACCGCGCGCTTATGCAGGATCTGACGCGCGAGACGATACAGGACCGCTACCCTGACATACGCGTGATACCGCCGCAACGCGCGGCGGAGCATCTCTTCTCCATAGCGCGCGGATACGATTTCACTCTTTACGAGTTCTTTCAGACGGACGTATCGGGCCACTCGATGGACTATGCGCGCGCGTGCGCCGTCTTGCGCACGTACGACAGGTTCCTCGCCGCGCTCGTGCGTCTCACCGAGGCTGCCGGCATCACAATCGTGATGACAGCCGATCACGGCAACATAGAGAGCATGAACGACAGAGGCCACACGCGCAATCCCGTACCGTTCATTGCATTCGGGCCGCGCGAGCGGCAGCTGCGCGACAGGGTCGAATCGCTTGAAGATGTGACGCCGTCGGTGCTTGCGGCGTTCGACGCAATGTGATATAATGTACACAAAATTGGACGAACGCCCCCGCGAGGGCGGTTTGAAGTCAAAAGACAAACAAAAACAAAGGAGGCAACTGAAAATGGCATGCAAAGCCGCTGCTAAGTGCAAGTGCAAGTGCGACACGGAATTCGTGGCGCCTATGAACGCGCTGTGGGAAATCTACGACGGTATCGGCGACAAGGCCGACGTCGTCGCCATTGCATGGGAGCGCGAGGACGGCAAGGTCTACCGCTACAACCTGCCGATACCACAGCGGCTCGACCCGAAGGCCGCGAAAAAGGTGAGCTATGTCGTCGAGCGCATCGCCAAGTTCATCGTCTGGTCGGCCGGCGGCTGGAAGCTCTACCTCGCGGGCCCCGACGCCGTCGTTAAGCCCGTAGCCAAGGCGTATACGCCCAAGGGCGCGCGCGCGTTCGACTACGACTTCTTCACGTCCATATACGGGCGTCCGGTCGAGACGGTCGTGGTGCCGTTCGCGAAGATGCCCGAAACCAACGAGTCGCCCGCTCTCGTCAAGACGGTGGCGGACGGATGCCGCATAGGCTTCGACCTGGGCGCCAGCGACTTCAAGATTTCGGCCCTCAACAACGGCAAGGTTGTCTTCTCGAAGGAGTTCCCGTGGGATCCTCGCAACAACGCCGACCCCGAGTACCACTACTCTAAGCTAACGGCCGGCCTCAAAGAGGCAGCAGCCTCCTTGCCGCGCGTCGACGCGATCGGCGGCTCGACGGCGGGTACGCTCGTCGGCCAGAAGATGGGTATCGCGAGTCTCTTCAGGGCGATCAAAGAGAAGAATCCCTCGAAGTTTGAGACGGCGCAGAACATGTTCTTCAGAATTGAGAAGGACTGGGGCGTGCCGTTCGCGATCTACAACGACGGCGACGTAACTGCGCTCGCCGGCATGATTACGATGAACAAGAAGGGTATTCTCGGTGTCGCGATGGGTTCCAGCGAGGCGGTCGGGTATGTCGACATGAAAGGTCGCATGACCGGGCGCATCTCCGAGCTTGCGTTCGCGCCGGTTGATTTCAACCCGAACGCGCCCCGCTGCGAGTGGTCGGGCGATGCCGGTGTGGGCGCGATGGCGTTCTCGCAGCAGGCCGTCAACTGGCTCGCCGAGAAGTACGGTTTCAAGTTCCCGAAGACAATGGCTTTGCCTGAGCGGCTCAAGGTCGTGCAGGCTGCGATGGAAAAGGGCGACGCCAATGCGCTCAAGGTGTATATTCAGATCGGGCGCTTCCTGGCGCACGCGATACCGTGGTACAACGAGTTCTACGACTACGAGAACATGATGATACTCGGGCGCGTCACGTCAGGCCTCGGCGGCGAGGTGATACTCGAGACGGCCAAGGCGATGCTCAAGGATGTCTACCCCGAGTGGGCCGAGAAGATTGACATCTTCATGCCGGATGAAAAGGCACGCAGGCTCGGCCAGTCGGTGGCCGCGGCCCAGATACCGGTTATCAAGAAGGCCAAGAAGCGCTGATGCGCGCTCTGGCCCTTGCGCCATAAATTAAATCCCCGCCTCCACAAGGGCGGGGATTTATGGTATAATTACAATCCCATGAAAAACAAGAAGACGATTGTGGCGGCGCTCGTTGCGCTGCTGGCCCCTGCGCTGGCTATGGCGGCCGAAGCCTGCGCGCCCGCGTACCCGAATTTCGGTTTGCCGCGGGTGGAGGAGATGATGTTTTTGGTGCTGCAGCTCGGCATCATCATATTCGCCGCGCGCCTCGGCGGCTCGGTGGCGTCACTGTTGCGCCTGCCGTCGATTCTCGGTGAACTGGCCGCAGGCATAGCGATTGGTCCGTGGGCTCTCGGCGGGATAGGTTTCGGCGACGGGATATTCCAGTACGGGCTCTTCCACGGGGGCGCGCTCAAGATGATTAACCAGGCGTCCGAAGGCGGTGTGCACGCGATGTTCGGCACGATTGCGGGCGGGCACGCGGTCTTCGACGCGACCTCGCCGGCGCTCTACGGCATAGCGACTCTGGCGTCGGTCATACTGCTCTTTCTTTCCGGCCTCGAGACGAACCTCAAGATGTTCATCAAGTACTCGTTCGTCGGCACTCTCGTCGGCCTCGGCGGTGTAATTGTCTCGTTCATGCTCGGCGATCTTTGCGCAGTGTGGCTTCTGCCGAAGTTCTTCGCACACTTCTCGCAGCTGGGCGCAATGCCGCTCGCCCAGGCGATGACCCAGGAGGCGCCGCTGTACATGGGTATAATGTCCACCGCGACATCGGTCGGCATTACCGCGCGAATCCTGAGCGAGAAGAAGAAGATGGACAGCGAAGAGGGCACGACCATCATGGCGGGTGCCGTGATAGACGACGTGCTCGGCCTGATAGTGCTCGCGATTGGCAATGGCATAATCGCCGCCAACCACGCGGCGGAGGCGTCTGGCGCCGCCGCGGGCATGGACTGGGGCGAAATCGGCTGGGTGGCCGTAAAGGCTTTTGGCGTTTGGCTCGTGGCGACGGTCGTGTGCATCCTCGCCGCGCGCAAGATCGCGAAGTTTCTCAAGTCATGTTCCAGCTCCATCGCGCTTGTCGCGACGCTCGCGTTTGGACTGTCGCTCGTTTTGGCGGGTTTCTTCGAGTACATGGGGCTCGCGATGATTATCGGCGCCTATGTGATGGGCCTCGGGCTCTCGCGGACGGACCTCAAGCACCCGATTCAAGAGATGCTGACGCCGGTCTATACGTTTCTCGTACCGGTTTTCTTCTGTGTCATGGGCATGATGGTCGACCTGTCGGCTCTCTGCTCAAAGCCTGTTTTGGTGTTTGGTGCGATTTATACCGCGCTTGCGGTCGCGGCAAAGGTTGTCGGGTGCATGGTGCCGTCGCTGTGTTGCGGTTTCAACCTGCTCGGGGGCCTGCGCATCGGCGCGGGCATGGTGCCGCGCGGCGAGGTGGCGCTCATAATCGCAGGCCTGGGCCTCTCGCACGGCTACCTGACCCAGGAGATTTTCGGCATTGGCATTCTTATGACGCTCGTCACGACCGTCGTCGCGCCGCCCGCGCTTGTCGCCCTGTTTAAGCCAAAATCGAAAGGTGTCAGGCGCCCCCACTCGTCAAAGGACGGCTCGCGCGAAGTCTCGTTCGAACTCGCTGACGCCGATGTTGCCGAACTGATGATGTCGAAGCTTCTGGCGGAGTTCCGAAACGAGGGCTTCTTCGTGACGTGCCTGTCGCAGTCTGATCATATCTGGGAGGTCGCGCTGGACGCGATGGAGTTGTCGATTCGCCGCAGCGGGAAGTCGATTTCGTTCGAGTGCACGCCGGCTGAAGAGGCGATTGTGATGACCGCGTGGATGGAGGTAGTGAGCCAAATCAACGATCTCGCGCGCGCCATCGCCAAGCCTATACGGCGGGATCAGGTCGAGAAGATGATTGCCGCCACCGAGGCGGCGCCGCGCGGTCACGAGGCCGTCGGGCGCTATGTGCAGGGCTTCGTAATGCTGCCTGGCTTCAGGGCTGGTTCCAAGCAGGAGGCGATCGAGAAGCTTGTCGCTGAAATCGCAAAGGCGTGCCCTAATCATGTGAAGGACGAGAAGGCCGCTGTCGCCGCGGTGCTCAAGCGCGAGGCGTCGATGCCCACAGGCCTCGACCATGGCATCGCCGTGCCTCACGGGCGCACGGCATCGGTGCTGGGCATCGCCGGGGCGGTCGCGCTCGTGGACAATTCCGGCACGGCGGGCGGGTGCATACCGGACTATGAGACAATCGACAATAGTCCGGTCAAGATAATCGTGCTCACGATTGCGAACGACCAGAAGCAGACGCCCTACTTGCAGCTCATGAGCTTCATATCGCGCGCGTTGCGTGCGGAGGATGGCGCCGACCGGCTGGCGAAGTGCAAGACGGCCGATGAGATGAAGAAGTTCTTTCGCAACCGCCGCTAGGCGGCGGCTCCAGGCACCATGGCGGGTGGCGAGACGATAGCGGCTGTGGCGACGGCGGCAGGGCGCGGCGGCGTTGCCGTCGTGCGCGTTTCGGGTCCGGACGCTTTCGAGGTGGCGCGGCGCGTCACGCGGCGCGAGCCTCGTCCCGGGCGGATTCTTTTCACGGGCTTTTATGAAACGGGCGGCGCAGCAGGCATTGTAGACCAAGGGCTTTTGCTCGCTTTCAAGTCGCCGCGGTCTTACACCGGCGAGGATGTCGTGGAGTTTCAGTGCCACGGCGGTGTCGTGACGCCGCGCCGCGTGCTTGAAGCCGCTATCGCCGCCGGTGCCCGTCTTGCCCGCCGGGGCGAATTCACCGAGCGAGCTTTTCTGAACGGCAAAATCGCGCTCGACCAGGCTGAGGCGGTGCTGGAGTTGATAGACGCCAAGACGGTTCGCGCGGCAGACGACGCTCTCGAAGATCTCGTCGTGGCGGAGCCCGGTGGTGTCCCTGGACAGCCCGGCGCCGGGTCGTTCAATACGCGCCTCTCGCGTCTCTACGACGCGGCGGTCGGGCTCTCGGCGACGGTCGAACATTCGCTGGATGTAGACGAAGAGGAGCTGCCGGCCCGCTTCGCGGCTGATGTCGCCCGGAGCCTTGACGGGCTGCGCGGCGCCGTGCGCTCGCTGATGAAGCGGCTTCGCGAGCGGCGGCTTATGCGCGACGGCGTTCTGGTTGTTCTCGCCGGTGCGCCGAACGCCGGCAAGAGTTCGCTCATGAACGCGCTCCTTGGCGAAAACAGGGCTATCGTCTCGCCGGCCCCCGGCACCACCCGCGATTCAATCGAGGCCTGGGTCGACATGGAAGGCTGGCCCGTGCGTTTGATAGACACCGCCGGCATACGCCATTCCGCAGACGGCACGGAAGTCGGCAGCATCGAGGCTGAAGGCGTGAGACGGAGCGAAGCGCTCGTCGAGAGGGCCGATGTCATCGTATCGCTTGCGCCCGCCGGCTCGCCGCGAATGGAGCCGCCCGCCGCGGCGCGCGCAATAGGGGTTACATCCAAGAGCGACATTGCGCGCGGCCCGGGCATAAATGTTTCGGCAGTGACCGGCGAAGGGCTCGTCGAGCTTCGCGCCGCCATAGTCGCCCGCCTGGAGGAGCTGGCCGAGTCTGGCGAGGCCCCGGCAGGGTGCGCCGAGACGGCATTCGCGACGCTCGTCGAGACCATAGCCATTCTGGACGCGGCCGCAACCGGCTTTGCCGCCGCAGGCGATCTCGTTCTTCTGGGCAACATGCTAAGGACCGCGAGCGAGAAGCTCGGCACGCTCGTGGGCGCTGTGTATTCAACAGATATGCTGGATCGGCTTTTCAGCCGGTTCTGCGTCGGCAAGTGACAATCTAAAATGGAAAATATGAAGACAGGCGAAACCGGACCGTCCGGGACGGTGATACTCGCGGCGGGTGAATTCCCCAAGCGCGGGGGTGCGGCGTGGCGTCTTGTCGCGGGGGCCGGGCGTGTCGTCTGCTGCGACGGCGCGGCCGACGCTTACAGACGGCG
Organism: Kiritimatiellia bacterium; assembly: GCA_045545855.1. Lineage (GTDB taxonomy): Bacteria > Verrucomicrobiota > Kiritimatiellia > RFP12 > UBA1067 > UBA1067. Next base: position 11,067 of record JAZQBR010000265.1, on the reverse strand, counting down.
GTTCCATCGCGAGCCGGATCTGGTCGTGGGAGACTGCGATTCGCTCAGGGGTGTATTCTCTAATGTCGTGCGTGTCGACGAGCAAGAGACGAACGACCTCGAGAAAGCCGCGCGGCTTTGCGCCTGGCGCGGCTGGCAGCGTCCCATTGTCGTGGGCGCGACGGGACGCCGCGAAGACCACTCTATTGGCAATGTGTTCCGCGCGCTGGACCTTGGCCTTGAGATTGTGACGGACTACGGCCGGTTCATACCGGTGTCGGGCCGCGCTGAAATCGCGACGGATCCTGGCGCGGCGGTGTCGGTGTTCGCCCCGACGCCCGGCACGCGCGTGACCTCGAAGGGGCTCAAGTGGCCCCTTGACGGAATTGTATTCGACAGCCTCTACCGTGCCACGCTGAACCGTGCTCTGGGCAGTCGCGTGGAGCTGGAGTCGACAAAGCCGGTCAGCGTGTTCGTGGCGGAAGGGGGGGCTTTATGAGAATCGTACTCGCCAGCGGCAGCCCGAGGCGCGCGAAAATACTCTCATCGCTCGGCGTCGATTTCGATGTTGTCAAGACCGACGCGCCCGAGGTGACGTTTCAAGACGACCCCGAGCGCACCGTCAGGGAAAACGCGCTCGCGAAAGGCGCCGCCGTCGCAGCGCGGCATGTGCTTTCGGCCGATACCATCGTCTGGTTCGACGGGCGAATATACGGCAAACCGCGCGATGCGGCCGAGGCGAAGGAGTTTCTGCGCCGGCTCTCGGGCAAGACCCACGTCGTCTTAACAGGCGTCGCTTTCGACGGCGACGTGCGGGTTGTGCGCAGCCATGTTACATTTCGCCGGCTCGACGACGCGGCAATAGACGAATACGTCGCGCGGGTGAAGCCGCTCGACAGGGCGGGAGCATACGACATAGACGAGAGCGGCGGAGCGATAGTCGAGTCGTACAGCGGCGGCTATGAGAATATCATGGGCCTGCCGGTCGCGCCCCTTGCAGACTGGGGCGTCGTACCGCGAGCCGTGGGCTTCTTCGACTCCGGTATAGGAGGCGTCTGCATACTAGAGGCGTTCAAAACGATCTGCCCGGAAGAGTCGACGGTGTATATCGCCGATTCAGCCAACTGCCCCTACGGCAACCGCCCGGCGGATGAGATAGCGCGGCTTTCTTTCGCGAACGTCGAGCGGCTTGTCGCGTGGGGGTGCAAGATGATTGTGGTCGCGTGCAACACTGCGACAGCGGCGGCTATCGACCGGCTGAGGGCGGCTTATCCCGGCATGCCGTTCGTCGGCCTTGAGCCTGCTGTCAAGCCGGCCGCCATCAGCTCTCGGACGGGCGTTGTCGGAGTGCTCGCGACGGCTGGCACCTTCGACGGACGGCTCTATCGCGAGACGAAGGCGAAGTTCGCCCGCGATGTGACTGTTGTCGCGACGGTCGCCGACGAGTTTGTCGGTCTTGTGGAGCGCGGCGAGACCAGCGGCGAGGCCGCCGAGCGCATTGTGCGCGCCAAGATCGAGCCGCTTCTTGCCGCCGGGTGCGACAGGCTTGTGCTGGGCTGCACCCACTTCCCGCACCTGCGAGGTCTGATTGAGAAGATCGCCGGCGGACGCGCCGAAGTAATCGACCCGTCGGGCGCGGTCGCCCGCCAGGCGCGTCGCGTCCTGGCCGGGCGCGGACTCCTCGCGAAGCCCGGCGGGCCGACATACCACGAATTTATCCGCACATGAGGGAGAACGGTACAATGCCTGACAGATGCGAACTTTGTCCGAGACGGTGCCGCGCCGACCGCTTTCGCGCCGGCGGGCGGCTAGGCTACTGCGGCGCGGGGGCGGGTCCGCGTGTCTTTAGATGGGGCCCCCACTTCGGCGAGGAGCCGCCGCTTGTCGGCGAGCATGGCAGCGGTTGTGTATTCTTCTCGCGCTGCACGATGAAATGCCTCTACTGCCAGAACTCGCCGTGGAGCTGGCGCGGCGAAGGCGTCGACAAGACAGTTCCCGAACTGGCTGCGATACTTCGGGGTCTGGCGGTCGACGATCGCGTGGAGAACTGGAACCTCGTCTCGCCAACGCCATATCTGCCCTACATACGCGAGGCGGCTCGAGCGCTTTTCAAAGAGGGTGTGCGTCTGCCGTTCGTTTGGAACTCGTCGGGCTACGAGCGCGTCGAGATTCTTGAAGAATACGCCGAGCTTTGCGATTGGGCGCTCTTCGACCTTAGGTATTCCCGGGACGAGACGGCAGCGGCCGCCTCCCAAGCGCCGGATTACGTGAGGGCGGCGCGTGCGGCGGTAAGTTGGGCGTACGCCCGCGCGCCGGAGCGCACGATAGTGCGCGTGCTCGTGCTGCCGGGTCACGCCGACGAGGCGATCGAGAGTCTCGCCTGGCTCGCCGCCAATGTTTCCAGCGAAGTTGCAGTCTCGGTAATGGCACAGTACACGCCGGCTTACAAAGCGCTCGAGACGCCGCCGTTCGACCGGCCAGTCACCGAAGAGGAGTACGAGAGCGTCGCCGAGGCTGCTGCGGATTTCGGTTTTGAGAACGGGTGGCTGCAGGGCTTCGAAGCGAGCGACCCGAAGCTCGCGCTGCTGGGAGAGAACATGAAAGCCGAACATGGAGTTTTGAGATGACCGACGCGCATTGCCACGTACGCCGCGGCGAGACGCGGCACTTTCTGGCCGAGCCATGCGACATCGCGTCGGCCGGCCCGCTCGACGCCGTGTTTTTCGGCTGGCATCCGTGGCGGCTCGACGGCTTCGATCCATCGGCGCTCGCCGCGCGGTTGGCGGCGAATCCGGCGGCGGGCGTTGGCGAAATCGGTCTTGACCGTCTTCGCGAGCGGACGATTTCGGCGGCGATGCGCGAGGCATTCGAGTTGCAGCTTTCAGTCGCGGCGGAGCTGTCGCGGCCCGTTGTGCTGCATGGCGCGAAGTGCTGGGGCGAGGTAGCGAAGGCGTGCGCGCGCCATGCGGGCAGGGTGCCGGCGTTTCTGTTCCACGGTTTTTCGCGCTCTGGCGGGCTTCTTCCCGAAATTGTCGCGATGAACGGCTATGTGTCGATCGGGCCTGCGATACTCAACGATCATGCCGTGAACTACCGGGAGTTCGCGAAGGCGATACCTGGCGAGCGGCTGCTGGTCGAGAGCGACGCTACGCCGGAGACCGCCGCGTCCGCGCCGTCCGTCCGCGATGTCGCCGCCTGCCTCGCGAAGCTGCGCGGCGTCGCGCTTGACGATTTAGCCGCCCGGCTTGAGGCCAACGCCGATCGCTTTTTGCAGCGGTGAAGATGAGCGCGCTCCGTTGCGACAGGCGCGAGGGCTTGCGCTTGCGGTGAATATCTGGTAAAATGTCCGGCATGAAACTTGCAACTGCAATCGTCCTGGCCGCATTGGCGGCGTCTACAGCGTTCGCAGACGGCGGCATCGGCCGCGCCGAGAGGCTGCTCGAAAGCGAGATGAAGCGCATGCCCGTGCCGTGCGACATCGACAAACGAAAGAAGCCCAAGTGGGAGTATACCGACGGGCTTGAGCTGCAGGCCGCGCTCGCGGTCGCCGCGCGCTGCCCCGGTGTGCGCGACAGGGCGCGAGCCTGGGCCCAGGACTACATCGATCGCATGGTGACCAAGGATGGCAGGATACTCGGCTACAGAATAGAGGATTGCAAACTCGACTGCATCAACCCGGGCAAGTTCGCTTTCGACATGTACGAACTCGCGCTGGAGCGAGGCGATGCGGCAGAGGCGGAGCGGCTCAAGAAAGTGCTGGACAAGCAGTTCTCCCAGTTTGCGATCCAGCCGCGCGTCGCCGAGGGCGGCTTTTGGCACAAGCGCGTATACACGCGGCAGATGTGGCTGGACGGGCTTTACATGGGCTGCCCGTTCTACGCGCGCTACGCGGCGAAGTTTCTGGACGGCGTGGCGCGCGAGCGCGCGTTTGACGACATAGCCAACCAGTTCGCGGTTGTCACGCGCCATACATACGACGCGAAGACGGGGCTCTATCGCCATGGTTGGGATGAGGCCAAGGCCCAGGTTTGGGCGGACCGCGAGACCGGCCGCAGCCGCCACGCCTGGGGTCGCGCACTCGGCTGGTTCGCGGCCGCAATCGTCGACACGCTTGAATGGACGCCTGAAGACCACCGCGCGCGCGGAGAGCTGCTGGCGCTCTTGAGGTCTTACGCGCCGGCGCTCGTCCGCTGGCAGGACGCGAGCGGCGCCTGGTGGCAGGTCGCCGACGCGCCCGGGCGCGAGGGCAATTACCTTGAGTCGACGGCCACCGCGCTTATCGGGTACGCGCTGATGAAAGGCGCGAACCGCGGGTGGCTCGGCCCGGCCGAACGCGCCGCGGCCTGTAAGGCTCTCGCCGCGCTTGACCGCGACTTCATGCGCGAGAACCCCGACGGAACCGTCTCGCTGACGCGGTGCTGCTCCGTCGCGGGGTTGAGCGCAGATCGCGACGGGTCGTTCGCCTACTATCTGCGCGAACCGGTGCGCGACAACGACCCGAAGGGTGTCGGCCCGTACATGCTGCTCGTTCTTGAGGCGGATCGCGCCGGAAGCGCGCTTGAACGTCAGGGCGCGAAATGATATAATACGCGGTCATGAGAATAGGTTGTCATCTATCGTCCAGCGGGGGATATCTGGCCATGGGTCAGACGGCCGTGTCAATCGGGGCCAACGTATTCCAGTTCTTTACGCGCAATCCGCGCGGGGGGGCGGCGAAGCCGGTCGACAAGGCGGATGTTGCCGCATATCTGGAGTTCGCGGGTGCGAACGGCATAGGGCCGATACTCGCTCACGCGCCCTACACGCTTAATGCCGCAGGCGCCGAGCCGCGCGTCAGGGAGTTTGCCGAGATGACGATGCTCGACGATTTGAGGCGGTTGGAGCTTACCCCGGGGGCGATGTACAACTTTCATCCGGGTTCGCACGTCGGCCAGGGCCCGGAGAAGGGCATTGAGCTGATAGCCGCCATGCTGAAGCGGATATTCGACGCGTTCGGCGGGCCGCCGTCTACAACGGTGCTGTTGGAGACAATGGCGGGCAAGGGGTCGGAGGTCGGGCGCAGCTTCGAGGAGATACGCGAGATAATAGACATGACGGGCCTGCCGCTCGGGGTGTGCCTCGACACGTGCCATGTTTGGGACGGCGGCTATGACATAGTCGGCGACCTTGACGGGGTTGTCGCCGAGTTCGATCGCGTTGTCGGCCTCGATCGTCTGAAGGCGCTGCACGTGAACGACTCTATGAACGCGCTCGGCGCCCGCAAGGACCGCCACGAGAAGATTGGCAAAGGTAAAATCGGCCTTGCCGCCTTTGAACATATCGTGAACCACCCGGCTCTCGGCGGCCTGCCTATGTATCTCGAGACGCCTTGCGACCTGCAAGGCTACAAAGAGGAAATCGCCCTTTTGAAAGGATTGGTGAAATGAAGATATTCCGAGAACCGCAAAAGCTGCAGAAGTGGGCGAAGGCCGCGCGCCTCGCCGGCAGAAAAATCGCGCTTGTGCCTACTATGGGCTACCTGCACGAAGGGCACTTGTCGCTCATAGCCGAGGCGAAGAGACGCGGGGCCGCCGAAATAGTCGTGAGCGTGTTCGTAAACCCCGTCCAGTTCGGGCCGAACGAAGACTACGAGAAGTATCCGCGCGACGAGAAGGCCGACCTCGCGAAGTGCAAAGCGGCCGGCGCGACGGCGGTATTCTTCCCGACGCCTGAAAACATGTACCTCGACCGCCATTCGGTCTATATTGTCGAAGAAGATCTTTCCAAGGGGCTGTGCGGAGCGAGGCGTCCGGGGCATTTTCGCGGCGTGTGCACGGTTGTCGCCAAGCTCTTCAATCTCGCCCACCCGGACTTCGCGGTGTTCGGGCAGAAGGACTACCAGCAGGCGCAGATCATAAAGCGGATGGTGCGGGATCTGAACTTCGATCTCAAGGTTTACACGGCCCCGATCGTGAGGGAGCCGGGCGGGCTTGCGCGCTCTTCGCGCAACACGTATCTTTCGGCGGACGAGCGGGAGCGCGCGCTCGCGCTTTCACGCGCTCTCGCGTCGGTCGCTGTCGGCCGGGATGCGGCATCTGAGCGCAGACGCGTCGTACGCGATCTCGAGAAGGCCGGGCTCAAGGTCGATTACGTGGAGTTTGTCGACGGCGAGACGCTTGAGAACGTCAAGAAGACCGCCAAGGGCGTGTGCGTTCTTCTCGCGGTCTACGACGGCAAGACGCGTCTCATTGACAATCGCGTTCTCTGAGAGGCTTCGGCGATGGGCGAAGGCGAAAGAGATTTGAGAGAAATACTCGCGGAGGTGCGCGCCAGGATTGCCGCGGCCTGCCGCAGAGCCGGGCGCAGCCCCGACGAGGTTGAGATCGTCGCCGTGACGAAAACCCATGGGGCCGAAGTCGTTGACGAGGCGTGGGCGGCCGGGCTCGGGATAGTCGGCGAAAACAAGGTGCAGGAGGCCGCTTGGAAGAAACCCGCGAGCGTCGCCGGCCCCGAGTGGCACCTTATAGGCCACCTGCAAGGCAACAAGGTGCGTCACGCGCTCGCGCTTTTCGATTTCATACACAGCGTCGATTCGACGAAGCTCGCCGACAGGATAAACTCCATTGCAGAGGAGACCGGCGCGTCGCCGCGCATCCTTCTGGAGGTGAACGTGTCGGGCGAGAAGTCCAAGAGCGGCATGCGTCCGGAGGAGGTGGAGCCCGCTGTACTGCACATAATGAAGGAGTGTCCGCGCGTGACTGTCGAGGGGTTCATGACAATGGCGCCGTTCAGCGAAAACCCCGAGGACGCGAGGCCGTACTTCCGGGCGTTGAGGGAGCTGCGCGACGCGGTGGAGACAAAACTGAGTGTCGGGCTGCCGCGTTTGTCGATGGGTATGAGCGGCGACTACGAGGTTGCTGTCGAGGAAGGCGCGACATGGGTGCGCCTCGGGACGGTGCTGTTTGGCGACCGTCCGAAGGTCAAGGCAGCGAGGGCGGCGCCTGACGACGACGGCATCGTCGGAGGGGGGCTCGACTCGTATTCCGGCGCCGGCCCGACGGTGCGCGTGCTGGACTAGCCGCTGCATGAAATTTACAGGTGACAGACGAGGGGTCAATTTGGTATAATACGCAACCATGAGCATCTGGAATAGAGCCGCAGAGACCATGAGCCGCGACGAAATCGCTGCGGTTCAGCTCAAGGGTTTGCAGAAGACGCTTCGCCGCGTCTGGGAGAACGGGTTCTACCGCGAACGCCTGCAATCTGGCGGTCTGGCTTCGCCCGACGATGTCAGGTCGCTTGACGACCTTGAGAAGCTCCCTTTCTTTACCAAGGACGATTTTCGCGAGGCGTACCCGCTGAAGATGAATTGCGTAGACCCGCGCGATCTTCTCGAGTTCCATCAGTCGTCGGGCTCTACAGGTACGCCTGTTGTGATGGCTTACACTAAAAACGATCTTTTCCAATGGGCGGAGTGCATGGCGCGGTGTTTTTCGATGGCCGGCCTTGAGAAGGGCGACGCCTTTCAAATAATGCCGACGTTCGGGCTCTTCAACGGCGGGTTCGGTTGCTACCACGGGTGCCGCAAGGCGAAGCTCTTCTGCGTGCCGGCGTCCAGCGGCAACACCGAGCGCCAGATAAAACTGATGCGCGATTTCAAGGTGAAGGGCTTCTGCTCGGTAGTCAGCTATGTTCCGCGCATCATAGAGAAGCTGGATGCCGACCCGGCCGGCGACCGCGACATACCGTCGCTCAAGGTCGGTATTTTCGGGTCTGAGACATTCTCCGACGAAATGCGCCGCCGCATCGAAAAGCGTCTTCACATTGAGTGTTTCGACATTTACGGCATGACCGAAACTGGCGGTATAGGCACTACCGGCCAGGACTGTCGCTGCCACTGCGGCATCCACGTCTGGGAAGACCAGTACATCACCGAGATTATCGACTCCGTAACGGGCGAGGTTCTGCCCGACGGCGAGTACGGCGAGATTGTTTTCACTTCGCTCACGCGCGAGGCTATGCCGATCGTCCGCTACCGCACCCACGACATCACGCGCATCTTGAGCCGCGAGAAATGCCAGTGTGGCAGGACGTCGCTCAGAATAGATCGCATCACGGGCCGCACCGATGACATGCTCATAGTGAAGGGGGTCAACTTCTATCCGCGCCAGGTCGAGCAGGCGTTGATGGAGATACCCGGTGTTAAGGACGAGTTTCAGATTATTCTTGAAGAGCGTCACGGTATGACCGATGTCACCATCAACGTCGAGGCGGAGCCTGGCGTCACCGGGCACACGGTCGCCAAGCATCTTCGCGAAAGGCTCGGCTTCCTGCCGAAGGGCGATGTGTTCCCGGTTGGCGCGCTCCCCCGCAACGAGGGCAAGGCCAAGCGCGTCATCAGACGAAAGATTGATTGATTTCAAGGGCGGTTAGCTCAGTTGGTTAGAGCAGGACCTTTACACGGTCAAGGTCGGGGGTTCGAGTCCCTCACCGCCCACCAAAGCTTGCCGAGGCCGAACGACCTGAAGTTTGGCCCACGGTCGCTGTGGTAGACGAGGCCTGGCGAGGGGCTGCGGCTTTTCCAGGCCTCCATTGCCGTTTCGCGCCGTCGCGGATGCTACGCAATCCCAGCCGCTTCATGATTTTCGTCACTGTCGCGCGACAAGTGTGGTAGCCGCGTTCCTTTAGCTTGGCAGTGAGCTTTTCTGCCGCTTCGAAACTACGACAATTCCAAAAGACCAACATGTCTCTTTACCGGTTTACAATCAGTCGACATTTTGGCGGCACCTGTTCCAGTTGCAACCAGAATATGGTATAATACAAAGCGTTTTAGGAGGTAGAAGTGAGAATCCTTACCATCGCCACAATACTCTTTCTGTATATGCCCGCTGTGGCAGACCCGGTGTGCTACTCCAATTGCTTCGAGATCGTTGCGGGTGAGCACCCGACGCTTGTGTTCACCGAGAACCGCGACGTGCAGATCAAGATCGAATCGTATGCGACGGGCGCACATGAGTTGTGGACGGTGAGCGACGCGAGTGTCACCGGCAACATCGTCTTTGCCTTCTGCGAAGTCGGCTCTCGCATCGCGACGGCAAATTTCGGGAGTGGCGGCAACCACATCATTACGGACTTTTCTTCCCGCGAGGATCCGATTTTTCGGTTTGTGTTCGTGTGGGAGAACCGGGTTCTGTTTGGTCCAAGCGGGTACTATGCCGGATGGGTGTCGCTGATCGTGAACTCCGCCAATGAGCCGGTCGTGTACGGATGCGAGGTGTCAAGGTACATCAGCGAACCCGTCATGGGGCGCGGGGAGCCGGCGCACCTCTACGCCGAGGTGGAGTTCAGAACCATCGATCACGGCGAGTGGCTGGAAATCGCCCCCGGCAGCACACCGAGATACACGGAGCGGTGGATATTGATCCCATCGGAGATCGACGGCAAGCCCGTCCGCATGATCAGGGCGAGGGCATTCTACGGATGGCAGAACACCAAAGGGTTCGTCATCTCGGAAGGGGTGACGGACATCGGCGATTTCGCCTTCAGAGACTGCACGTCGATCACGGAGTTTCAAATCCCTGCATCGGTGACGAACGTGGGGGAGTCCATTGTGGCGGGATGCAGCGCACTCCGCGACCTACGCATCAACGCCGCGCTGCCGACTTTCGGCCACATGGCGTTCTCGCATTCCGGCGTGACGAACGTCGTTCTTGCGTCGGGAATCACGAACATCGACAGTTACGTCTTCGCCGACAGTCCCAACCTCGCGAGTGTGACGATTCCGCAGAGCGTCCAGCGCATCTGCGCACGGTCGTTCTACGAGAACTGCCCGTCGCTTACTGCGGTATCCGTTCCGTATGTGACTATCATTGAGGATGAGGCTTTTCCGTCGGGCTGTACCGTCACCCGCTACGGGCCTAACATCGAGGCGTACATTTCTGGGCCGAGGTGGAAGGAGATCGACGAAGAAACGAAGATCGCGCTCATGCGGACGCTTGACTTACAGGACTACGAATCCGCCGAGACGCTCCATTTTGAGGGATGGCCCAAAGAGGAATCCTCTGACAATCCAGAATCGCCGATTGCGGCGGTTGCCTGCGCTCACCTCGGAATATCGCCAAGAGAGATTGAGGATTGGGACGAGGAGGGCCGTCGCAAAGGCGTGTACTACAAAATGCCGAGTGTTGCGGTGACGGGATTTGATCCTGCGACGCGGACGATCACCGGGCGTGTCGTTCCGGCAGTGGGGACGCGAATCGTTTCGGAACCGTTCAAGCGGGCATTCGGGTTCAAGCAGTATGTCGCAGACGAAAAGGGATATCTCATCGAGGGTAATGACTGGGGGCCGTGGATCAACGCAGGAGACCAGGGGTTCGAGTTGGACTTATCGGACTACCGCGCGGGCGGAACGTTTCGGATCATGTACCCGGACTACGTGCCGGAGGACAAGTACCCCAACTTCTTCAAAATCCTCCTCCACGACAATGCGGAGCAGAACTGGTAGTATGCTATAATACAAGGCGTTTGCGGGGGTCGGCTTCTCCGCTCGGCGCGAGTGGGTCGGGCTTCGGAATCTCTTAACCTCCACTAATCCACGATGCCGATCCGAACCCCTATTCAGACTGGGCGAAGGTGAAACCCCTGTAAAACAATGGTTCTGCCGCTTTGGCCGTGTAAAGGTCTTGGTCCTGTTTGTCGATATTTTGACAAGTTATTGTCGAAAAAGATGTTCGACTCGAACCCCCTTGTGTAAAGAACGGCTGCAGGAAGTATACTACGCGGACTTGATATTATGTTGTGCGTTGCAATATCTTCTGTCAAAAACGTGTGACCAACTCAGCAAATGCCCGGCAAAAATGTGGTTGCACCCCGTCGACTTTCTGTCAAAAATGTGATACAATATGCGTAAGGGCCGACCACCGGACGGCCCACCCACCCCCATGGTAGGGGCCGCCCCCCGGGCGCCCCGAACCCATGCATAACGGGCGGCCCGCACGCCCCCACCCGCCCCCATTCGCAACGGTCCGCCCTCTGGTCGGCTCCTACCATCCCGCGTTGGTAACGGTTCGCACGAACATGCCCCCCTCTGCGCCTCTGCGTCTCTGCGTT
>JAZQBR010000264.1:0-2171 GCA_045545855.1 Kiritimatiellia bacterium | reverse complement strand
CTTTGTCTTCCTAAGACCGCTTGGCCTCCGACTTGGAGAATTCGTCATGAGCTATCCGCCGGGCATACCCATAGTCGCGCCTGGCGAGCGTATCACCCGCGACGTGCTGGAGCACATTCTCTTCGCCAAAGAGAAGGGCTGTTTCATGACCGGCACCGAAGACATGAACCTTGAGTACATACAAGTGGTCGAGTGAGGAGGATCGTGCGAAATGGAGCTTTGGTACACAGACCAGCATACGGATGACGTGAGGTTCTCGATGAAGGCCTCGGTCCAGGTGGCCTCGAAGAAGAGCGCCGTGCAACAGATAGACATACTCGACACGCCCGCGTACGGCCGCGTGCTGATACTCGACGGCGGCCTCATGACCACCGAAAAGGACGAGTTCATCTACCACGAGATGATAACCCACGTGCCCATGGCGGTGAACCCGAATGTCAAAAACGTGCTTGTGATAGGCGGCGGCGACGGGGGTACGGTCAGGGAGCTGACGAAGTACCGCAAGATCGAGTCCATCGATCTCGTCGAGGTCGACAAGTACGTGGTGCTGCTCGCCAAGAAGTATCTGCCGTTCACGTCGTCGAAGCTCAAGGACAAGCGCGTGAGCGTGTGGTTCGAGGAGGGGTTGAGGTACGTGCGCGGCAAGAAGGCGGAGTACGACCTTATTATCGTCGATTCGTCAGATCCGTACGGACCCGCCGAAGGGCTGTTCACGCGCGAGTTCTACGGCACGTGTTTCAAGGCGCTGCGCGAGGACGGCATACTCATAAACCAGCACGAATCTCCGTTTTACGCGGCCCACCAGCGTTCGGTGCGCGACGCCCATCGCCATATTGCGGTGGAGTTCCCGGTGTCGACGGTGTATCAGTGCCACATACCGAGCTACCCGTCGGGTCACTGGCTGTTCGGTTTCGCGTCCAAGAAGTATCATCCGATAGGCGACTTGGACGCTACGCGCTGGAACCGTCTTGGCATACGCACGCGCTACTACAACACAGACCTGCACAGAGGCGCTTTCGCCCTGCCGAACTATGTGAAGGAGCTGCTGAACCGCTAGGGGCCGACCACCGGGCGGCCCGTGGGCGGGCGTTTGACAAATCGGGCGGTTTTTGGTAAAATTTGCGCCGTTTTTCCACTCATAGGAGAGATTTTGCAATGAAAGAGATCAATGGCGAGCTGGTCGCGAAGGGCTGCAAGGTAGCGCTTGTGGCCAGCCGGTTCAACAGCTTTCTGACGGAGCAGCTCGTGAAGGGCGCGGTTGACGCGTTCACGCGCATGGGCGGCTGCGAAGACGACCTTGCGCTCGTGAGAGTGCCCGGCGCGTATGAAATACCGGTCGTTGCCGCCGCTCTCGCGAAGAGCGGTGTCGACGCGGTCGTCTGTCTCGGTGCGGTCGTTCAGGGCGCGACGCAGCACGCCTCGCTCATAAACGCCTCTACGTCCCAGGCTTTCAGCCGCATTTCACTCAAGACGGGCGTGCCCGTGCTCGATGGCATCGTGTCGGCCGAGAATCTGGAGCAAGCCGTCGAACGCTGCGGCACAAAGCAGGGCAACAAGGGCTTTTCGGTCATGCAGGCCGCGATCGAGATGATCAACGTCATGCGCAAGATCGGGTGACAAAACAGTACGGGACTTTACACACACAACCAAAGAAAGACCTACAATGGCAAAAGAAGTAAAAAAGGTGGCGTTTCTGACGGCAGGCGGCTTGGCGCCGTGCCTGAGTTCGTCCATAGGTTTTCTCATCGACGAATACAACCGGGTCGCGCCGGGCGTCGAGATGATCGGCTACGTGAACGGCTACATGGGGCTCTTGAAGGGCCACTCGGTGGCAGTCACGCCCGAGGTCAGAAAGAATGCGCTCGTGCTCACGAAGCACGGCGGCTCGCCCATCGGCAACAGCCGCGTCAAGCTCACGAATGTCGAGGACTGCGTCAAGCGCGGGCTCGTCAAAGAAGGCGAGGATCCTCTGAAAGTCGCGGCAGACCAGCTCGTCAAGGACGGTGTCGATGTGCTGCACACGATCGGCGGCGACGACACGAACACGACCGCTGCCGATCTCGCGGCATACCTCGCCAAGAACAACTACCCGCTTATCGTCGTCGGCCTGCCGAAGACCATCGGCAACGACGTCTACCCCATCAAGCAGTCGCCCGGCGCGCTGCCGGCGG
>JAZQBR010000263.1:0-4268 GCA_045545855.1 Kiritimatiellia bacterium | reverse complement strand
CAAGTCCTTGATTCGTTTCAATACGTCATCCATCATCTGCGAATACTTGTCTAGCTTATCCTTCTCTTCCTGAACCTTCTTCTCAGGAGCCTTACTAATGAAGTTCTTATTAGCAAGCATTCCCTTAACTCTCTTAAGCTCGCCCTCAATGCAGATTCCCTCCGAGCAATCAAGCAATCCCGACAATCAAACAATCACACAATTCACCTGGTCTTATCTCCCCGGCTCCGACCTCAAGTCCTCCCTCGCCTACCCCAACGGCCTCTCCGCCTCCTGGACCTACGACACCAACAACCAGTTGCTTCAGGTCTGCAACGCAACGCCGACCAACGTCATTTCGCAGTACGACTATACCTACGACGCTGCGGGACGGCGTGTCGCATGCGGGAAATCCGGCAGCGCATTCGCGCAGAACGACACTCTATCGTACGGCTACAACGAAAAGAGCGAGCTGACGAATGCCGTTGCATCAGTCGACTCTGACTACCGCTACGCCTACAGCTTCGATGACATCGGCAACCGCGAGACCTCGTCCGAGCGTGGCACGAACTCCGTCTACACGGCTAATCAGCTCAACCAGTATACGGCTGTTGATGACTTCACACCTCAGTTCGATGACGACGGGAACCAGACGATAATCAGGACGGCCACCGGCATCTGGCATGTTCAGTACAACGGCGAGAACCGCCCGATCCATTGGACGAATGGTGATACGGTTATCACGATGAGTTACGACCGTATGGGTCGCCGTAACACAAAGAATGACTTGTGCTTCGTATACAATGGTTATCTTCAGATAGCCAACTTTGGATATTCAGCTTCAATTGTCGAGCCACAAGTGTTCATTTGGGATCCAATGGAGCCTGTTGCAACACGTCCGCTTGCATGGAGCATATCAACTACTCAGTTGGTCAACTCGTCAATCTTTTACTATGTTCATGATGGGAGCAAAAATGTGAGCGAAGTGATTAAAATAGATGGCGGCATCGCTGCTCACTATGAATATGCACCCTTTGGCTCTGTTGTAGTGCAGTGTGGAGTCTCTGCTCCTTTAAATCCTTGGCGCTTTTCCTGCGAGTATGCCGATGATGAAGCGATGATACTGTACTACAACTTTAGGCATTATAATCCGAGTGATGGGAGGTGGCTTGGCCGTGATAAAATCGGTCATGTTGGAGGTAAGAATCTTCAGGCATACTGTGTCAATCGGCCTACGGGTTTGTGTGATATGCTTGGCTTGTACTCATCTGTTGGAATTGAGACTCACCAGAATATCCTGAAACACGCGCTTGATGCTTTGATAGAAGAGGGTGTTGCACCATGCTTGAACGATGCGGGTAAAAGAGATCATGTTCTGGGCGCGTTGCAAGACGCAAATGCCGGAATGGATAGAGGCCCGTATGCGGAAGATAAGAATCTATTTTTACATTTCAACAGAATGATGAATCAATCGCCTCAGGATGCAATTGTAGCATATACTAATGCATTGGCTGAATGGCGAACGGGTATAGATGTGGCGCTTAATGCAGGATGGTCTGAAGATTGCAGGAAAGCCTTGCGACTTATGGGGGAATTAACTCATATGACTCAGGATTATTGGGGGCACGGAGTCTCCTGGGGATATGAATTACATCCACGCTTAGTAATGACAGGAGACCCAGAGAACCCTGTTATTTACGATCCGGGATACCCGCCTGATTCGGAAATCGGAGAGGCGACTGGTTCACCTGATGATCCGTCAATGAAACCATCGAGTTATGCTGGGCCTCTTGGCGATAGCGAGCACGGCCCCATTTATGGTCGGGAGCCTGGCAATCGGGCTCCAGATGGCACAGGTTGGAAATTGCCGTTCTTTTGGGACTATTCAACGGGGCGCCTTGGGAAAGCCGTGGATTATACGAAGCAAGATCTAAGAAAGTATCTTGGGACTTGGTGCGAAAAATGCTGTCGCTATTTGGAAGCTCAACCTGCGCCGTATTATGGTCCTAAGCTAACCATGGGAGAGTTTTTTAGTGCGATGGATTATTAGTTGACATAGAGGAGTGTTATGTCATCAAGAAGTAAGATTGGGTGCTGCAGCATGCTAATATTCGTGCTGGCGTGTATTGCATGGCTGTGTTGCTATGCGAAATATTATGAATTTGAACTTTGCATATATGATCGAGTTCCTGATCTTGATCAATATGCCATAATAGAGGCGAAGGTCCAGGACTGGTATTGCATGCCCTATGGATATGCGCTATATCGCAGCGCCATGCGAGAGAATGGCATAGGTTCTTATGTTTTAACAGATAAATTGGCTTGCCATGTTGGTTCATTTTTTGGAGGCGGACGCGTCAGTCCTGATGGAATCGGGCCTTGGGAAGGGGATTCTGGTTTTTTTGGAGAATTGCCTAAAATTGACTTCCCTGGGCATTCTAATGTGGTTGCTGTAATTCAACATACGATACCATGTCTGAATGCAAAAATGGCGATAGAGACAAACGCCATCCTGCAATGTCGCCGGCCGTATAGGGATGTGCCTCAAGGCTTTAATGTTATGGACGAGATTTGTTGCTGGTCTGGAATTGGCGCGTGGCCAGTCGGCCCCCTTGGAAACCATTATTGTGGCATGACCACGGACGAGGTGGCAAAAGAGGCGAAGGAGGCTATAACGGCATGCGCGATCAAGGCGGCGTTTCCAGGAATACGAATGCCGAGAATCAACGAGATGGATCCAGTTGAGGAAACACGTGTCATAATACATGGGAGGGCGCCAATCCCTGTTCGTGCGAAATTAGTTATGCAAAGAAGGTTTAACTTCCTTTCCGAAGATGGTCGTCTCTTTGCGTCATTGCGAATCAAAGTCTCGTATGATCGATATGGACGGAATGTTAATGGATTTATGGAAATATACAGGGGATTATTCCAACAGGTGTTTGCAGAGCTGAAAAACCCAAGAGGCAAGATGTTGGTTCGAGGTAAAGTACATTATGACAATGACAATGGAGTCGGTGTCGTGCACGACATAGAACGGGAGTCAATATTGGCGCGATGAGTTTGAATGATCCGCGGGGTAACGCAAAGTTGACTATCGAAATGGATTCAACGACATAATGGACCGAGTTACAAAGACAAAAGGGTCGGGCTTTTCTGTATAAGTTTTACTGTATATGCTCGACTGTAGAATGCTGAGAAGTTGAGCTGTGAGGCTTTGTGAATTGTAAGATGAAATTTCGGATAACAGTAATTGCCTGCGGGACTGCGCTGCTGATCGCGGCGGCGGTCGGTGTCGCTTTGCACGACCGCAGACAGATATTGCCGTTGCCGGAGATGCCGGTTGCGGTGCCAGCAGTAGAGGTGCGCGCCAAGGCGGTTGAGCGCAAGCCGGAGCCGTCGGATCATGAAGTCGTCAAAGCGTCCACTGCCGTCGCAATCGTCTGCGGGGCGGATTCCGCGACTGCCGACCGCTACGAGGCGCGGAACGACGCGCTCAGGTCTATTGCGCGTCGGCGGGATATGCCTGAAAAGGATGTCGCCGCGCTGATTGCCTATCTGCGCAGGGCGGACAATGCGTTGCGGGTTGAGCGCGTCGCGGCATTGAAGAACGATGTGATGAATTTGCTTCGCAACCAGGAGCCGCCGGTGGAAGGATTGGCGGAGACGCTGGTGGGGATGGTTGAGGGAAACAAAGGTAATCGTGGCGGCGCGCTCGGTGATCGCGCCCTACCGGGTAACACCATACATCCGCCAGTAGTTGTTGATTACTGTATTCAGCATTTGGGCGCAATGGTGAACGAATTGGACGACGCGGCGCGGGTCGGCGCGCTCGGTGATCGCGCCCTACCAGATGGCGGAGTGCGTGGAGTGCTCGTCAGGGCGGCGCGCGACAAGGCCAAACCCTACGCCGGAACAGCACTCTACTCGCTCGCCGAGGACAGGCGCGCGACGCCTGCGCAGGAGACGGAGCTGAAGCGGCTGACGCTTGCCCTCTGCAAGCCCGGCGTCAACAACGTCGCGAGGATTGCGGCGATTCAGCTCGCCGGGGAGCGTGGATACGCCGAAGCGCTGCTGGCCTTGCGCGATACGCTTTCCGGTGAAAAGCGCGACGCCGTTCTCGACACGGTCTGCATCGGATCCATCGGGCTTCTCGGCAACGCGGATGACATCGCGCTTGTAGAGCGCTTCAAGGGCGACGCTCGGCGTTCGGCCGCAGTCGAAGCGGCGATACGACGAATCAACGAACGCGCTAAGTCGGAGGCCAAGCGGTCTTAGGAAGACAAAGGGCT
>JAZQBR010000262.1:0-8748 GCA_045545855.1 Kiritimatiellia bacterium | reverse complement strand
GCGCTACATCGCGTTGTGTTGGTCTTAAGGGCGTTTGCGTTTGAGGGCGAGCCCAGCAGCGCCGAGGAGCATGAGAAGCCCGCTCGTCGGCTCAGGGACTGCGGCCCAGTTACTTGCATTCTGAGTGGCAGTTCCCTGATTACCAAACGCAATCGTTTGCGTTGTTGAGACATTCGGGGCAACGCTCTTGGTGTTTGAAGTGTACACCTTGCCGCCATCTTCAACAACCATGTACGCCGTGTATGTAGTGCCAACTTCCAGCAAATCTGACTCAAAGGTAAGACCGGTAGTCGTATAACCATCGCCAGACTTTATGGTGCCGCTTACAAGCGTTCCAGTTGTGACGGCAAATGCGGTGCTAGCATCTGCTGTTGCCACATAAGCATAAAGCGTGGCACTTCCACTATACTTTGTGGTCAAGTCTGACGCATACACATTAGTAGCCGTCCACTTGAACGATGCTGCGTTAGCCGCAACGCTAGCGACGATTACCGCCGCCAATACGAGTAGTTTCTTCATTGTTTGTTTTTTCCTTTCTACGCACGCGAGCCTATCCCGCGAACATAAATTGCCTTAGAGTTCAGGAGCAGGGAATCGGACACTCTGTTCTGTGGACGACCCGGTCACACACAAACCCTGCCCAGGTGCAAAAGTAACGCCTTCAATGATGTTGCCTTCATCATCAGCCCACGCCTCTTGATCTGAATCAGGACCAGCCCAATCAATCCAGTTATAGCTGTCGACGGTACGACCATAAGCATCTAGCGTCTGAATGAAGACATTATCGGACAAATCATCACCCTGTGGGAGAATTTCTTGAAGGTCAATAGATACAGGGAAAGGGTTGCCCACAATGACATTACCGACCGTCAAAGAAACCACAACGTCATTTACACCTACTTTACCTGCTGTTTGGATTCCTTGATCTGTGGAGGAGCCAGTTATGCACAAACCCTGCCCAGGTGCAAAAGTAACGCCTTCAATGATATTACCTTCATCATCAGCCCACGCCTCTTGATCTGAATCAGGGCCAGCCCAATCAATCCAGTTATAGCTGTTAACTGTGCGACCATATGCGTCAAGCGTCTGAAGGAATACATTGTCAGACAAATCATCACCTTGCGGGATTATCGACTGTAGCGGCATATTCTCGGATTCGCCAATATTGACAAACTGAGGAGTTGCGATTGTGTTTCCTACCTTCAGCCCGCTCTGAGCGTAGCCCACTTTGGAGGAACTAAGATGAACGCCTGAAAACGGGGCGTTCTGCATGCCGACGGGTGCAGGGCAGGTGCAGGGGAATGCAGTGGCAGATGCGATTTCGCCGCCTGTAGTTGTCAGTTTTGCAGACGCCTATTTTACCAATTACGAACCGCCTACTTTACTTTTCCAAGGATGTCTACTTTACCAATCCCAGATAATTTGCTATACTATGCGCCGAAACATCTCAATGGAGACAACCGTATGTTCAATCGTTGGCAAACAGAAAAAGTACAGCACCTGCTTTCATGCAGAAGAGGCGTCAATCTGACCGGCGCCCGACAGGTCGGCAAATCGACTTTGACCGAAATGCTGACTCTGCCGAATACAAGAAGGTGGTCGCTTGACGATGACGACATCTGCAGGGCGGCGGCGGACGATGCAAACGGTTTTGTGAAGCACGGACAAGGCGAAACCGTCATAATAGACGAAATACAGAAAGTCCCAAGGCTGCTGAATGCCATAAAGATGGTTCTCGACCATGACAATTCAAAGGGCCAGTATCTTCTCACGGGGAGCGCGAACATCCGCTTTGCCAAGATGGTCAAGGATTCCCTGGCAGGACGCCTGGGCGTCGTGCGCCTGCGTCCTCTGGCTTTTGCCGAGATAAATGGGTGCAGCCCGGATTTCCTCGATGTCGCGTTCAGTCGCGGGTTCGAGGGACGCGACTTCACAGGACTCGGCAAGCGTGATGTCCTGGGCCTCGCATTCGCGGGGGGCTATCCAGAGGCGAGGGAGTTGTCTGCCGGCGACCGTCAGGATTGGTTCAAGACCTACCTCGACGATTTGCTTGAGAAGGACATACAGGACATAACGGAAATCCGCAAGGTCGAGACATTGCGCAGGGTGGCGACCTCTCTATTCGCCCATTCCGCGCAGTTCATTGCGGTAAACGAACTCTCGGCAAAGGTGGAGCTCGCCAAGGTGACGCTCCAGAACTACATCGCCGCGCTGAAGGCTCTATACCTTTTCGATGCAGTTCCGGCATGGGCGAAGAGCGATTACGAACTGATCGGGAAGAGGGAGAAGTTCTTGGCGACCGATTCGGGGCTTGTGGCAAACATTCTGGGATGGAACGAAGACGATGCATACATCGACGCGAACAAAAGTGGAAAGCTCGTCGAAACATGGGTGTACAACCAGCTTGCGCCCGTCGCAGACAGAAACGCCGATTACTCTATTAGCCATTACCGCGATTCATGCAAGCGCGAGATAGACTTCATCGTCGATCGGAAGGACGGGGCGACGCTCGGAATCGAGGTTAAGGCCGGGTCTTCGCTCGGCGATGGCGATTTCAAGCACTTGAAGTGGTTTGCGAAGAACCTTGCCAAAGGCGAGTTTACCGGTATCGTCCTCTATTCGGGCGAGCGTACGCTGCGCTTCGGGGAGGGATTCTACGCAGTCCCGCTCGCTGCGCTTGGGGCATAACCGCCATAGCAATACAGAAGGCCGTCCTCTCACGAGGGCGGCCTCTTTGCCTTACAGGAACATTGCCATGTAGAGCGGAAGGTGGATTATGCCGTCTTTCTCCATTACGTCCTTCGTGTAGAGAATGTAGGGCTGTCCGAGCCTGTCTTTGAACTTGGCGCGGAATTTGTCCAGCGAGGCGTGACGCTGATATGCGGCGCTTTTGACCTCTATTGGGCAGATTCTGCCGTCGCGCCTGATAAGGAAGTCAATCTCCATCTCGTTCTTGCGACGGTCCCTGTCCACGCGCGAGTAGAAATAGAGGTTGCGCCCCGTAGCTCTTAATTCCTGCGCCACGGCGTTCTCGATTATCATGCCGTTGTTCGCGCCGGCGTCACCGAAGAAGATGTCGCGGTAAAGGCTGTTGTCCGTGTACCGGCCATCGTTGTAGGCATGGGTGACGAGCAGCCCGGTATCCGCCATGTAGAGTTTCTGCGTCGTATGCTCGCGGCTGAGGCCAAGCCCCGCCGACGGCTCCGTGGCGTTGAAGCACGGGTTTGCTACTCTTGCGTCGTTGAGCCACGTGAACGCATCCTCGTATTCCCTGAACCGCGCCTCTTTGGTTATGGAACTGAGCTTGTATCTCTTTTCCTTGCGCGAAAGCTGTTCGGGGATCGCGTCGAAGATCGCCCGGACCTTGGCTTCGTAGCCCTGCGCGAACTTGGCGATGTCGTCGCGGTATATCCTGAGTATGCCGCGCTTGGCGTCATCCGCCGCGCCGAAGTCCTTTGTCGACAGATAGGCATCGACCGCCTGCGGCATTCCGCCGACAAGCAGATATTCGCAGTATCGCTCCATCATATGCCTGTGCAGTCCCTGCCCTAAGGGCTTCACCGCGTCATGGCACTCTTTTGCAAACGGGACGCTCACCTCATCGCCCATGGCCCATCTGAACTCCTCGAAATCCATTGGCGGCATGTCGATGTGTTCTTCCTCTGAAGGAATCAGGATGTCCTTGATGTTCCGCTTCAGGGAAATCAGCGAGCCGGTCTCGATGTAGTCGTAGCGTCCGTCTGCGACAAGGTGCTTTATGAGCTGCCGTGCAAGTGGATAAAGCTGTACCTCGTCGAATACGATAGCCGATTCTCGCGGATAGAGGCGCACCCCATATGTCAGGGAGAGCGTATTGAACAAGGCGTCGATGTCTCCGGGCCTATTTCTGATTGTCGCCTTGATCTGTTCGTCGGCCTTTGAGAAGTCCACAATTATCGCCGTGCGGTATTCGCGCTTGACAAACTCCTCGACAAGACATGTCTTGCCGACACGCCTTGCGCCATCTACCATCACGGCAGTCCTTCCATTTGAGCGGAGCTTCCACTCTTTCAGCTTGTCGTATGTCTTCCGTCTGAACAATGCCATACTTTGTCTTTCCTTATGTCGACGACGCATATTATAGCACATCGCCCACGAAAAGGCAAGTGGCTACAGATGAAATTTCCCACGGAAAGGCAATATATCTGCCATGCAGAAATGCACATTAGGGCGAAAGGCCTTGAATTGCATATATTCGATCCTTCTGCTGTTTACTGCACAACCCCTGCCCGCCTTGAATCGCGAAATACCAACCTTTACATCCGTTCACCTACATTCCACCATTGTGGGCTACGCGCAGAGCGGGCTGAAGGCGGGGGCTACAATGGCTACGCCACAGTTCACTAACATAGGTGCGGATGAAGCAATGCCTTTGCAATCAATCATTCCAACTGGCGATGATACCTCTGACAATGTATCTCTTCAGACACTCGACTCCGCAGGGAGAACTGTGGATATGTATTTCTGGAACGATTGGGCAGCAGATGAGCCTTGCTGGGTTGATGATAATTTCGAGAAAGTCGAGGGTGTAACATTTGCGCAAGGAACAGGACTTTGGATTCGAGGCTCTTCTACAAGCCAAGGCATACAGTCTGCAGGCCAGGTTTCAAAAACTGATGCTGTTGTGCAATTGCGGTTCGGAGCAACTGCAACAGGCAATCCATTCCCTATCGCACTTGATCTGCAAGAAATACTCCCTGAAGGCGATGATACCTCTGAAAATGTATCTCTTCAGACACTTGACTCCGCAGGGAGAACTGTGGATATGTATTTCTGGAACGATTGGGCGGCGGATGAGCCTTGCTGGGTTGATGACAATTTCGAGAAAGTTACTGGGGTAACAATCGATCCTGGTTTGGGTTTGTGGGTGTCTGGCTCGGCAACCACACAGTATCTTCGTTTCCCCGCTCCAGAACTATAAGTCATTTATGTGCGTGGGATAGGCTCACGCGCCTAATACAAGGAAAACAACAAAATGAAGAAACTACTCATATTGGCGGCGGTAATCGTCGCAGGCGTTGCGGCCAACGCCGCATCATTCAAATGGTCTGCTGGTAATATCTATGCCTCAAATGGCACAGACAAGTTTACTGGCGATGTAATGCTCTATGCTACTGGCATTGATGGAGTGCTTTCCACCGTTACTGCTAGCGCAAGCGGAGCGGTTGCTGCAACGTCGTTTGACAGTTCTGCTTTTACCTCAGGAACGACATATGACTTTTACTTCGTCATTGAGGATAATGGCAAGCAGTTCACTTCGGCGGTCAAATCCGTTCAGGCACTTGATGTCGGCACGGCATCTATAACCTTCGGCAACATGGCCTCTGCCACCCAGAACGCCTCGAACTGGGCGACTGTCCCAGAACCGACGAGCGGGCTTCTCATGCTGTTGGGCATGGCAGGCCTTGCCCTCAAGCGCAAACGCGCCTAAGACCAACACAACGCGATGTAGCGCAATTGAAGGCTGCCCCCTTGCGAGGGCGGCCTTTTTCTGCCTGCCAACGACTATTCTGCATAATCGCATTGCATTATTAGGCAGAATATGGTAAACTATAGGCAGATAAACAAAGGAGAAAATGCACATATTCGACTACGAGAATGCGCCAAATGCCCTGTTGACGCCTGAAATCACGGCGCTTGTTGGCGCTATACGCGAATACAAGGGCAGGCAGGAGCTCTATCTGAATGCCCGCGCAGATGTGCTTGACGCTTTGAAGGAGGTTGCAAAGATCCAGTCCACAACCTCATCAAACCGCATTGAGGGGATTGCAACCACCGATGCAAGGATGCGAGAGTTGATGTCGCAAAAGGCCATCCCCAAGAACCGAAACGAAAAGGAGATCGCGGGGTACAGGGATGTCCTTGCGACCATACACGAAAGCCACGACTTCATTCCAATAAGTCCCAACGTGCTTCTGCAACTGCACAGAGACCTGTACTCGAAGCTCCCGCAGGGCATAGGCGGGCATTGGAAGCTGAACGACAATGTCATAGAGGAGACCGGCGCCGACGGGAAGGCCTTCGTGCGCTTCCGCCCCGCAAGCGCGGTGGAAACGCCAATGGCAATCGAAACGCTTTGCGCGAACTACCGCAGGGCGGTTGACAAAGGCAGATTCGATAGGCTCCTGCTGATCCCGATGTTCATATTCGACTTCCTATGCGTTCATCCGTTCCATGACGGCAACGGACGGATGAGCCGACTTCTGGCATTGCTGCTGCTTTACCGATCAGGCTTTTTCGTCGGCAAGTACATCAGCCTTGAAATGCTCATCGAAAGTTCTAGGGTGGAATACTACAAGGCATTGCAGACAAGTTCTTGCGGGTGGCATGACAGCGCCAACGACTTGAAGCCCTATGTGGAATATACGCTCGGCATAATTCTGAGGGCATACCGCGAACTCGAGTCGCGGGTGGAGGGAATCGTCAATTCTCGAATGAGCAAGTCGGACAGGATTCGCGAAGTGTTCAAGACAACACTCGGAAAGATCTCCAAGCGCGACATCCTCGCCAGGTGTCCCGACATCAGCATGGCGATGGTCGAAATGACATTAAAGGCAATGCTTGACGATGGAACGATTAGGAAAACCGGCGGAGGTAGATCCACCGCCTATGCGCTGAATGAGTAACGGGATAAATGGATTGAACGGGCGTTCCGTATAATCGTTGATGGAACTCCACTTTCCCCAGAGGGCACCTGAAGTGTGCCTTGTCGATTTCAGTCATTCAAGGCGATCGTTTCAAAACAGCGTCGGTTTGGCACTTCGTCGCCGCCGTGCGTAATTTGGTTCAACCCAACAACAAAAGAAGCCGCCTCCCGAAAAGGAGACGGCTTTCTTTTTGCCATTGGGCTACGCTCAATTAAGCGCGTTTACGCTTCAGAGCGAGGCCAGCCATGCCGATAAGCATCAGCAAGCCGGAAGTCGGCTCTGGGACGGCAGCGGTCTGCCAACCTCCTCCTGTTGTTGTGGCTGTTTTCAGATTTCCAAAACCGACAGTAGTAGTGTCAGTCGCCTGCGCAGCCTTCGGCCCCACTACAGCTGAAGTATACGAATAGTCCCCTGACTCAAGTATGAAGTAGAAGGAGTAGTCGTTCCCTGCAATTGTATTGGTAGTGTCTTCGAAAGTTTTACTGATTGACCCTGATGAGACGGTCGCAGTTGTGAGCGACACGGCAGTGCTTGCATCTGCGCTAGACAGATACGCATAAAGCGTTGCTGTGCCTCCTGTCAGTTTAGTTTCGCTGTCTGTAGGACTGTAGATGTTAGCTGCAGTCCATTTCCAGGATGAGGCGTTCGCCGCAACACCAGCGACAACGACCGCCGCCAATACGAGTAGTTTCTTCATTTGTTTTTCCTTTGTTTTCATGCGCGTGAGCCTATCCCACGCACGTAAATTGTGTTAGAGTTCAGGCGCTGGGAAGCGAAGATACTGATTGGATGAAGAGGCCTGAATCCAAAGACCTTGACCAGGAGCGAAGGAAACGCCTTCGACAATTTCAAGATCATCATTTACCCAGCCGACCTCTTCCCCACTATCACCTGCATAATCACACCAAGCATATGATGTTTCCGTTCTGCCGTAGTTATCCAGCGTCTTCAAATAGACATTGTCAACTAAATCGTCTCCTTCAGGAAGTATGTCCTGCAAATCAATTGACACAGGGAATGGATTGCCTGTACCAATTGCTCCATAGCGAAGCGTTACACGAACATCATCACTTCCGACTTTTCCTGCCGTCTGGAGTCCCTGCTCCGAGGACGATGCTTGAATCCAAAGACCTTGTCCGGCCGTGAAGGTCACGCCTTCTACTATTTCCAGATCGTCATTCACCCAGCCAATCTCTTCTCCGCTGTCTCCAGCATAATCACACCATGCATACGAGACAACTGTGCGTCCATACGCATCAAGAGTCTTGAGATAAACATTATCTACAAGATCATCTCCTTGCGGTATTATCGACTGAAGAGGCATTCCTTCTGAACCAGAAACATTAATGAACTGTGGTGTTGTCATCGAGGCACCGTACTTTAACGATGACTGCGCGTAGCCCACTATATCGGAGCTGACGACGTCAGCCATTGCGAAACCAGCGGTCAAGGCCGCTGCCGCGATCATTAGCTTTTTCATGTTTCTTTTCCTTTTTCTTGGTCCTCAAGCCCTGCGGATCGTCGCCCGCAATTACCCTCGAACCGAGTTTTAGTTTTCCCCCGCTCGGCACCGCGCCTCGCTGTCAGGAAGCCTCTTTCGGAAGGAGCAGATTTTTCGTGTATCCAATCCACCCAATTGAGACGAGCATATTATACCATAATTCGACCTTACTCCGCAAGGGGGTAAACGAGAATAGTTGAAAAAAGTTTTGCAAGCCAAAATTTGCAATTTTGGGGCGTTTCGGCCAGTAAATTACGCGATATGTGGCAACCTCAAGTCATCGTCACGAACTTGACGCATTTTTAACGCTCCTTATTAAGGCTCGCCGTCGGTCTTTTTAGCCTCCAGGTTTCACTCCCCAGCAGGCAGTGAGAATGCTATTCTTGAACCTTTGAAAATCATTCAAGCAAGCTCCGTCCGTAGTTTCCGATATCGGGAAACAGCTCTTCCCATCTGCCGCATTCTGCACCACTCGGACATATTCCCGGCTTCATGACATCAACTAAACAAGCCGCCTACGCCATCGCTTCGCGAGTGGGCTACTCGCAGAACGGGCTACAG
>JAZQBR010000261.1:0-33982 GCA_045545855.1 Kiritimatiellia bacterium | reverse complement strand
GGTGATTTTCTCCTTGAGCGCGCGGACGACGGAAGTGAGCTTCACGTCCTTCTCCGCCATGATGCCATACATCATGTCGCCTATGAAACGGGCGACTGGCTTGTGGAAATGGGGAGAAATCCTCCCCAAAAAAGAGTCGAGTTGTCCTAGCAGTTTCGCCGCGATTGTGGTATCATACATGGTGTTGCCTTTCCTGTTTGGTGTTTAGCACTTCGTATTATACCGAAGATCGAACTTGAAAGGCAACGCTCTTCCCCCTACTACCAGCTCGAAAACGCGCAGGCCATCGCAATGCCTCGCTAGCGAAGAAAAAATTGGGGAACCTCTAGTTATTAAGTTTACCATTGACACCGTGTTCAGAATTATGATACAATATCTAATCATAAGGCTAACTATGCCCTTAGACAGGGATTGGCAATGACGAAAGAGAACAAACTGGCGTCACAAAAGAGCATCATGGCGTGTTGGCGCGATGGTGGAATTGGGTGTAGCCGTTTGCCGTGGCTCACGCTGCGACGGATGGCATTTGTTCTCGCTTCGGCGATTGCCGTCTTGGGAACTGTCGCGGAGGCCAGTATTCCTCTGACGGTGAAATGTCAGCTTGATAGGGCCAATGCTCAAACTGACATAGGCGGGAAGTCTGATTTGCTGTGGGTATTTGTCCTTGATCATTCAGGGTCGATGGACAGGAAAGATGCGACGAGCGTCAAGACGGGACGTCGCGTTACCAGATGGGAAGCGCTAAAGGACGGTTTCGACGAAACCGTGAAGTCAATCCCTATCGGGTCTAAGGTTCAGGTCTACTGCGTAGGAGGATATGGCTTCTGGTCCAGCAGTGACTACGCCCACCGCATATACTCGGATCTGAAGAAGATTTCAAGTGACGCAGACAGGTCGCGACTTGTGGAGGATGTCTTTTCTTGGGGCAGGCCGACAGGCGGAACGCCCTTGTATGATGCGTTGTTCTATGCCTGCGAAGATGTGCAGAACTTTGTTCGCGCGGGTGGCAGTGCCTGTGTTGTTGTGTTTTCTGACGGGCACGATGAATCCCATTCTTCGGATTGCAAAACGTTCAACGACATCCGCAAGAACTTCGCGCAGGGATCCACAGGGAGTTTAGGATTGTTCGCCGCTGACGAGTTTGATGCGTGCTTGACGTGGATTGGAAGTAGTTCCGAGTCGCCCGTGCCGGTATTTGGGGAAAAGCACCTTTGGACTAAGACGCATGAGATTCCGTTCATCTGTCGGGTTACGCCGTCTTCGCGGCTTTACAACAATCGCAACCCTCTTGAGACTGGCGGACAGGCTGAGATATCAGATTTGACTTATCTGTTTCCAATGTCCAGCGACCGCTGGCAGTCCATGTTGAAGCGTGGAACTGTCAAGCCCACGCTGGAGCTTTCCACCGCAGACGGAGCGGTTCTTGGCTCATGCGTTATGGATTTGGGAAAAGCGGCCAATGCCGTCTTCCAGCTTCCTGATTCCGTTTTCGCAGACAACAAAGCGACAACACTCAAGCTCAACCTTCTGCTGCCGGCGAAGGACGGATCATGCCGATTCTCTAAGACAGTTCCCGTTCACGTGATGTTTGACAAGGTGGGCAAGGTTTCCATTACGGCCATTCGCCCCGCTGGTGATGTGTATGTGACAAGCGGAACAAAGGTCGAATTCTTCGCCGAAGCGACTACTGGATCGACCTTCACTTGGAACTTTGGCGAGGGAACATCGGCGACCGGCAGTTCAGTGTCGCACGTTTATACCAAGATCAACGAGGCCGGATATCCGTATTCGCTAACAGTTTCACATGGCAATATGTCGCCCGACACACGCGGCGGCAAGATATATGTTGTCGATGCTGGCGTTGCATTTTCTGATTTGCCGAAAAACGCGACCGAAGGTGTCGAATGCACACTAACCTGCAAAGCGTGGAAAGACGTTAGTTCTGTTACATGGTACATCGACGGAGTGTGCTATCGCGGAACAGAGCAGAAGGCTGGCAGAGATACCGTTAGCATTCTGCGGCATACGTTTGACGCCGCCCGCGAATACAAGGTTCAGGCTCGCGCCAATGTCCAGCGCATAGGCGAGTGTTCGACTGAGGTGGCTACGATAAGTGTCGGAGCCAAGCCCTATGCGCGGATTGTCGCGCCGGGAACGGCCAACGAGAAATTTGATGCAGGAGAAGACATTGAATTCGCATCTCGTGTCAGCGGCGTTGTGTCCGGCAAGTGGCGGTTTGCGGACAAGGGAGGCAAGGTAGTCGCTGAAATCGATGCGACAATTGCGCCGGACAAGCCTTTCTCCTCCGCGAAACAGTCGTTTGCCGATGGTGGCGAGTATGTAGCCTCCTTTGTGGGCAAGACAGCTACTGGTGCCGACATTCAATCCGATGCGATGCCGTTCCGCATCAACCCGCGTGTCGTCAGGATTGAGATAGCCGCCCCTACAGCAGACGAGGAAATCAAGACCGATGTCGCATTCAGGCTCTGCGCAAAGAACGTCAAGGGCGTCGAGGGCGCAATCCAATGGTTTTTATCAGACGCGAACCACGAAAACGAAAAGGCGCTTGGAGAATCGGAAGTTAGCGCGGACGGAACGAGTGAGAAGTCCATCAACTTCAAATCAGCGGAGTATGGTGAGGGTTCTTTCTATCTCGTTGCCAGAAGTGCAGACGGCAAGGCATCGTCAAAGCCATTGCCTATCACGCTGCGCACACAGGCGCGGATATCAATAGTTCAGCCGGCTAACGGCGAGACCACGGTTTTTGATGGCCGCATGACTTTCTCCTCCAAAATAGAGTCCGAGGGTGATGTCCTCAAGTCAGATTCTGTCCGTTGGATAGTGCAGCGCGTTGGCGGCGTTCCAGAACAGGCAGGCACCAAGGAATCTTGTTCTTATCAGTTCAAGCGCATCCCGAAGGTGTCTAGCGTATCGTACTCTGTTCGCGCGGAGGCGACATTGCCGAGTGGACGAATCGTGCAATCCGATGACGAGCGAACGGTCGTGGCGTTCTGTCCGGCCATTCAAGCATCTATTGTGCAGCCGCGAGTCAACGGGGTTGTCCTTGCCAGCATCGGCAAGCAGGTCGACTACACGGTTTCCCTCAAAGCTGCGGATGGTGAAGAGCTGGCAGATGTCATATGGGATATGGGCGATGGCGTCGCCTATACGAACCTTACCTCCGTCAAGCATGCTTATCTTGACTATGGCACTTATGAAATCAAGGCATCGGGGCGTTGCGCCAAGTGTGGCGATGCTTTCTCCATTGCTGCGCCTTCACGATTGGTAGTCGAGAAACAGCCGATTAGCGCCGCATTTACCATTCGCGCCTCGGCAACATCTCCGAAAGCAATCTCTGGAACGATTGCGCAGGGGCGCCAGGTTACGCTATCGGGTCAGTCGTCGCCTGATATAGCCAGGCGCGAGTGGACTTGCAACGGGCAGATTATCCTTGGCGATGACGGAAAACCGAAGCAGGGCGCAGCAATTGAATACCGTTGCAAGGATGTCGGTGAATATGTTTTCGGGCTAACGGTATATGATGAAGCTGGAAGTTCTGTCGGGCCAGAAAAACATTCTTTGAAGGCTTACCGGCTTTGGGCGATTCTGCTCATTGCCTTCGTCTGCTTGATTATTTGGGGTCTGCTGGTATGGTACTGGCGGGGTGACGAGCCTCGCTTCTGGAACATCCTGGTGCGGCTTGACAAGAATCGTGACACCAGCTTTACTGCTCTTAAAGAGCAACAGAGACGTCCTCTTAAGATTAGCGTTGAAGACTATTGGAACATGGCAAGTAACATTGCCGAAATATCAATGCGCGAGCTGACCCGGAATTCTCGTGAAGCCGGGGACTGGAAGAAGACAGGGCTTGGAGATGGAAAGATTACCATTAAGGGCGCGAAGAGGAACGGAAATCTTGTCGCCGTCGTAGAGAAACTGCACGGGGACTTTGATGTTAGACCTGAAGACCAGACCGATCCTGGCACGGTGTTCCGTGTAATAGCCGATTCGCCAGAAGATCCTCCGGTCGTGCTTGAAATCAGGCGAAACATCGGGAACAAGATCCATGTTCTCTATATGGTACTTTCGTTTATTGGTCTCTCTTTGGCCGCTGTTGGCCTTAGCGCCTGGTTGGCGTTCTAACCTCAAATTCATCTCTGGAAAGGAAAAGTCAAAATGAGCAACATCAAGATGAACAACAAGAAGGCAGTCCCCACAATCGTGGTTGGCTGTGGTGGCTCCGGCCTGGCGACGATTCAGAAGTTGAATCGTATGCTGGCATCCAATCCGGCCTTGGCGGACAGGATGGGTGATGAGATGTTTTATCTCGCCATTGACACGGATATAGCTCCGCTCACGGCTTTTTCCGAAAACATCAGCGAGGACATGAATGGAAGGCCTGCTCCTTTCATCGCTGAGATTCAACTTTCTCGCGGCATACGCCAGCTCAAGCAGATAACGGACGCATGCATGGTGCATCCGTTCAAGGGCAAGTCAGATTCCCCTGCGCTTGACCGCATTAAGGAGCATTGGTGGTTCCGGCGCGGGAAGCCTTTTGAGGCCCCTGCTGTTACAAACCTGATGACGGGTGCAGGGCAGTGCCCTCCGGCATCCTACTGTCTCGCTTGGTTCAGGATGGACGAGATTGCCAAGCAGGTGCATGTCATCATCGATCACATCAAGTCGAAATTCGGAAGGCTTGTAACCGGCGAGGACATTAACCCCATCGCCAATATCAACGTGTTCCTGGTCGCCGGTCTGGCAGGCGGAACCGGGCGCGGCGTTTGGGAGCTTGTCGCATACAAGATTCGTGAGATATTCGAGAAGGAATACGAACTTCCCGTTCAACCAATCGGTGTGTTCTTCACGGAAGGTGTCTTTGCCGATGTCAAGAAGCGGTATCCGCACCAGATTCCTGCGCTGAAGGTCAACTCGCTAACGGGGCTTTCCGAACTTTCCAGTCTGATGAAGACAGGGCGTTCGGGCGATGATTCCGAAATCTTCCGCATGAGGATGCCGAATATGCGCACTCCGCAGCGCGAACTGACGGATGTCCTCGGCATTGACAACTCTGTGGCGGGTCGCACCTCTCCCGTACATAGTGCTTATCTCGTCTGTGGTGACCGCGACGAAGGTAGGCTTGACGGGAGCAAGCAGTTCTACGAGATGGCGGGTGCTGCACTCTACACGATGATCGTCAACTCGAACATCAACTCGACGGCCTGCAATGACGACGATCCGTTCCTCAGCTTCGCCAGCAATACATTCGAGGTTGATGTGACACACCTGCGTTCGTACTTTGAGAACTACGTTCGTGGCGTGGCTTTGGATCGTCTTGCCAAGGTTGACGTCGACCAAGGCGATGCCGTGCGCGAATTTCTCGCGAACAATCCGCTTGTCAAGCCGATCTCCACAATCAAGAGCGCAATGGGAGACAAGGCTGGGACGTTGTTGCAGAGGGTGACCTCGTTCCTCCTTGAGGATGCCTATGGCGACAGCCTGAACCAGTTGGCGGCGTGCGACGCGGACGGCCTGATCAAGATGAACCCGAAGCAGGGAATGGAAGCGGTTAAGGACATCTTGGGCGAAGCGACGGCGGCGGAAATCAAGGCTGCGTTCACGAAAGCGCTTGCTTCGATGGGAGACGTAAACAAGCTGCTCGATGATGCGGTGTTCAACGCATACAAGGGTGAAACCGGAACACCTTCCATCGGTCGTGCCAAGGCGTTCGCCAGCCAGCTCGCAAATAATCTTAAGGTGCTGTTCGACGGACTCCCGAAGAAGAGCCCGGAGATCAACGCCGAGGCTGCGCAGTCCGACGCCCGCCTGCATGACGCATGCGAGTATGTGATGACACAGGTCAAGGAAGCGTCAAAACGCAAAGCCATCGAGATGTTGCGCGGCGATCCCTACTTCACGGCGGCGGAAATCCAGAGCCTTATTTGCGTCACTTCGCGCGGCGAGTTCGACGGCGACATCGCAAGGGGCATCGTCGCCATGAACTATACCGCCATTCGCGAGGCGCTCGGCAAGGCCATCGCCGGATGGACGAAGCATCTGTCGTCGATTGTCGCCGGATATGAAAAGCTTGAAGGCTATGTCGCAACCGCCAAGGCGAAGTTTGATGTCCTCAACATCGCCGCTGCCGGTGGAGACGAAACGGACGATCCGTATGCGGTTCTCTTTACCGACCCGACCAAGATCGAAGACAGTCTGCCGTCCGACAACGACCTTACGATATTCTACAGGAGGCGGCTGGTTCCGATAATGACCCGCGCCGAAGTCAGGTCGCTCGCAGAGGGTGCCTTGCGGACGCGCGAGGGTCTTGACGAACTTATTCAGGCCACGGTAAAGGACGTTGCAGAAATCGGCTCGCGTGATGTGTTCCTCCGCAAGCTCATGGATGTCGTGAGGGCCAATGTCTACATCGAAGATGGATTCCTTGAGCAGAACTTCTCGTTCTGCAAGGTGCTCAAGCGCAATCTCGCGCAATGGAACAAGTACCTTGTGGGAATCTCTGGCGATGATGCCAAGCGCAAGCGGATCTGCAAGAAGCTTGAAAACTATCTCGGTGTCGCTCCTGAATTCGACAAGCAGGACAATGTCTATCGTCTTCCCGACATAGAGCTGTTGCTCCCGCGCATTATCGCGATTCTGGCTGACGACTGCAAGCCTTGGTGGAAAATCGTCTCCACAGGCAAGGCCGCGACTTCGGATGCCGGCAAGGTAATGAAGACGGTTCTTATCTCCGAGCGCTATTCACGCAACGGATATGTGTCGAAGGAGGATATTGAACACGATGTGTCGGAAATGCTTGGCGGCGAGCTGATAACGACTTATGACCGTCAGACCGCCGGCGGTGGCGCGTCTCCGTTCATGATCGTGACGTATGCCAATCAGATTTTGCTGTCGGCGGACTTCGACGACATCATCTCTCTTGATTGGACTCACTCTGACACGGTGTACGTTCCGACTGTGGATCGCTGGCTCCAGAATGCCGAACGTAAGGACGGCGAGTCGATCTTCTCGACGGCAGACCGCAACAAGGGTTGCGGCTACATCTCGCCGATATTCGTCAACAATCCTGCGTTGGCGGCGGCGCGGTGGCATCCGTGGCTCAAGGGTGACTTCGGAACCGTTGAAGACGAGGATGCGGCGCTTAAGGCGTTGCTGTATACGTTCCTGGGCAACGGCACTTGCGAGGAGATTGCCAAGCTTGAGAGCGTCGGCTGGAAGTTCCCGCTAATCAAGATCGGCCCCCGTCAGCAGTTTATGATCGCCCGCAAGGCGCTCAAATGGGATGGCGAGAAAGCGGTCGAGGACCCCAACTGCGCATGGCTGGTGGACGAAAAGATCTGCGTGAGCCTGGCTAACCTGCACGAGTACCTTAACGGCAACGGCAAGACCGGATTGAACGGCAAGCTGGTCGAGAAGGATGTCGCGGAAGGCAAGGTACTTCGTCGTGGCATTGGCGAAGAAGAGTCGATCTTCATGGACAAGCTGATAAAGGGCAAGTTCGGACCCGAATTCTTCTCTAACCTTTGCGCAGCTCGCGACAAGTGGTTCGCGGCGCAGCGCGACGCGGCAAAGCGTGGCAAGAACGGACGCAAGGAGGACGCGGAAACTTGGCAGAAGCTGATCAAGCTCTCTGAGCGTTTGGCAAAGGTGTAAAATTACACGAGAGGGAATCGGTGGATGTCAAAAAAACTAGTCATAATGGCGTCCAAGGAAGGACGGGAAGCACTCCGCGCGTGCGGAGTGCTTCCTGTGTCCGTATTCAAGGACTTTGCCGAGATTGACGAACACGATTTCGATCATTCACTGTCCAAGTTGGCTGAGGATGCTGCGGACGCTGGAGCCACCTACCAAGTCTCCACCAACGACGACAAGCGGCTTGTAGAGTACGCAGCATCGCTCGGATTCTATGTGTGGCCGCATGACCCAGATTACAAATGTGCGGCATCCGGGTTTGGCGACTATCCTCTTTTGTCGATGCTTGGGATGGAGCCGCCCAAAAACAATGCGGAGTATCTGGAACGGAAAATTGCCTATACAAAACTGCTGGGATCGACCATCCTGCATGTCATTCTTCTTGACGAGTTTGATCTTGGGGGGAAGACCAGCAAGCCATCTCCTTTCTCCATTTCCCCCGTTCTCAAATGGTGCGATACGTTTCAGAATGAAATCCTAAAGGAATACAGCGAAGAACAGACCACTGGAATAGAGCATGTATTCATACTTGTGGCGCGCAATCCAAATGGGCTTGAAGTAAATGCTGAAGACGTTGAGTCGTTTTGTAGGCGGTTAAACGCTCCAGAGGCTGACAGAAACAAGAATTCAGCACGGATTCGCACGTGCTTCTTCTTGGATCATAGTCTCGAAGTAGAACTTGGGGATCAGTTATTCCCGTCGGCGTTTGTGTGGTCGCAGATGGTAGGCCGTTTGCTGCTCAGAATCCTGATAGGGCTGGAGCAAAGCCCCAAGGATCCCATTGGATGGTGCGATGGCGGAATCAGGCTTTGGAAATCTTCAGAGTTTGTCTTGGATTTCCAGCGCGAACGGGTGCATAAGCTGATGTCAGAGGGGGTAGGCAATTTCATCAAAGAGCTTCGCTCCGGAAATTTTGCATCCGACACAGAGCTGTCGCTCATCCCCTGGACGCCATCGGTCGATTGCGTTCTCAAAACGTCGCCCGTCTGGAAGAATCGTGATGAGGGTCTCGCATGGAACAAGTTTCCGGCGAAGGAGTGTGAACAGGAAACCTTCGACGATGGCCGTTGGCAGAAATTGCTGCGACCGGCGAAGTCGGAAGAAGGTAAAAGCACCTCTGGACCAGAAGCGCACTCTGGCGATGTTGACATTGAAAGAACTCGTCTGACGAATGAAATACATAGTTCGATGACATCGACAGACGCAGTGCGGGATGTGGTGTCAGGATGGGTTTCCAAGGTCTCAAAAGAGATCGGGACCTATTTCACAAAGGATGCTGGAGCTGGCGTCTCGGAATATTGGAACAAAGTAGTCCAACTTTGCTTTCGGCGTGCGCAATGCAAGGATGTACTTGAGGACGTTACCGATGAATACGAGCTGGCGAAGAATCATTACGTGCAGAAGAAGTATTGTCTTCTTGCGGTAATTGCGGTTTCGCTTTGCGCTGGACTTGTGTTCAGCAGATTGGTTATCGCACTTGGCGGTGGGCTCTTCCTTGCACTATTACTTTGCGCGGGGACCTTTGCGGGCGGATTGGCGGCGATAGGTCTCACGCTGTACCTGCACGATAAGTATGGACGCCTTGGCCGCACTGCATTTCTAAGGCTGTGCAGGACGGCAGACGGATGCATTATCGCTCGTGACAAGTGCGCACATGATCAAATCAAGAAAGCGGTCGAGGTTCGCGCACGGATGCTTCAGCTTGCCAAGATGCGACATTTCAACCAATTGGTTTCTCGGTTGCAAAACATGATTACGGCGGAATTGGTGGCTCCTTCATCGGAAGTGTTTGTCGCAGACGACTTGCCCGAGTTGGCGGAAGATGAACGTGTCACACAAGTTCTCAAGGATCAATACAGCCGCTTTTTCAGAGAGACTAATTTCCGAGTAGGATTTGAAGTAAAAGACGAGACCGCCAAGGTTAGAGTGTCGTTCCCCCAGGAGTGCGAGTCGGTCAAGACGTCATGGTCTGCTCTATGTGCCACATACGATCCTCGGAGTACGGCGAACTTCCCTGCGCGGTATTTTGTCCCGTTCTTGCGACGGACATTGAAGAATTTCAGGAACAAATATCGTCCTGAAGTGTGGCGATCCCTGACAGAGGACTCAATTACCGAACTGATTGCCAAGTTCCGCCAGTCCGCTGTTGGGCAGAATCAATTATTTGAGATAGAGCGCCGAATCCGCGAGTTCATGGCTGATGACGCCTGCTACTCCGCGCACATAGACTTTCAGCATAGAAATGACATCGACTTGCGCACGGAATTTTTCTATGCGCCTATATTTGACAGCCCTAACTGGAGCGATGCCAGAAGAGCGTGGGATGGGCAGATTGTCAACGGTCAACCCTCTCGGCTTTTGTTGGGAAGGACGCCTCACTTTGCCATTCTTTTCACACAATCGCAGGTCAATTTTACAGTAAAGGACAAACGGCTGGCACTGCGCGTTGCCGGTGAACGAGAGGAGGGTGACAATGTCTGAAGAAAAAGAGACAGCCTCTTCCGCGACTGAGGTTCTTTCCGTCGACTTGCCGACAAAAGAGCAGTTTTCCGAGTTGATTCCCGGAAAATGGTCATCGCACCCTAAAGCCTTGAAACGGCAGAGAATCTGGCTTTTTGCCATTGGACTTATACCGCTTGTTGCTCTTGTTGTCATCGGAATCGTGGCGTTTTCCGATTTCCGTTCATGGATAGACCTTATCGTTCATCCAGGACGCACGGTTGCAGTGATTGCCTTCGCGGTTTCGTTCGGCGTTGGCGTTATCGGTACCGTTGCCCTTGTCAATTTGATGGGGCGGTCGGGTGTGGGCAACAAGGACATTGGCCAGGACAGTCTGGAGATATCCAAGACAATCATGGTTGTTGGTTCCCTCCTTTGGCTTTTGCCGTTGGCGGCTACCTTTTTGCCGAGCATACGTGGTCGAGGCTCACTGATCTTCTTGCTCAATTTGCTCTGTTTCGTTCCGCTGGGTATTATCTTGCTCTTGGTATTGTTCGGAGGCAAGACTGCGCCACGTCCAAACATGGTGTTGAAGCGTCGTAAATTCTGGTTTGGCCTCGGGACGTTCCTTGCCGCGCTTGGCGTTTTGTCGTTGCTTACAGACGTTCATGCTCTTATTCGCCGCGTAGATTGGCTTAAATCGGTGCCTCTAGTTCAAGCAGGGACGCTACGTCTCATTTTACTGGCGACGCTTTTCCCGCTTTCGACAATTTGCTTTTCCATCTGGGAGATTTTCAAGAAGTCGGTTCCATCCGAAGAGGTGAAGACGGGCGACGAGCCTGAGACACCGGTTGAGAAGAAGCCGTGGTATCGTCGCCTCTGGGACTTCTTCTTTGGCAAGAAAGAAGAAGAGGAAGAAGATTCCGAGGGTTACCCCAGATGGGTGGACACCTTGCGTAAGCACATAAAGGAAGCGGTCGTCGGTATTCAGGTCGGCGAAGTCGAACCCTTGGTCGGACACGATGTCGCATCCATTGACGAGAATAACACCGAGCTTGCTCTCCTAATGGGGGACATCAATCCGACAACCGACCAGAGTCTGTTCTATCGGAGATTGAAGGATGCCTATTGCGACCGTGTCGCCGGAGTCAAGAAACTCACCGAGCATGGAGTGGACTCGCTTCATTGCTACAGCCCAGACATCATACTTCAAGGTGACATTGGCAGCGGGCGCACGGAATCGTTCATTGCCGCAGCATTGTATGGCGCACTTGTGCGTGGACAGAATGTGATTTTTGTGACTAACAGCCAGCGTCTCTCCGAGCTTGTCGTCGGCAAGATAAATGTTCGCTTGCAATCCTTGCTGTTGCAGAATTATGTACAATGCTTCCAGTTGACGGCCTCGCCGTGGGAACTGGACGAGACGCATCGTGGACTGCCCTGCATCTATGTGGGAACGCCAAGCGCAATTGAACAACACTTGTTCGACTCGCCGGGACGTGTCAACGATACTGTCTCGCCAAGTCAGCGTCGCTTTGTGCAAGAGACCGATCTTCTGTTGTTTGACGACATGACGGAGCTGGATGTCGAAGTCCGCGCACATTTGGTATTCATCATCGACAAGTTGCGTCTTCTGTATGCCAGCGAAGATATCGTGCCTCAATTTGTCTTTGCGACATGCAGGCTTCACAAGATTGGTTCGGACAAGTTCATAAAGAGGCTATTTGATGGCATAGAAGATGATTTCAACCACAAGAATCTTATAGTCCTCCGGAATCGTCCTGCGGAAAAGGGATGGAAGTTGTCCATTCACACCAATTTTGTCGCTACGCCAGAAGATGTCTGCAAGTGGGTGGTGAAATGGTGTATGTTGAATCGGTTGAACGTATTGCTTTACCGCAAGGGGGTCGGACATGGATTCTGCGCTGATTACAAGGAACAGATAAAGAAAGAGCTTTTGAAGGATACGGAGAACCCGCCGCCTCAGGATGTCTTGCAGCATCTCTCGGATCGTCTGGCCGTTGTCTCTTCCTTGGACGGTAGCGATGCGGAACTGGAGCGCAGCCAGTCGTCCGATGTCGGGGCTGTGTTGTATTTCCCAGAGTTGACGGGTGAGAGTTGCATGGCAATACGCCTGAATCTGGCTGGTGGAGAACCTATTTTCATCCGCATTCTTGAATGCCCCAACACCGCTTCGGAATTTCTGCCGGGGAGCATCCCGCTATTGCCGAATAATACGGCTGTCCCGCTTCGCAATGCGCATCTTAGGAGTGTCATCCGGTTCATTCCGCAGGGTACGCCAATTAAGGCGGTTGTTTGGAACAACTTTGGGATCGACGCAGGGTCGGCACGTGTCGGCAGCATCCAGACAAGGGAAACCGAAACATGGATTTTCGACAAATGGCGCGACGAGCAGGATGCGTTCATGGTGCAGGAACGCGACTCTGTGATGGCTGGCAAGATAGACCTTTCCACGCTCCCTGAAATGGACGGATATGACATTATCCGTACTGCCGACGGGCAGCGCCTTGTGTTTGGCAAGGTGGAGAATGATGACTCCATAAAGAACGAATCGCATCTGCTGTGGATTAAGGACGAGAATAGGACAGAGTCATTCATCAAGGGCCTGAAAACGGATCTCGCACATGCAAATGTGATGACCGCCGCATACGATGGTGAGACATACACGATTGATCGATTGGTTACTGTCAAGCAGGGCGGCGAAACGAAGCACCGGATTCTGGCGAAGATGTGGAATGGCGACGGCAACGACAAGGAATTGCCGATCAAGACCTTATCATGGGAGGTTGAGCCTGTTTGTGCGCCTACAGCTGTTGCACTGCACGACCATTTGGTTGAATTCAAGTTGCCGTTGAAGCGTAATCGTTATCGTTCTGCTTCGGTTTCGATTGCTGGTTTTTGCAGCTTCAATGGCAGGAAGTACGGGCTTGCCGATCCTGTCGAATTCGAGTATTCTGTGCGTTATGCCGGATTTGCGCTGTGCCCTGCGGGAATCGACCCCAAGGTTATCGGCGCTTACACGCAGTCGACACTTGTAGGAAAGTGGACGACGAGTCCTGACTGTGGGTTCTCGCCCGTCGCCACCCATCTTTTCACGGCGGCGTTCAAGCGACTGTTGCCCGATCTTCCGTTCTTTGCGACCTGCCCCATATTCTTTACGAAGGATAGCCCTGATGCGGTGGCCCAGGCGATCATGTGGGTCATTGAGCCGATCAACAGCGGAGAGACGGCATATCCCATACTCAAGGATGTCTTTACTGGGGCGGTTGACAGTAATGGCGGCGACATCATGCCATCTGTCATCAAGATGGTCCGGGCGATGGCGGAGGCTCTCAAAAAGATTCACGACGCTCCGTCGTTCGTTGCCTACCTGCGTCTCCTTTCAGGCATTGCCTATAATGTCGACGCCTTCACCCAGGAAGCGCTTTCGATGGATCTTGAAGCCACATTGGCGCTGCTGGATTCGTTTGAAGACCGCATCAAGGGGACGGCGGTCGTTCCACCTATTGTTCAACCGCCTGTGCCGCCATCGCTGCGGACAACTTGGATGAGCGCACCTCGGACGAAAGAAGATATGCAGGGCTTGGCTACAGGGGACTGGAACGAGACGCCGGTATTGTCCTATGTAAAGAATCTTGCATTGGATGAGAAGAATGACGGAGCAGAGGTCTGCAAATGGACGTTCGAGAGCC
Organism: Kiritimatiellia bacterium; assembly: GCA_045545855.1. Taxonomy (GTDB): domain Bacteria; phylum Verrucomicrobiota; class Kiritimatiellia; order RFP12; family UBA1067; genus UBA1067. The sequence continues at coordinate 20,120 of JAZQBR010000261.1, read as the reverse complement.
ATAAGTTTGAGTTCCGTGTCGGATTTGCGGACGACAATGACAATCAGGAGTTTGTTCGTACCTTTATGACATGGGATGAACGGGCCGTTGGAGGAGACAATTTCGACGGCCGTGTTTATGCGGAATACGGGATTAATGATCCGTATCGCGAGTATGTGCGGGATGTCGCCCTGAAGTTGAAGCAGCTTTTCGATGACACGGTAGCTCCATCTGACGACAATAAGCGCCGGCTGGCGGAGTTTCTGCTCTATTTTGTGCAGAGCGGCATGGATTATCGCCATGATCCCTCGAACAAGCGGAGCGATTGGCCTCGCTTCCCGTCTGAGACGCTTGCCAACGGCGCTGGCGATTGTGAAGACACATCGATCCTCTATATGGAGCTTCTTCGTCATGTCGGCATTGAGAACGCCTTGTTCACGGTCCCCCGCCATGCCTGCGTGGGCGTAGAGGTGCCAATGCTCCGTACAGCCACTGGAGAAGATCCTGTCATTTACGGATGGGCCGACAAACAGTATGTGTACGCCGAAACGGCCATGAGCAAGGGTCATCAGGTCGTTTTGGGTACGGACTGCAAGAATGATGATGGTTCAAGCACAGTGAGTCCCTCATCGATTCAGCACGTGGTGCCTACGCCAATGGAAGTTGAAATGAGCGCGGCCCGGATACTGAACGTCTGTTCCTCACGTTCAAAGGCGACGGTGACGGTTCTGGCTAAGGATTCATCCCTCGTTGGCTCTGACGTGGCTGTCGTTTGCTATGCGCGATTCAACAAATACGTCTTTGACGAGCCGGCTGATGGAGCCAGCGTTTGCATCGGTGGATTGATTTTGCCGGTAAAGGAGGCCGGCATTGCCCGGGCGTGCAGCATCCCACTTGACGCTTCTAAGGTTTCCGGCAAGGGTAGCTGGTGGCTCGATGTTTTTGTGTGCGATCCGCAGACCGGCGACACGCTTGGGCATTTCGTTGGCGGGGAGGTGTTTTCATGAGAATGGACGATATGAAGAGTAACGGATGGCTTCGTGTCATGAAAGTGCATCGATTTAGAACGGAAAATTGCGCGGCAAAAATGGTAATATGTGCGCGTGACAACAACTCAGAAGAAAGGAACAAGTCATGAAAAAGTTTGCAGGAAGAGTCATGTTCGGACTCGCGGCGGCGATGATGTTGCTTCTTGCCGGTTGCGGCGAGAAGAACTGCTACTTCGTCACGAAGGACAGCCAAGACCTCCAGGTCGGGGCAAAAGTCGTCTGGTACGACGCATACGTGGGGAAAGTGGATGCCATTGAGTCCGACGAAGGCGGATTCAGGGTGTCGGTCAAGTTCTCCAAGAAGTTCAACGACCAGATCCACGACGGCGTCGCCGGACGCATCGTGAACGATCCGAAGATTTCCTCGCGGGCGTTCGTGCTGCTCGTCGGCGGACGCGATTCAAGCCGTCCGCCTATCGAGGGCGGTGTCGAGATTCCCGAGTCGAAGCCGGGCAACGCCGTTCAGGAGGGTTTCGCGGCTTTCGTGGATTGGCTAAAGACTTCCCGTGCGGACGAGCTGAAGGTCGTGGGCGTGGTTCTTCTGATCATGTTTGCCCTGCTCAAGTTCGTCAGCAAGACATTCAAGTTCCTCCTGTTCCTCGGCATCGTTGGCGCTATCGGATATGTCTGCGTAACGGCCAATATCGACTGGAGCAACTACAAGGAGCGCTTTGCCAACATCAAGGAGACTGCGCAGGAGGCCAAGGAGTGGGTCCAGCAGCACGGCGAGAAGCTGCACGTCATCCTTGAAACCGCATTGGAGTCCGACGATTAAAGATGGACCTGTTCTTGCAGCTACTTGGGAGTGGGTCACCCTTTTCCCCGACACCGCTGTTTCCGACGCCGCCGTTGCTGGAATTGTGGTATAATATTCACTAACAAAAATGTTGGCATGCCAAAGGAAAAGTCAGTATGAAGTTTTTCGACAGGGAAGAAAAAATCGCCGCATTGAGGAAAATCCGCGAGAAGAGTCTCGCGGAAGCGCAGTTTACTGTCGTCACCGGGAGGAGGCGCGTCGGCAAGACGGAACTGGTCAAGCGAGCGCTGGAAGACCAGGACTTCGTGTATCTCTTCGTGTCTCGTAAGAGCGAGACTGACCTTGTCGTGGACTTCATCGAGGAGTTCAATCGCTTCCTGCCTGATTCCGTTTCCGGCGAGGTTCGCACGCTTGGCGGATTCTTCTGCGAGATGTTCAAGGCGGCCAAGACGCAGGCGGTTACCGTGTTCATCGACGAGTTCCAGGACTTCTATCGTGTCAATCCGTCTGCCTTTAGCATGTTGCAGGGACTGTGGGATCGCGAATATAATGGCATACGGATGAATCTGGTTGTTTGCGGATCGATAAATACGCTTGTCAGCAAGATTTTCCTTGACCGCAAAGAACCGCTGTACGGACGCCAGACGGCGTTTATGCGCATTGAGCCGTTTTCCGTTTCTGTCCTTAAGTCGATCTTGCGGCATTACAAGCGCGATTACGCGCCCGAAGACTTGCTGGCCCTTTGGTCGTTTACGGGCGGCGTTGCCAAATATGTGGCGTTGTTGATGGACGCTGGGGCGTTGGACTTCGACAAGATGCTCTCTGTTGCGGTTTCTGAGGACTCGTTTTTCCTTGAAGAGGGACGCATACTTCTGGGTGACGAGTTCGGACGCGATTACGCCGTCTATTTCTCGATTCTGTCGGCCATAGCGCGTGGCATAACGACGCGCAACGAGATCGAGCAGGCCGTTGGACGTCACGTTGGCGGACACCTTACGCGGCTAGAGGAGGATTACCATCTCGTCTCGAAGCGAATGCCGTTCGGTGCAAAAACTACCAGACTGGTGCGCTATCAGATTGACGATCCGTTCTACAGGTTCTGGTTCCGGTTCATTTTCAAGTACGACGGTCTGGTGCAGATGAAGAACTTTGCGATGCTGCGCAAGTTCGTAAAGCGCGACTATCCGGCCTTCAGCGGATTTGCGCTTGAAAGCTATATCCGCAAGAAGCTGGAGGAGTCGGGGGAATGGTCGCGCATCGGCAATTGGTGGGATCGAAAAGGAGAAAGCGAAATCGATCTCATAGCGCAAAACGAGCTGGACGGCAGTTGCCGTGTTTTTGAAATCAAGCGAGATCTGAAGAGAATCGACTTGGGAGTGCTTAAGGAGAAGTTCTCCGTCTGCCGTGCCGCCATTAACTTACCGCATACAGCAAATCCAGAGTTCATCGGCCTCTCTATGGAGGATATGTGAGATGAGTGAACTTCTCGCGATAGAACACATCTCCTGCGGATACAGGGATCGCCCTGTACTCGATGACGTGAACCTTTCCGTCAAGGAAGGCGAGACGGTTCTGATTGCAGGGCCGAACGGCTGCGGAAAATCGACGCTTCTCAAGGCAACGGTCGGCGCGTTGCCGCTCACGGCGGGAGATGTCGTGTTCGGCGGCGAATCTTTGGCGGGCAAGTCCGTCGAGGAGCGTGTGCGCCTTGGGCTCGGTTATCTGCGCCAGACGGACAACATCTTCCCCGGACAGACCGTCGAGGAGAACTTGCAGCTCGCCGGGATGTCGCTTCCGAAGACGGCATACGCCGCAGCGTGTGACGAGATGCTTGCGCTCTTTGACTTCCTCTTACCGAAGCTTGGACAGCGAGCAGGCTCGCTCTCGGGTGGCCAGTGTCAGGCGTTTGCTCTTGCGATGGTGTTCATGCGTCCGCAGCGGCTCTATCTTCTTGACGAGCCGTCAGCAGGATTGTCGCCCAAGTCCGCGCAGGACATCATTGAGCGCATTCGCCGCTTTGCTAAGGAGGACGCGAAACGCGCGATTGTGATGGTCGAGCATCGGCTTGACCTCCTCGCGTGGATCGACCGCGCTGTTTTTCTCTCGCAAGGCCAGATTAAGGCTGAGACGTGTGATTCCCGCCAGTTCCTCGATCCGAACTGGCTCTCCAAAAACTATTTTGAGTAAGGGGGCGAGAAGAAGACGATGGCAAAGAAATCAAACAAATTGGCGGCGTTGAACATGATGCAGATTGATGCGGCGGCGGAGGGCGGTACGGTTGTCGTCTCGGGAAACAACGTATTCGCCTCTGGCAGGTCTGTGCGCGTGAATGTATGTTCGGCATCTGTGGTTGCTGGGGTTTCTGTCCAGACAGGCGTCTCTGTGTCGTCATCCGGAAATGTAAGCATCAACAACTCCGTCGGGACGCGGCGTCTTGATTACAAGCGTACAGGGCGCATCTCCTCGTCATGCACGGACAATGTGCGTGTGCCGTCTGGAAAGACGCTCACAATCGGTGGCTCAATGACCGGCAATGCGAAAATCTGCGAGAACGCCACCTTGGTCTGCCGCGGCTCTTGTTCTGGCAATGTCGAGATCGCAGAAGGAGATTTCTTCGAGTGTCACGGCTCAATGAGCGGCAATGTCACCAACAACGGCGGCGGGTACGAGATTCACGGTTCCTTCACTGGCGAGGTCTACGGCGACTCGGACGGTGAAGAGGAAGATTACGATATAGATGAAGACAATTAATTCACGATGTAGGAAAGAATACCATGAAACATCAGCTTGAACACCATGCCAAGCAGGTCGGCATCCTCCACCTCGCCTTACTTGCCGGCAACTTCATGACTTTCATGCAAAGGAAATAGACTCATTAATATGGCGATTGAAAATATAGAACCTGATGTAATAGGGCAAATAGATGTTTGCCTGTATTGTCATTCTTGCAATGTTTATTATAGCAAGAAGAGGAATGTTTTTGTATGTGAGGACTGCGATAGAACTTTTTGCAACATTCAAGTGAAAGACATGGGTTCCCGCGAGAATAAAGCGAATGGCATTGATATTTTCTTCAGTTATGGGCATGATAAGAATCGCCAGATAGTAGAAAGAATAAAACAAGATTTAGAAAAGCGTGGGCACCATGTCTGGATTGATGAGAGTGAGATTAAAGCTGGCGATTACTGGCGCGAAAGCATACTCAGCGGTATATTGAAATCATCTCGCATAATAGCGTTCTTGTCTGAACATTCAACGCGGGATCCCGGAGTTTGCCTTGATGAGTTGAAAATCGCTGTATGTGTGAAAGGTGCTGACGTAAAAACCGTTCTCTTGGAGCCTGAAGCACATGTGCGCCCGCCTGTAACTCTGGCAGGTGTCCAATGGCTTGACATGAGTAATTGGTATGAAATTTGGAAAACGTCAGACAATCAATTTGCACAATGGTACAAGGAAAAACTTGCAGAGCTGTGTTCTGCAATTGAATCTACAGAATCTTCGGAATTGATAGGAGATATTAGTATCTTAAAAGCAAAGTTGTCGCCTTGCCTTTATTCGGGAAAAGAGCATAGATTGCTTTCGAAAAAGTATTGCGGTAGGCGTTGGCTAAGGGACGAGGTAGAGATTCTGCTTAATGATCCCAAGGCATCAGTTTGCATTTTATATGGGAAGCCGGGTAGTGGCAAGAGTGCGTTTAGCGTCAATTACTCGCATTACAATCCGAATGTCTATTGTTGTCTTTTATGTGAATGGGGCAGAGAAAACACTGTGAATCCGTCTGCCCTTGTGAAGACGATAGCTTTTAGACTTGCCACGAAGCTTCCTGATTATAGAAGATTGTTATTGCGACAGCTTGAAGATGAATCGCGGCTTGAAGGGAAAAGCGCGGAAGAACTATTTGATTATTTACTGACGTATCCTCTTTCTGCTGTTGTTGATGGGCAGCGAGGAGTCGGCGTCATTGTAGTTGATGGTCTTGACGAGGCTACAAAAGACGGAGACTGTTATCTCGCTCGAGTGCTTGCGAAATGCGTTTCGCATCTACCACATTGGATAAAATTTGTTTTTACAACCCGCCCAGATTATAATGTTTGCAAATATTTTGAAGGGTACAAGACGATTGACATTGTAGAAGATATCCCCAATGGATATGATGATGTTAAGGCATTTGTTGTTGAATCCCTTGCCGATAAATTACGGTTTGTCACCAATAAGTTGGAGCTTATCAGCAAGGTATCAGAACTTAGTTCAGGGGTCATGCTGTATGCGGAACTATTGGTTTCCGATATCTTGGCGGGAGCGGTTGACATAAAAGACATTAATGTTCTGCCTTGTGGTCTCGGAGCCTATTACAGATTGTCGATGGATCGGATATTTGCATCACCGAGCGAGTTTGGTGAAGTTCGGAAAATGTTGGAGATGATTTCCGTTGCTGAGATCATTCCTGAAGAACTAGTCCGACTTGCATGTGGATACACTCGGTATAAGTATTTGAAACTTATTGATAAGGTCGCTTCTTGGATCTGCCATTATGAACAAGATGGTTTAAAGTTGATAGGATTCTCACATAAGTCAGTTAGAGATTGGTTTGTAGATGTCAATCAGAGTTATGATTATTATGTCGATTACAAAGTGGGTGCTTTGAGTTTGGCTCGCTATTGTAGGGAATGTGTTGATATGTCCCAAACTGGAGGTATGTTTGAAGATCAAAATTTGCTTGAGTATATTAAGCGTCATATAGGTACATATTATGCGATTTCAGGTCAATATTCGGAACTAGAAAATTTCTTGGTGTCCCACAAAGAAGAATTAGACCCATATTGGATGGTTTGGCAAGAATTCCCATCGCATTGGGACAATGCCGTTCTTTTGGACAACTTCTGGACTTCGACAAGTCGCAATGCATTTATGCGAAAATTGCAGAGAGATGGGAATACGAGGTTCCTACTTTGGATATTTGATTGTGCGGATGAGGCATATGGCATTTCAAATTTTGACAGGAACATGATAGCAATATACATAGATATGGTCCATCTGTCTGGTGATTATAGCAAGGCGGTTACTATAGCCGACAAATATCTAATGGGATGCAATTCAGAGGTCGCTCAAGACGAATTTCTGTCTATGTTAAGCGTTCGTCGTATCCATCATGCGATGTTTTATACACCAGTTGGAGCGTTAATCTCGCAGGCGAAGGATCTCTGTACAAAATTGAGTGATAGGTTCCCGCTTGCTTATAATGAATTGCTTTTTTTGATCGGTGGGAACTTGGGCGTATTGCATGGAGATTGGAAATTCGCTAAGCAATGGCTCGACAAGTCGATTGCTTTTGCCGCCAGGCATTCTCTTGTTGATTTCCTCAAGCGCAATGCACGTAAGGAGGCAGACTATTATTGTCATGTTGGCGAATATGAAAGAGCGGAGAAGATTGTTCTCGACAATATGCCAGCAACAGGGGAGATCGTAGGGCGGTATGAGGCATATCTCGTTGGGGCACTTGGGAACGTGCACACTTGTATCGGATTTGATGACAAGGCTATGGATGACTACGGACGTCTTCTGAAATTTGCTTCTGAAAATTGCATGCCAGGATGGCTTGGCCATGCTAATTTGGGAATAGCTAATGTTAATTACAAGATGGGGAACTATGATGAAGCAATGGACTTTGGTAATCGTGCAAGAAGTGTGTATGCGAAGATCAATCAGAGTTGGGGGATTATTATGAGCAATGCGTTGTTGTCTGCCTGCGATTGTAGGCTGCATGGCAAACCTATCCTACACGCATGTACAGAGTCTGTCAAGTATGCGGAACAGATGCAGTATCAATCATGCATTTCTTCAATTGAAGAGTTGGTGACTGGTGTTGTTCCGTATTTGAAATTGTATTTCTTGTGAAAGGAGAATCAAATGGGACAGATCGTTAAGATTTGTAGTACAGACATGAGGAATGCGTTGCAAAACGCGACAAGACAATACTATGTAGGTGACTTGTCTAGGCCGCAAGCAATAGAGTTTATAAAGGATGTGCGTGTGGAAATCGGCCTTTCCTGCTACCAAGAGTATCAGAGTGAGCCCGCGCACACCCATAGTGTTGCAACTGAATATCAGTATGTGATATGCGGGTGGACTGAGTATTTAGATGTCAAGACTGGTGAAACCTATGAGTTTAAAACTGGAGACTTTTATGCAATAGTGCCTGGAACTGAATATGCACAACGAGTTAAAGCTGGAACAAAAATATTGTTTATAAAGGTGCCCTCTGTAAATGATAAACGAATCGTTGGCTTAAATGAAGAACAATTGCTTTGGTGCAATGCGAAAATGAAGACGGTGAGAACGGATTATTATCATAAAGATAATGCGCCGTTAGCGAATTCCATAAAGCCAGCAGCCGCAGTTGCGATTTTCAATGAAAGAAATGAAATATTGATGTTGCATCGCAGAGATAATGGTATGTGGACAATGCCTGGCGGTACAATGGAGTTTGGAGAAAGCTTGACCAATTGTGCGCTTCGGGAGGTTAAGGAAGAATGTGGCCTTGATGTCAAAATTCAAGACATCGTGGGAACATATACGGACCCAAATATTAAGATTGGATATTCAGATGGAGAAGTGCGCCAAGAATTCACCATTTTGTACTATGGCATGGCCCAAGGAGCGGTTGTACTGGATGATGAGTCAAGCCAGTATAAATGGATATCGCTAGATAGGGTTTTTAGTTTGCAAATGGCCGATTCTCAAAAGCGCAGAATCAGGGATGTCGTAGAATTCCTGAAGACTGGTCAGCGAAAGTTGATTTAATCTGCACTGGTTGGGGATAGCGGCATGAAACAAGTAAAAGGAGCATTTGATTATGGTAACTGAAGATATGGCAAGAGCTGTACATGCGGCGTGGATGGAAGCCCGGCGTGCAGATGGCTGGACATATGGACAGATGCGTAATGATGCAATGAAACAAACGCCATGCCTTGTCCCGTACGACCAGTTGTCTGCGGAGGAAAGGGCTTATGACTATGCAACGGCCGAAGCTGTCATCGCAAAGTTGAAGGAGATGGGCTATGAAATCAGGAAGTCTTAGGTCGGGTTGGCAGGGCTTGGCGACATTCACGTGTCGTTGCTCATTCCTTTTCCAGGTTGCACTGCTTGTTGTCGGTTATGTATTTCTGTCACCGGACAACTGTGAGGCTGGGATTCGTTATATAGGGACTAAGTCTTGGGTACTGGCTGGTAGCGATTTGGATGGCTGGGTAATCTTTGCGCGCAAAGTGATTCCCTCTCTTATCCTTTATTGGGCGGTTGTGTTCGTCGTGGGGCTCTTTGTTAGCCTGCCAATTCGTCGGTTCTGGCTGTTCGTTATATGGGTGTTTATGGGTTTTGCCATTTGGCTTGCACCATGCAAACTGGAGAATTATTCGCGGTATTACGATGCCTTCTACGCGAGTTTTGCGCTTGTGCTGGGTGCTGGCTGGTTGGCGAGTTGGCTCTATGGATTTTCGCGTAGTGGTGGTGCAAAGGCCCTTGCATTGGTGCTTTTTGTGGTCGCAGGTTCATTGTTGTATGAATGGCTGGCAAGTCTCAAGGCGGTTCAATTTCATGAGGGACGTTGGCTTCGACCAGAGCAAATCGTTGATTGCATTTTTGGCGTTCTTGACAAGCAGAAAGACATTGCGGATACTACTCAATTGCCTAGTGAAATCGCATTTGGACTTTACTACATCTTTCATGCTCTTTTGGCATTTTTCGGTGGCTATGTAATCATCGGATTTGTCAGCAAAGCTGCAGTGAACACGATTCTCCTGCGTTTTTCGCGCAGACCGGATAATATTTTCTGGGGAGTGTCACCAGAGGCAAAGGCTTTGGCGAGGAGTCTTCGTAGCGAAAAGCATGAGAAATGTATATTTGTAATAGCAGATTTGTCGTCTGCAGATGCTGGTATGCTTGACGGGCTTTCTGACGATGGATTCCTCTGGGTCCCAGAGGGAAGGGGCACATTGCGTATGGTGGCTCGCCGTGTAAAGAAGCACTTTTTTCTTTCTCCTTTCGGGAGCCGTAACGTGGAATGGGCTTCGAGACTGGCAACATTTGCCGAAGGTGAACCAGAAGTATATGTCAGCATAGACGATGAAGCGGATGATTCTTGGCTGTTTAGGTGGGCTGATCGTGACGATATTAGGAAAAGACTGAATGTACATATTGTCAGAGAGACCTCCCTCGCTGCAGATATACTTCTTCGCGATCATCCCATGCTTCTATCTCCGGGTGTAACATGCAAAGAAGGGAAGGTTGTATCGGATTCACCTGATGGATGTTTTACATTCAAATTGCTTCAGATTGGTTTTGGTTCTCAGGGGCGCATGCTTATCAATAGGATGATTTGCGATTTCCAAGCGCCCGGAGCCAGATTCTCTGCCGTTATTGTTGATAAAAACCAAGTCGCATTTGACGGGTATGAAGTCCGTTGCCCAGATGTGAAGTTGACTTATGGTTTGGATTTTAAGAATCTGGATGTGCAGACAAAAGATTTCTTTGATTGGCTTGAGGGTGAGATTTCTAAGGCCAGTTATACGAGAATTGTGGTAACTACCGGTAACGATGACGTAAATCTTTCTGTTGCCAATTTTATCGTAAGGCATTACCGAGAGGCTGGCGATATCTCGCGGCTTAAGGTATTGCCGAATGTTCTTTTCGTTCGCGTTCGTCATCCAGAGAATTATGCAGATTTCCCACTTTGGGGAAATGGGAAGAGTCTTGATTTTACGCCTTTCGGGGCAGACAGGGAAGTGTATTCATATCAGAGTATCGTCAATCTTGATATTGATCACGTTGCGCGACAGATGAATGCGCGGTGGGCTGGAGGAAAAGATGTGTATGCGGCGTGGCGCAACGCCTCTTTCTTTGATCGTGAATCTAGCCGTGCGAGCGCGATGGGGGTGAAGAACTTGTGGCGACTTGCCACTGGGGATGATGATATTTCTAGTGTGGAAAGCGTTCGCGCGAAGTGGGATTGCGTGATGGAGGGCAATAGAAACGTTCAAAACAATCTTGCAGATGCCGAACACTTGCGCTGGATGGCATTCCACTATGTGCGTGGCATTAGGACTTGGGACCCAGAGAATGATTTAAATGTCTTAGAAAGTGTAAAAGCGCAGATGGGTCCGGGATTGAGAGCCAAGCAGATAAAGGCTAATCAGAGAATCCTTGCGAATCGTCACGCAGCTTTGATCCCGACGGAGAAATTGTTCCGAATGGATGTCTTTCTCGATATACTAAGTTTTGAGCAGTTAAGTTCCTATTCCAAACTGTTTAAGCTGTATGCCGACGAACTCCATGTTCAATGGGAACTATCCGTCGCCAAATGTAATGGGTGTCCTTCTGAGAAGGATTTTTCAGACAATGCCAAGTTGTTGGCATTAAACCATTGTGTATTTGCCCTTTGGGATGCATCAAAATATGTGGAGTGCATTAAAGTTCTACATGCCGATATCCAGACACAGCTGCGCGAGTTCTCGGAGAACGTAATCGTTGCATATGGCCATAAGGATGCGGAAACTAAACTTTTAGCTACGGTATCTAACTTTGCTAAGAGGCTAGATATGTTTGCTGATGGCGTTGGTGTTTTGCGCAAAGTTTGGTCTCGTCAAACGAGGCGTGAGTTGATGGGGCTTAGAAGATTGTCCAAAGACTTGGCAGCTTACACCAATCTAGACGCACCACATCCAAACTTGTTCTACACCATTGGAAAAATGGTAGGCAATGATGACGAAGTGGTTTATGGCGTTCCTTATTACATTATGCGTTTTCAGGATAGCTTAAGGAAATAAGAAAAACTTGCAGAAAGTAAAGACATATAAGTTGGCATATGCCATTTGCTCAGTCTGGGGCGCTGCGTAATCGGAGTCTTCAATGAAGATATTCATCAGTTACGGCAGGGACTGCTCCGATTTTGTTGAAAAAATGAAATCGGATCTTAATAGTAGGGGGCATGATGTTTGGCTAGATACGGCAGTCTTAAAATCGGGATCGGATTGGCGCAATGAGATAGCTGATGGTATTATTAAAAGTCAGGCTGTCCTGGTGTTTTTATCGTCACACTCTTTGAGAGAAGAAAGTGTATGCCATGACGAAATTGCTATTTCTGTTGCATGTAATCGTAAGATTATCAGACCGATACTGATGGAAAAGGGAATCGACAATAAGATTCCAACTATTATAAATGGAATACAGTATTTTGACTTTAGTGACTGGAAGAACTTGCTGTATGATGACGGTTGGTACAATAATAAAATTGCAGATTTACTTGATACCATAGAGCATGTACAAGATGAGCAATACGAGCAGCAAATGAATGCGCTTCAGGCCATGTTGATGCCTGACATTCTTAGAGGTAAGACAATAAAATGGCAGGGAAAGCCATTTGTGAATCGAACTTGGATAGAGCATGAGATTGAAGGCCTCATAAACTCCCCTTCAAAGCCAGGGAATTTGCTATTACTTGGATTCCCTGGTGCTGGGAAAAGTTTTTTCTGCGCACATTATAGTAAATACTCGCCCAATGTCATCTGTTTTATCCCTCTTGAATGGGATCGTCGGCAAAGCTATCCTGTGTCAAGGGTTTTGAGAAATCTTGCCTTCCAAATTGCATCTTGCCTTCCTGCTTTCCGAAAACATCTTCTTTGGATTTTAAGTGCAAACCTTATTAGTTTGGAAGGGCTGAGCGATGTCGAGTTGTTCGATGCAATCATCGTTGAACCAATGATTTTTGAGATTGATGACAATAATCGAGCTCCTGCATTGATTATAATAGATGGTGCGGATGAGGCGACAATGAATGGAAGTAATCCTCTTGCCAAGCTAATCTCCGAGAAATCACAGTATCTGCCAAGATTTGTCCATTTCTTAATATCTACCAGAAACGATATCACAGTGCTGCGGCATTATAAGGGAGCGCCATCGATTAACATAAGAATGCACGATAAAAATGTTAATGACGATATATGCGAGTTCTTGCGAAATCAATTGTCTATGATGGAAGATTGCTCGTTGATAGTCAATAAGATATCAACAATATGTGGCGGTTCTTTTTTGCTTGCAGACATTATAGTTAATGCAATTCAAAGCGGAGGCATCAAAATTAATGATGACAATATCATCCCCGAAAGCATACATTCCATATACTTTCAATGGATGAGTAGGGTTGTTTCCGAAGATGAATTTAGTAAATTTTACATGGCGTTTGCAGTGCTTGTCGCTGCGGGGACTTCTATAACAACGTCGCTCTTCAAATCTGCACTAGGCTGGAGTACGTTTCAGTTGGCCACTTTTATGCGCAGGTTTCGAAGCTTTATTACAGAGGAGAAAGATTTGCTAGGGAACGACTGCATATCGTTGTTTCATGAGTCTTTTCGTGACTGGCTATCAGATGAACACCTTTCTGCAGATGTATATTCAGTTTCAACTGGGGAAGGGGCTGTTCGGCTGGCTAATGCTTCTTATGGGATGTATAGGGATGGTTCGATTTGCAATTCAGATCTTTTACGCTTGCTCGACTATCAGAAGGCAGCTCAAGCGCATACAAGAGTTAATGATCTGATGCAAGATGATTCATATTTGCTTCGCCTTTGCGAGATTGCCAAGGTTTTATCGAAGACAAAAAATATGTCTGTACTTGCGACGGAAACTATAAGTAAGTGCATGGAAATATGCAATGCAAGGCTCTCGAATTATCAACCCATGTATGTTATGAACGTGGCTCTTCCATTGCTTGAAGCATCTATAGCATTTGATTCAGGAGATCACATATATGTTGAAAATATAATCTCGTCGCATATTCAGATTATAAAAGAAAATGGATCGGCTGACGATGTTCTTGAATCGCTTTATCTTATTAGTATTTCAAGCGACTTGATTGGTAAAAGAAGAGAATCAATATCATATTTAAATGAACTCATAACGTTTGCTGAAGAAAAAGGCAACCGCTCATTCAAAAAACGAGCGTTGCTTGGCATTGTTTGGAATAGCCATTTCTCAGACACGACAAAAATGTCTACGCTGTTGGATGCGTTATCTGAAAGCGAAGATGACACACCTGCTGATAAGCTTATGATGAAGCTTATGAAAGCAAGGACGCTTTTGTCTACTGGCGAGCTTGAACCATCATTGTCGCTGTTTTCCGAAGTTATTCAAAGTGACGTGACGGAGTTATGGGGGTATGATCACCTATCCATACGAAATCAAATGCTCTTAATTGAAGCACTTGTCGCTTGTTATGACAATGAGCGATTCGGTCTTGGAATTCAATATGGGCATGTTCTATTTGAGCATTTGAGTGGCATGGGATCCATCGCAGAGTGCTATTGCCTGTCCTGGATTTCCATGAATTATTTGATGTTGGGGCTGCCAAATCAGGCGGATATATATCTAAGTCAGGCTGAGCGAATCAATATGACTTCAGGGGTGGCCGATAAATCAAGTTGGATGTCTATGCATTTAAAAAGTGTTCGAGCGTTTTGGTATAAAGAAACTGGCAAGTTGTCCCAGGCGCTTGAGCTTCACGAAATGGTTGCGGAGTTTGCGCGGAGATGTGATGATTTGTGGGTGCTAGGTGATGCTTGTTTTGAGGCTATTCTTCTCTGTGTTCGAACCAATGAAGATAGCGGCAAGGTGATTGACATGGCAAATGAGCTAGCAGAGGTGGCTCGTAAATCCAATTTGCCGCATCTTGCGTTCAAGAGTGGTTTGGTTGATATGCTAATTGAGAGGCCGACAAAATATGACAAGTTAAAGAATATAGCGGAAGCTCTGATGCACAAGGAATTGCCCGCGACCGACATGGTGTTATTGGCATCGTTATGTTGGGAGGCCGCTAGTCGAGAAGGTTTCGGTGAACTATGCGGCAAATTGAGGATTTATATTGACCGCACAATATCCAGCATTTCTAGGAACAATCCAGACGGCAACTACTGCAATAGAGCAGTAATCATAAACATCAAAAAGGAATTAGGCTTATGAGCATTAATGCCGAATATTGTAATCCTTTCGCAAACGACAAACAAGATATTTGGTTGAAGCTTGAACATTGCGGACGCTATGTATTTGCTAGGAATTTCCTGGCAATGAAAGGATGCGTGTCTGTCCTAGATGTCGCATGCTCAAACGGGTATGGAAGCCATATGCTATCCGAGAGAGGACTTGAAGTCGTTGCGGCCGATAAAAACAAGTCGTATATGGACTCATGGTATTTGGCGCAGAATGATATTAAGACGCTTTGCTTTGATTTTGATGACGATTGGCCATGTTTAGTTCCGTCCGTAAATAGCATTGTGTGCTTTGAGACTGTAGAGCATTTGAGATTCCCATTTGCATTTATAAAGAAACTCTCATGTCACCTTGACAATAATGGTTGGTTGCTACTCTCGTTCCCTAATGCAATTCACGAAAGGCTTGAACCTGATGGTAGTAATCGTGATCCATATCATTTGCACATTCTAAATCCTAAGGATGTCGTTTCTGCTCTGTCTAAAAATGGTTTTAGAGTTGTTAAGATTATGGGGCAACCAGTTTGTAACGAAATGGTTTTGCGCCAGCATGAATTGCAAGCCCAAGGTAGCGTCTCTCAGGGAGATATAGATTGTGCTTTTAACTATAATAGACAATCAATCATTGCTCTGTCAAGTTTACTTGCCTACCCACAAACAACGCGTCTTAAAAAGAGTTACTCGTATATTTTTGTGGCTCAAAAGATGCGAGTGTGACATACAAACGTTCGCGAGGATATCTCAATGATAAAAAAGTGTAAAGTGTGTGATTGGTCGCCAACAGGCGTTGTTGAGGCGCTGGTGGTGGACGATCATGCCGTCGCGAGAGCGCGGTCGCTGAACGCAGAGCCGAAGTACGGCGGAGCATTTCATTTTGATGCGATTGAGCTGAAAGCTGGGGCGGGCTTGGTGCGCGAAGCCTGCTTGGCGTTCAAGGCAGTACATGCGGCACGGAAGAACAATGCTTTTGCGCTGTTGGGACTTCGGTTCGGTGAGTCGGAGAGAATGGATCTTTCTGGCTACCAATTGCTGCCGACCTTAAAGCGATTCTCTCCCCGATTGCCGGTAATCGTGTGTTCGCTCCATGATGATATGGGGAAGATAGCACGAGCGTTTCGAAACGGCGCGAAGTGGTTTACCCGAGAGGAAGATTTGCAAGCTGCAAGGAAGTTGCGGATTCCCTTGAAGGGAAGGATATGAGAAATGACTGATTGCTAATTTATTGCTTATTCATGCGCTGTCAGAATGTCATAATATTCTCCTCGGGGAAGAACAAGCATGTCGCGCACGAGATTGCGCGGGGGCTTGATGGTGTCGTGTGCAGTGCCGTTGTGTGGGACGAGTTCTTCAATAAGATTTACGGCGAGGAGTATTCGCTCTCGAAGTCGTATGCACTGTTTCCGTTCTTGGTCAAGAAGATCCCCTCGTTCGACTACGCGGTCATTGTTGCCGGAGACGATGACAGGATGCGGAAGAACGGCGAGGATGGACGCGAGTATGTGACGGCTCGTGACAACGTGATTTTTGAACTTGGGCTGTGTTCGATGGCGCTTGGCGACAAACGCGTGATAATCGTGCATCACAAGGATGTTCGCCTCATCGATGACCTACGCGGCTATGGCGAGGCGGCACAAGGGCGGATCCAGAGTGGCGAAATCGGGTTTGAGGACACCGTTCTTGCGTCGAGCAATGTACAGCTAAAGACCTTTGACTATGACGTGGACTCTGACTTTGCGGAGATAGCACGTCTGATTTGCGACTACGTTCGCGAGACTCGGGATTCATATTCGCCGGTCGTAGTTGGCGCTGCCTGTTCCACTGCGCTCGGATATAGGGACAATTTCCTCATGGCCTTCTCCAAGGCGGTAGAGAAGACGGACTTCTCCGTCCCCGGCAGTGCGATGTGTGGTGGGCGGGATGCGCCTTGGCTCAGAGAGGCTTTGTCGCATCCGGAGAACGTTGAGATACATGTCTTGCTCCCGTCGATGGATTTTGTCGAAAAGCATCCTGAGGTCCTGTCTAATACGCGAGCGTTTCTGGGCGAACATCTGTATGGTCAGCTTGGAATCTTTGCGGACTGCAAGATCATGGGCCCCGCACGTACGATCGGCTTTTGCTGCAAGTCAGTGAATGGGAGACTGCATGTCATTGACATGCCGACCACGCTTCTTGCCTCGCAGAAGACGGCGCAGAAGATATTGGACATAAAGGCTGATGACGCCATCGAGAAAGACCACCTTTCGCGTCTCCTCGCTAAGGAGATTGACCTTTTCCGCAGCACTCTCACGCAGTTTCTCGTCAAAGGCAAGAACGGTGGTGGCTATTACGCTACTGCTGACTATGCGGAATGTGGTGTAAGTATAATTTTCATCGATGAATGGGTGATAGCGGTCTGATTGAAAAGAAAGGAGACAGCCATGCTTGATAGCAATACGCAATATGACATATTCATCAGTTACAGTCGGAAGAACAAGAACATCGTTCTCCCGATAAAGGAGGAAATCGAACGGACGCTTGGTCTTAGGTGTTGGATTGACCTTAGCGACATCCCATGTGGATCAGAAAACTTCAAGAGAAATGTCATCCCGGGCATAAAGCAGACGCGCGTCGCCTTTTTGTTCTTTCTTTCCGCCGAATCACAAGCGTCTGAATATGCAATTAAGGAGATCGGCTTCGCAAGTAAAAGAGCGAATAAACGTGTAATCCTCATTCGGTTCAATGACGATGAGATGACAGACGAGTTCTATTTTGACTTTCAAAATGCCGACATTATTGATTGGCGAGTCCCAGAACAGAAGGAGAAATTGTTGCATGACTTGCGTGTGAATTCTTCTGGCATTTCCGTGACGAGTGAGACAAATTCTTCAGCCAATGTTACTCCTAATCAAACGACTATTCCCACGGTCAGTTACGGGATGAATTTGGGTGGCGATTCTCAATATGGGGACAGCTATACATTGTCGCATCCTTCTGTAAGTTCATCTTATGCGACTGCATGGAAACTAGTGTCACATTCGTTTAAGCGCAATGAGGGTGTTGTGTTTCCCGCGCAATGGGATGGTATGCTTGATGCCTTTTGGAAAGCATGGAGTGTCAAGTCTGAAGAAGCCATGCGAAAGGCAACGAGCTTATTCTTAAAGGCCGATCAGCACGATCCGGAGTTGCAATATAGAATAGGGGCAATGCTGTCCCTTGGTTGGTTTGGTGAAAGTCAGAGGGCAAAGGCTAAGGCGTGGTACGAGGCGGCGGCAGGGAAAGACAATTATATGGCGATGCTTGGCATTGGGGATTGCTATCGAACGGCTACTGGCGGGTTCCCTCAGAATCAAGAAATCTCGCAGAGTTGGTATGTGAAGGCGTTTGAAAGCATGAAGCGAGCGGCAATAAAAGGTGACGGCCGAGCTATGTATCATGCTGGGCGCCTTTGTCGATTCGGTTATCTGGGCGAAGAACATCCGAAAGAGGGAATCGCTTGGTGGGAGAAGTCTGTACAAACGGGAAATTGTGAGGCTCAACACTGGCTTTCTAGGGAGTATGCAAGCGGTGAGTTCGTTGTGAAGAATATGAATAAGGCGATTTCCCTATGTGTGGATTCAGCAGTCGGTGGATTAGTGTCTGCAATGACGAAGATGGGAAGATATTGCAAAGAGGGTGTTCCAGGCGTGATGAACGTAAGCTTAAACGATGCGTTAATGTGGTATCAATTGGCAGATGAGCACGGTAAACCCCACAGTTGCAAGAATCAGATTGATGAATTATTGGAACAAATTAACAATGATGGAGGAAGCCGCAATGCATACTGGGCATATGAAAGGAGATGAGCTTTCCGCTAGTGCCAAGCGCGCGTGGCGGAGTCTGGCAGCATTCCTAAGGCAATGCGGCGCGTTGGTTGTCATGCTGATAATTTTGTTTGCCAGTTCCACTGAGGCTTATGCTGTCCCCGTGAACCAGTCGGTGAAATTGGTGAAAACAGCTGGGCCTTTGGTGAAAACGGCTGGACCTTTTGCAATCCCCGTTGTAATCGCGCTTGTTATAATAGGCGCTGCTGGGGCATTGATAGGAAAGATGGGAAAGAAACGGAAGGGATCAAAGTATTCTCGAGTCGGTATCGGGGTTGTGGCTCCGGAGGAGGTTAGGCGAAATGAAGATTTGATGGTCCAGGTTGTCGGGAATGTGGAGGAGTTACTGGATCGAACGATAGCGGAAGCTGTTTCGGTTGACGCGATAAATCATGCGAAGGTAAGGGGGCGGTGTTCTTTTCCTGCCAAACTCAATGACAGTATAACTTTCAAGCTTCAAATAGCTGGGATTGAATTTGAGGAAGATAAACAGAGCATCGTGTGGGAGGAGCGAGATTTCACAGTTCAATTTTTGGCGCATGTTCCGAAAACTGCCGAGGTTGGCAGTCACAACGGTAAGCTTCTCATTTTCATAGACGACATTGTAGTGGGTAAAATAGGATTTACCACGAGGGTGAATCGTCTTTTCAAGCCATCGCAGAAACCTGCGAAGACAAATGAAAAGGTTTTCAGGAATTATTTCATATCATATTCGAGCAAGGATTTTGATGAGGTCAAGAGACGAGTGGAGGGGATGCGAATCTCCGACAGGGAATTTGCCAAGCATTCATTCTGGGATAAGATGTTCTTGAATCCCGGTGATCGCTATGAAAAGGAAATCTACGATTACATTGACACCAAGGCAGATGTGTTTCTGTTGTTTTGGTCGAGTAATGCGGCTGCCTCCGAATGGGTGAGGAAGGAAATCAAGCGAGCTGTCGCTCGGCAGAAGAGGATGCGGCGTCCTGAAAATAGACTTCCGGAAATATTTCCCGTGGTCATTGAGAATCCGATACCGCCTCCTCCGGAGGAATTGTCAGATCTACACTTTGGGAATGTAGTGAATTCTTTGGGGTGGTAACTAATCAGTGTGTAAGAAGTGAATGGAATGCCATCTTTAACTCTTCAGGAGGCACGAACATGAGGAAACAAAAAGGAGAAATAGATGAAGTTGATGGTTGGCGTGATTGCCATCGAGTGTCGGTGAGGAATTGAACATGCTAACCGACCGCAAAAGTAACGAGGCAAAAGTGGAAAATACTAGTAACATAACTTCCTGGTCGCCAATAGGCGTTGTTGAGGCGCTGGTGGTGGACGATCATGCCAAGTCATGGGCGAAACGGCTGAATGCTGAGCCGAGATATGGCGGCGTGTTCCATTTTGTCGCGATTGAGTTGAAGGCGGGGGCGGGCTTGGTGCGCGAAGCCTGCTTGGCGTTCAAGGCAGTACATGCGGCACGGAA
>JAZQBR010000260.1:0-5901 GCA_045545855.1 Kiritimatiellia bacterium | reverse complement strand
GCCGCGTTACAAAGGGGGTGCGGCCCGCGGGCGTATGGGGAGACGCCGCTCCCCCCGGGAGACAGGGCTGCGCTTGCGGTTGTGTCCCCTCTTGAACACGTCTCCTTATTCACATACCCTCGAAGAGCTTATCACAACCCTGCCGGGGAGTCACGTGCTGGGTGGCCACCCATGACCTCTTGGGTGCCCACCCATGCCCCCTTGGGTGCCCACCCAATGGCACGCGGGTGGGCACCCAATGGAACGTGGGTGGGCACCCAGCACATCATTACCCTAGAGTCATGAGAATCCCGCCTGCGGGGGGGGGTAGGACCATATTCGCCCGTCCTCCAAACAGCCCCTGGCACAGGATAGTCTGGCGTCCCGGACGGTTTAGAACCCCGACCAGCCAGATTCACATCGCATCTCCATGTCATCTAAAAGGGAGTTGCATGGCAGTGAAACAGGTCAGACCTGTTTTATCATTTTGTGGCGCGCAGCGAGCGCGCTGGAGACGGCCAGCGCCTAGCATTCAATGATGCCGCGGGACAATGCGAGAGTGACGGCCTCCGTGCGGTCGCTCACGTCCATCTTTTCGAAAATGTGGCGGAAGTGGGTTTTCACTGAATTGACGCTTATGCCCAGCATGTCCGCGACTTCCGGGTTGGAGAAGCCTTTGGCGGAAAGCTGAAGGATTGAAAGTTCGCGCGCGGAAAGGCTCTTCACTTCCCGCCGCATGTCGAAAATCTTCTGGATGTCGTCCGGGACGTAGCGGCCGCCGGAGGCGATCGTCCTCACCGCGTTTGCGATTTCGGCCGGGCGCGCGTCCTTCGGAATGTAGCCGTTCGCGCCGAGTTTCAGCGCGCGGAATATGTCCTCCTCCATCTCGCTGGTCGTCAGCATCGCTATTTTCGCCTCCGGGTGCACTCTGCGTATCACCTCCAGCGCGTCCAGTCCGCTTACCACCGGCATCCTGATGTCGAGCAGCAGGACGTCCGGTCTGTTGCTTTCGTAGAAGTTCAGTATATCCTCCGCGCTTTCAGCCGTCGCGACGACCTCCATCCCCTCGGTGCGCGAGAGGACGAACTTGAGGCCTGCGAGGACAACGCCGTGGTCGTCGACTACTGCTACTTTCGTCATGTCTTGATCTCCAGCCTAACGGATGTTGTGTGCCGCTTTGACGCAAGCGATATCGCGAAGCCGCTTCTGCGCGCGCGTTCCCGCATGCCCGAAAGGCCGAAGTGGCCCGCTTCCGGTCCGAGCGCGTGCGCCGTGTCGAAGGGCGTTCCGTTGTTCACGATCCTGAGCTCGAACTTCTTCGGCCCTCTTGCGTCGCTTGCGATCATGATGCGCGTCGCTTTCCCGTGCTTGATTGCGTTCGTGACGGACTCCTGCACGACGTAGAGCACGTCCGAGAACAACGCTTCCGGGAGAGATTCCGGGAGGCCTTTGAGGACGGCATCGACGCGCAGGGAGGTCGTGGCGGCGAGTTTCTTGACGAGCGAGAGGAGCACGTCTTTCGGGCGCTTCTGCGTCAGTTCGTCAATTCTCAAGTTCCAGACGGTCTCCCTGATTTCCCGTTTTGCGGTCGCGAGGATGTCCCGGGCGAGTTTTATAGGCGCTAAATTTTCCGGCACGGGAGAACCGTCCTCTGACAGTATGCTGTCGAGGTAGAGACGCGCGCCGGCGAGGTGCTGTTCTATAGAGTCGTGCAAGTCGGCCGCCATCCTGCGGCGCTCGGCGATGACGGCCTGAAGGCGGCTTTTCGACTGGTGTGCCCTGTACAGCTTGAACGAGAGCGCGGCGACGACGAGGAGGAGCAGCCATGGCGCGTAGCGTGCCGCCTTCGACACCTTGTGGGCGAGGAGCCTGCGCCTGAACGCGGTATTGGGGATTATGGTTATGGCATCGCTGTCGGGGAGCCTCAGTTCGATTTTCGGGATTTCGCCTTTTGGAAAGTCAATGTCGATGAAGATCAGAAAGCCCTCGAGTTCGACATCAGGGTGCAGGGCCAGCAACTCGGCTAGCTCGTCGTCAAGATAGCCGCTGATGCTCGCGGAGATAACCTCACCTCCGCATTCGATGTCGAAGTCCGTGAACGCCCATTCCCTTGGAAGTATGTTCAGGACGCGAGCCTTCAGCCGCACGGGCATTCCGTAGAGGTCGGACGGCTTCCCCTCGTCGAATACGCGCGGAAAGTCCTTCGGTTCGATTAACTGCGTCTCCGGGACGACGCCGTTCTCGCCTTTCTTCTCGTATCTCGCCGCTTCGACCGTGATGCGTCCGTTGCGCCTCGCCGGTACGCCGCGCGCCTCCACCAAGTCGCCTGGCGAAAGCTCCGGCGCGCCCTGTTTTGTCTGCACGCGGACTACGCGGTCCCCGGTCTTCAGCAGGAAGAACTGCCAGGGCTGGTTGTATAAGACCGTGCCGCGGACCGTTTCGGTCTGCGGCTCGGCGGCTGCCAGCGGCAGCGCGACAAGTGCGAATATGGCGGCGAATCGCTTCACGCCCATATTATATCATATTGTATCATTTCCCGAAAGTCCACCAGTCGAGTTCGACGCTCCCGGAAAGCAGCACGAAAACGGCATGCTCGCCGGTCGCCTTGGCTTTTGCGGGAAGCGACGCGGTTTTGAAGGCGTCCGGCGATTTGACGGCACCGGAAGCGACGAGCGAGCCGTCGGGCCTGTCGAGGCGCACTTCAATTTTGCCCTTCCCTCTTGCCGAGAATGTGAACTTCGCGGGCGATTTAGCGCCGAAGTCTGCCCCGCGCACGGCGACCCAGGCGCCGTCCTCCTTGGGCTTCGCCGCCATGTTGCCGGGCTCATTGAGCGGCGCGAACGACATGGACGCCGTCGCGGCCGCGGTTTCGGCCTGCACTTTTCTGCGGGGGTTGAGCCTCTGGATTTGCTCTACGCCTTTGCGGGTGTTCTTGACGGGATTCAAGGTGACGGTTTTCTCATCGATGTCGCACACGTCTATGTTGATGTTTCGGAAGCCGCCGGGCTGCGGCAGCAGGGACTTCTGGAGTTCCTGGTTGTGGTAGATGAGATACCATTTGCCTTTGTATTTGTGCAGATGGGTGTGGTTGTTGCAGAACATGTTGCCGAACATGCCGGGGTTCTTGTTGTATTCGCCGCGCATTTTCCAGCTGGTTGCGTCGAGCGGCGTCTTCGACGTTTCGTACACCATCGAGCAACCGACGGGTTTCGGGCAGTCGCAAGGCCACGGCTCGTGATCTGTCCAGTCCACGTTGTATGTGTAAACGCACGTATCGCCTATGAAGTTCAGTTCGTTCGCCTCGAAATGGAACGGCGCCGGCGGAATCGTCGCCTCTCCGACGACGGATACGAGGTCCGGGCCAAGCTTGACGAGACGCGATTCCGCGCCGCCGAAGGCGAGGTAGCCCGTGCCGTCCGGCGCGATGGCCGCGCCAGGGTCGAAGGGGACCTTGCACTTCTTGGTGAAGTCTGACTGTTGATCGACGAGCGACTTATTGAGCGGGCTCGTCCACGGGCCGAG
Source organism: Kiritimatiellia bacterium (assembly GCA_045545855.1). Lineage (GTDB taxonomy): Bacteria > Verrucomicrobiota > Kiritimatiellia > RFP12 > UBA1067 > UBA1067. Next base: position 2,400 of record JAZQBR010000260.1, on the reverse strand, counting down.
CGGATGCGTCGCCGTCAGGACGCCCGTGCCGCAGCCGGAGTTGGAAAAATACATGTAGAAGTGGGTCTTGCCGTCCTTCTCCTTGCGGGAAACGACGGAAGGCGCCCAGCTGTTCACTATCCACGGCGCGATTTCGCCGACATTGATTTCGCCGTGGTAGGTCCAGTTCGCCATGTCTGCGGTGGACATGACGGACAGGGTCTTGATGCACTCGTAAGTGTTGTTGGTCTTGACGGGCGATTCGTCATACTGCTGATGGTCGTTCGTCCCATAGACGAAGAGACGCCCCTCGTATTCCACTGCGGTGGGGTCTGCGCAGAAATGGTGGTCCAGCAACGGATTGGCGTAGAACTCGCCGTTCTCGAATTTGGGAGAATCCGGCGCGGCGAATGCGTTCGCCGATGCGGCTAGCACGACTGCCGAGGCCAGGGCGATGGCGGACGCGCCATGCCGGCGAATCGATGATGGTATTGTGGTTTTCATGTTCATGCGGCCTATTATACCTTATTTTCCCAAAATCCGAAAATCACCCGTTGGGGTGATACCGCGCAAGGGCGCATGAATGGTAAAATACCGTTCATGAACATGCATGCAAGAATAGTCGTTCTCGCGCTTGTAGCCGCGCTGTTCGCTTGCGCCGCACCGGGGGACGGGGTGGTCAGGGAGCCGACGCTGTGGGCGGACGTCCCCGACGTCTCGATGTGCCGCAAAGGCGACAAGTATTTCATGGTCTCCACCACGATGCACTTCAATCCCGGCATCCCGGTCATGGTCTCGCAGGACCTCGTCAACTGGAAGATGGCGAGCTACTGCTACAGGACGGTCGAAAACCGTCCCTGCGACAGGCTGGAGAACGGAGAGAACGACTATGCGTTCGGGACGTTCGCATCGTCTATTAGATACAACGAGGCGGACGGCTACTTCTACGTCATCAGCGTCAACGTCCGCATCGACGACACCTACCTCTTCAGGACGAAAGACCCTGAAAAAGGAGATTGGGAATTCCACCGCATCAAGAAGAACCAGTACGACGCGTCAATCTGGATCGAGGACGGGCGCTTCTGGGTGTTCGCCACGGTGCCAGGCAAGCCCTACAAAGTGCGCCTAACCGAAATGAAGCCGGATTTTTCGGGATTCGTGGACGACGGCATGATAACGCTCGACAACGTCACGGACTGCGTCGGCGGCGAAGGCCTCGGGGAAGGCGCGCAGGTCTTCAAGCGAAACGGCTGGTATTACATCGTGAACATCTGCTGGCCGGCGGGGAGCTGCCGCACGGTGGTGGTCCACCGTTCGCGCTCTATGCAGGGGCCTTGGGAGGGGCGCGTCGTCTTCCGGCATGCGGGTATTGCGCAGGGCTCGTTCATTGACACTCCGGACAGAAAGTGGTATGCGTATTTGTTCGGCGACAGAGGCGCCGTCGGCCGCTGCCCCTACATCCTTCCTGCGACTTGGGAGGACGACTGGCCGGTAATCTCCGAGGAGAGCCTTCCGCGTGCCGCCGGGAAGCCGGGCATCGTGTCGGCCGACGAATTTGCGGACGGAAGCCTTTCCCTCGTCTGGCAATGGAACCACAACCCTGCCGACAGCCTCTGGTCGCTGGCGGACAGGCGCGGGTGGCTGCGCCTCAAGACCGACAGGACGGACGCCGATCTCCTCACCGCCCGCAACACGCTGACGCAGCGCTGCTGGGGCCCGAAGTGCTCCGCTGCGGCGAAAATCGACATAGGTGGATTGAAAGAAGGCGATAACGCGGGGCTGGCTCTGTTTCAGCGTGACTACGTGTCGCTGTCGGCCACGCGTGAGGGCGGCGCGGCATACGTGATTCTCAGACGGGCCGAGAAGGGCGAGGTGCGGGAAGTCGAGCGCGTGAAACTTATGCGCGGGACACGCACGGTGTGGCTGCGCTCGTACGGAGACTTCTCGCGCGAGAGCGAGAAGGACAAACTGTGGAATTTCCCCGGACGCGACGAAGGGTGGTTCGCGTATTCGTCGGACGGCAAGACGTGGACGCCTGTCGGCGGCAGGTTCCACCTCGAATACACAGTGCCGCATTTCACCGGCTACAGAGTCGCGCTTTTCATGTATTCGACGAAGAAGCCGGGCGGGCACGCCGACTTCGACTGGTTCAGGATAAAGTAAGGGAGGTGGAAGATGAAACACATCGCTTTCGTTTTCTCCGCATTTTTTGCCGTGCTCGCCGCTGCGGCGAGCGCGAAACCTCGCCTGTTCGTGCTCACCGACTTGGCGAACGAGCCGGACGACGAAGAATCGCTCGTCAGACTTCTCGCATACGCGAATGAATTCGACATCGAGGGAATCGCCGCGACGACGTCGTGCCACCTCCGGCAAAACCCTCGCGAGGACATACTCAGGCGGACGATCGCCGCGTATGGCGAA
>JAZQBR010000259.1:0-12344 GCA_045545855.1 Kiritimatiellia bacterium | reverse complement strand
ACCATCCCTCGTTGTACGGATTCCACATTACAATTGAGGTGAACGGCTGAAGGTCGTCCATCATCTCCTTCATTTCCTGGCGCTCGAGCCAATAGCGCTTTACGGTGCCTGCCTTCAGTGGATCGGCCCAGCTGCCAGTTCCACTCGGCAAATCCTGTATGACGAGGATGCCGAGCCTGTCGCACATCGCGTAGTACTGCTGCGGCTCGACCTTGATGTGCTTGCGGAGCATGTTGAAGCCGCAGTCCTTCAGCACCTTGACGTCGTACTCCATCGCCTCCTCGCTCGGCGGCGTGAGCAGGCCATCGGGCCACCACCCCTGGTCGAGCGTGCCAATCAGGAAATACGGCTTGTTGTTGAGGAAGAACCGGAGATACCCGTGTTCGTCCCTGCGCTTCTCAATCTTGCGCATTCCGAAATAGCCATTCACGACGTCCCTGCCGTACTTCGCGGTGAAGTGGTAGAGCTTTGGATTCTCCGGCGACCAAAGCGCAACGGGTGCAGGAAGGCGGATTGTAACTGGCTCACCTGGGATGAAAGCCTTTTGGACAGGATTAACAGGATTGACAGGATTTTCGATTTCAATCGTGCCAGCGCCTTCAACTTTACACTTTACACTTTCCACTTTAAACTCTATCGACACCTCGCCCTTGTCGATGTCGGTCGTCACATCATAGTCGGCGATGTACGTCTCGGGAACCGTCTCCAGCCAGACAGTCTGCGTGATGCCGCTCGAGCGCGTATAGAAGCACGCGTGCGTCTTGAACGCCTGTTTGCCGCGCGACTGGATGAAATCCTCCGTCGGATCCCACACCAGCACCGTCAGCGTATTCGCGCCCTTCTTCGCGAATGGCGTCAAGTCGGCCGTGAACGGCAGCTGCCCGCCCTCGTGAAGCGCCACCTCGTCGTGGCCGAGATAGACGATGGCGCGGAAGTCGACCGCGCCGAAGTGGAGGAGGATGCGTTCGCCCGGCTTTGGATCGAGGTCGATCGTGCGCGTGTACCAGAGGTATTCGTCCGGTTCCAGCAGCCGTCCGCCGCATCCGGAAAGCGGTGCCTCCAGCGCGAACGGCACGCGGATCCTGCCGGTCCATTCCGTCGGCCGCGCGGCCGTGTTCGTAATCGCCGTGATCGCGTAGTCCCAGTCGCCGTTGAGACACGTCCAGTTTGCGCGCGCCAGCTGCGGACGCGGATAGCCGCGCCAGCAGTTTTCACTCGTCACCTGCTCGCCCCACGGCGTCATCATCGGCGCGGCCTCGGCCACGCACACGGCCGCGAACGACGCAAACGAAACAATGCCTGTCAGAACAATCTTCATTTTCTTTTATGCTCCTTGCGATCTGCTGATTCTGCCTATTCCCAGTTTCAGACTGCATTATAGCATGCCCCGCGTGAAGCGGTCAAGACGAACGCCATACGATAACGGAAAAAGATTCTTGCCGAAATCGGCGACCACGCCGAGATTCCTTCAGCGAGACCCCTCCGATTGGGATGTGGCAACAAAACGGCGGTAGGGCGGTTTCGATGAACCCGCCGATTGCGGCGGCATCATCGATGCCGCCCTACCATATCATTTCCGAGGCAATACCTCCAAGACTCCCAGCCGCGGAAGCAATGCACACTTGAAATGCCAAGCAATCAAACAATCTCCCAATCTTGCACATTGACAAATCGTATGCAGTTATGATACAATGCCAACGTTTTGTTCTTGGAGGATCAATGCCTGACACCAAATTCATAAAGGTCTTCAATGGCGCGTTCTCGCTTGCAGATGCAGCAGAACGCGGCATTGCGCGAGCACAGCTTGCCGCATGGGCAAAAGCAGGCAAGGTGGAACGCGTTGCACGAGGCATATACAGGATTCCAAACCTCCCTCGTACCACAATCCCCGAAATCGAGGTGCTGATAAAGCGTGGAACGCACTTCACCGTCGCTCTGCTGTCCGCCCTCCAGCTGCACGGCTTCACGACGGCACTACCGTCCTCAATATGGATTGCCCTTCCTCGCGGCGGCAGGACGCCTGCGGTCGATTTCCCGCTTGAGGTGTCCTTCCTCTCGGGCGAATCCTGGTCGCACGGAGCAACGCACATCATGGTGGACGATCTGAAAGTTCCGGTCTTTTCCCCTGCAAAGACGGTTGCCGATCTTTTCAAGTTCAGGAACAAGACTGGAGTTGATCTTGCTGTAGAGGCACTACGCGAGGGTCTGCACAAACGGAAATTCGACATTGACGAACTAATGGCGGCGGCAGCGGCAGACCGCGTGGCAAACGTCATTGCACCATACGTGGAGGCCATGTCATGAAAAACGTAGCTGAATCTGTCCTTGCCCGCCTTCTGAACATTGCGAGGGCCAACGGTCTCGTATACAACGAGTTGCTCATGCGGTACATTCTTGAGCGGATATTCTATCGCGTAGGCAAGTCCAGGCATTCCGGCAAGTTCATCCTCAAGGGGGGAAATCTGTTCGTGTTCTGGCAGGGCGGCTTCGATTTCAGACCCACGATGGATGCGGACATGTTGTACAGGGGAGTCGGGACGCCGGAACAACTTAAAGAGATTTTCACAGAAATATGCACTTCCCCGGCTCCTGATGACGGGCTTCGGATAGATGTCGCATCCATGACCGCAGAGCGCATACTCGAAGACGCGGAGTATGGCGGGGTACGGCTTTCCTTCAATGCGCACATAGGAAGAAGCAGGACACAGGTACAAATCGACATCGGGGTGGGCGATGCCGTCACGCCAACGGCGAAAATGGCCGACTACCCGACGCTCCTTGATTTTCCTGCACCTCGTATGCGCATATACCCGCCGGAAACGGCGATAGCCGAGAAATTCGAAACTCTTGTCAGACGCGGAATGCTCAACAGCCGCATGAAGGATTTCTACGACATCTGGAAACTCAAATCGTTGTTTGACTACGACATTGACGTCCTCGGCAGAGCCATCGCCCGAACGTTCGAGCGCAGAAAGCGTCCGATTCCAACAGAATGCCCAGTCGCCCTGACTGAAAGATTCGGTAGCAATCCGACCAAACAGAAACAATGGAAAGCTTTCCTGCGAAAATCTCGCCTCGATGTCGGCAATCGAACTCTGTGCGATATAGTCCATGAAATTTCAGACTTTCTAACACCAATCGTAAATCGACTTAACGCATAAAGTCATTATTTACCCCCTGCGGTCGTTGACATTTTCATTTCTTCCTTCCGTATCTTTTTCGTATTTGTCCGAAGCAAACAGTGTAAAAAATAATCCCTACAAATCTCCTGCGCAGGAGATCAGAGCGGGCGAGCAATCGCCGACCCGCAGCCACCCGCGGCAGATTCGCAGCGTCCGCCCGGAAACTGCCGCTTCGCGGGGCTGCTACCCGATTCCGAGGTCATCCTGGTGGTTGACATCGCGGAAATCCCTGAAAAACGCGCGTTCCGTGGGGTCTGTCCCCATCCAGTTTATCAATCCGAATAAACCGCGCGTTTCGCGGGGACTGTCCCCGCCAGGTTCAATCAGTTCATTTTGCGCTCACATTTCCCGGATAGAGCGTGATGCGTCCGTTCTGCTCGGTCACGAGAAGGAATCTGTCGCCGTCCAGCGGACATAGCGAGTTCCAAAGCCCACGGTCCCTGCCGAACACCATGCCGGGCGGCGTGGATTCACCGCGCATCGTCGTGAACCGTCCGTCTGCAATTTCGCGTTTCGGCACGGCGGCGACACGCGCCACCGATGTCGCGGACGGATCGCCTGGAAGCGGCGTTTCATGCCACGACAATAAGATGTAGTTCTTTATCGCAACGATATATGGCGCGCTGCCATGATGCTTGCACCAGTCGGGAGGACTGGAAAGCGGCTCGAAACGGTCGGGCGACGGCGCAAGAACCGGCGTTCGCCAGTTGTCACGTATCTTGGTTCGCACAATCTGCGGATGAAGGCGCGTGTTCAGCGGATTTGACTCGATCGCCATATACCGCCACTGGCCAAGCTCCATAACAACAGGCATCCCGTCCCGACGTTCCGGCGTGTAGCTCACGATCCTGGGGGCGCTCCAGCTCTCGCCGCCATCGGCGGTTTCAATCAGCGAAATATTCTGCCATGCGCACTTCGCGGCGGCATACGGCGTCTCGTCTGCGAAGTAAAGCTGCGCGGCATTCCCTTTAAGCGGCAGAACGAACGGCTCGTAGCACCCGTGCGGCACACCGTCGGCCGGCAACGCCACTTCGGCACGATACAGCACCTTCAGCGGCGACCACGTCCGCCCCGCGTCATCACTCGTCGATATGGCGATCGCGCACGGATGGATGTCATGCCGCCAGCCCTGCGGACGCAGATTGCACGCATAGACAATGCGCCCCGTCTCAAGCTGCGCAAATTCGGCGTTGGCAAGATGGACGCGCACCGCCTCGCTTCCGTTCGTCGCGGTGAAGTCGCGCGCCACTACGACAGGCGCGCTCCAGTCGCGCAGATTCTCCGGCGGCGCAAACCGCGCGACAACACCGCCGCCCGCCGAATACGCCGCCATGAACCGTCCGTCTTGAAGCCGATGCACCCGCGCATAGCCGCCCGGGCCCAGATCAATCGGCCGACCCCATTTGATCGTTAGGCCGTCCGACGCCGCCACGCAAGGCGAATGCGCCATGAGAAACGCGAAACCGCATAGCCAAAGCATACGCTTCATTGATTTACCGCGCATCATGCCGCCTCCTCAGAATTTCAGGTCTTCTTCCTTCATCAGCCTCTTCAGGAAAAAGGCGCACCACTGGGGAATTGTCAAGACTCCGTTGTGATAGCCGACATTGCCCTTCACGATTTTGACTCCCCAGCGGATGTCCGTGTAATGAGCGCCGTCTATCAATGCGCGCATTGACTTCGCCTTTGTGTTTCCCGCCTTGACTTCGACAGGCACGAGATTTTCACCCGATCGCAGGAAGAAATCCATCTCAAGAGTGGAATTCTCCTTTTTGTAGTAGGCCGGAACGCCGCCTGATTTCACAATCGCCTCCGCCACGATATTCTCAAAAAGACCGCCCTTCCACGTTCCAAGGTTTCTGCGTATGCGAACATCCTCCTGCGATTCTTCATCCAGCATCGACACGAGAAGCCCGCTGTCGGCCATATAGAGCTTGAAGCACGCAGCATCCAGATGCGCCGCAACCGGCAGTTCCGGGAAATCCATCGCCTTGCACACATTGACAATTCCCGCATCCTCAAGCCACTCGACACACCCCCAATAGTCTTTATACCGCGCATTTTTTGCAATCCTTGACAGCTGGAACTTCTTGTTCTCCTTCGCCAACTGCGCCGGAATGCTGTCGAAAACGCTGACAATGCGCAGGGGATCAAGCCCTTCGGCGTATTTGCGCACGTCAGACCGATAATCGGCAATGATTCGGCGCTGAACCGCAGGCACGCCTTCGAACGTCCCCCTTAGAAAATACCTCTCGACGACCTCTGGCATTCCTCCCAGCGTGGAGAAATCAAGAAACAGACGGTCAAACGTATTGCTCGCCGCGTCGCCAAATGCGCGCGCTTCGACCAAATGCCCGTAAAGTTCGTCCAGTTGCAAAGAAGTGTAGCCTCGCGCGGTCAGGAACTCCTCGAAATCAAGCGATCTCATGACGATTGTTTCCTGATAGCCCACGCTGATCGACTCGATGCGCTTCAACTGGATTCCAAGAAGCGATCCACTGCAGATGACATCAAATCTGCCAAGCTGCGCGAAAGCCTTGAAGCACGTCGCGATTTCAGGGAAATCCTGTATCTCGTCGAAAAAGATAAGCGTGTCGTTCTCGACAAACCTGAAATCAGGCTCGACCAGCGAAATATTCCACAGGATACTTTCTGCAGAATAGCCGTCCCTTACAATAGCCTTGAATTCCGGCTGCAGCGCAAAGTTGATTTCGATGAACGAAGCATAGCGGCCCTCGGCAAAATGGCGGATACATTCGGTTTTGCCAACTTGCCGAGCTCCCTTCACGATCAGCGGCAGACGGTCTGGATTGCTCTTCCAGGCCTCAAGTTTCGCCTCCAACTTTCTGGCGATAAAAAATTGCGGTTTTCGACGTTTCATGCTGATAATATATCATATTTATCTTCCCCTGACAAGCACACACTACACTTTAATGAGGGAATATTGAACTGCAAAGCACACTTTCATTAGGGAATATTGAAACATTAAACACATTTTCATGAGGGAATAGGACCTTGGGTTGCGACCTGCCTTTCTACAGCCTCCAGCGAACCGCCGAGCGGATAGAATATCTTCCGAGCCACGGCGTCATAGAGCCAGCCCGCGCCGCCCGGCAGGTAGTCGCCGTGGGCGCCGAACAGAGCCACGCGCGAACCCTTTGCTAGTGGCAGCGCGCCCCCTTCGTTTTTCAGCAGCACCATTCCCTCCCCGGCCGCGCGTCGCGCCACTGCGGCATGCTTGGTCACCGTCGCCTCGTCATGCGCAGGCGTCGCGAATGTCTGCACCGTGCACAATGCGGCGCAAAGCAGAGTCAGCCTTTTCATGTCTCAAGTCCCTTTCTTTTTTTATTGTTTTGTCGAATAGCCGTCGGCCCTGGCGTTCCATGCGGCGAGGAAGAAGGCCATGCCCGCGAGGGCGAAGAGGGCGATTGAGCAAAGCGCGGCGCTCCAGCCGAAGCGCGTTGAGATGACGGCGATGCCGTAGCCGGAGACGGACGTGGCGGCATACCCCATTATGCCCATGAAGCCGTTTGCCATCGCGGCGGCATCGTTGGTTGCCTGCTGCGCGGCCGTGATGCCGATGAGCGCCTGCGGCCCGTATATGAAAAAGCCCGTGCCCATGAGAAGGACGCTCGCCTGCCAGATCGGCGCGCCGTCCGGCAGCCACCAGAATCCGAGCGCGCAAAGTCCCGCGAAGAGCATGCAGAAGACGCACGTCCTCACCCCGCGACCGCCGAACACTTTATCCGTGAACCAGCCCGCGAACACAGTACCCACGATCGCCGCCAGCTCGAACCCGATCGTCATCAGCCCGCCCCTGGAGACGTCGATGCGCTTGAACTCGTGGAGGAACGTCGGGCCCCAGTCGAGAAAGCCGAACCTGACCACGTACACGAAGAAATTCGCGAACGCGCAAAGCCATATCACGCGATTGCGGAAGACGAGGCGGCGGCGGTCGGCGTCGGTTACGACGTGCTTGTTCTCCCGTCCCGTGGGAGGGACGCGCTCCCGCGCGTCCGGGCCGCGGACGTCGGAGAGGTCGAGCTCCGGGAGGCCGTCCTCGTGGGGGCCGTCCTTCACGCAGAAGAAACAGAACACGGCCGCCAGCGCCGCCAGCGCCGCCGGCACGTAGAAGCACCAGCGCCAGCCGAACCCGAGCGCCAGCAGTAGCGAACACATCCCGAGCGCCATCGCTGAGCCGAAGGAATGCGACGTATTCCATATCGACATCTTCGTCGCCAACTCCCTCGGGTGTATCCAGTGCGTAAGCATTTTAGCGCACGGGGGAAAACCCATGCCCTGCGTCCAGCCGTTCGCAATCCAGAAAACAGCAAACAGGATTGTGAGCGACGTGCAGCCGAAGAAGAAGTTCATCGCCGCCGAAAGCGCAAGCCCCAGGGTCATGAAGATGCGGCCGTTGAGCTTGTCGGCCCAGAAGCCGTTGACGAAGCGGCTGAGTCCGTAGAGTATGCCGTGGACTGAAAGGATTATGCCGATCGCCTCGCGCGAAATCACGCCCTCGTCCAGCATCCCCGGCTGCGCCATGGAAAGGTTCTTGCGCGTCACGTAGAAGAACGAGTACGCGATCATGCTGCATATGATGAAGCGCCACTGCGCGCGCTTGAAACGTTTTTCAACAACATTGTCCATTTTGGCACCTCGTTTTCCGTCTTTCCTTCGCCGGTTACATATTTGCGGTTGCGACGACATCCACACCTGTCGCAGCGACATCGGGGATGATGACGTCGCCAATCTTCACCGGCAGCTGCACTGTGGCCTGGTGCATCGCGAAAAGCACGGCGTCTATCTTCGGCTTTGGAATCGCAGTCTTCGTCTTTACGGGGAGCGGCTTGCGCATCCCCGCGACGCGCACCAGTCCCGTCACCATGCGAGTAGGGTTCACGATTTCGCTCTTCGCATACGCCTCGCCGCGAGGGCAGCCGTTGCCGATGACGCTAAACGGCTCCGCTGCGACTTCCATCTCGCACCCTCTCGGGCAGTTTATGCATATCATTTTCATACGCGCACCTCCTTTGCGTATTTCGCTGCGCTGAGCCCGGCGATCTCCGAGTCGCGGCTTACCCAATCAACAAGGTCGTAAACTCTAACTACATTGCCGCCTGCGAATATGCCCGGCACGCTCGTCGCCATCGTCTCCGCATCAACCTTCGGCCCGCGCGTCTTCGGATCCATCTCCACGCCTGCTTTTTTCGTGAGCTCGTTCTCCGGGATGAGGCCGCAGGAGAGGACGAGCGTATCGCAGTCGAAGTGCATTTCCGTGCCGGGGATGGGCTTGAGGTTGTCATCGACCTTCGCGACCTTGACGCCCGTGACATGCTCGCGCCCCTCGACATCCGTGACGGTGTGCGAGAGAAGGAGCGGAATATCGTAGTCGTTCAGGCACTGCACCACGTTGCGCATGAGGCCAGACGACTTCTTCATTATCTCGACGCATGCGAGCACTTTCGCGCCGGAGAACGTGAGCCGCCGCGCCATGATAAGCCCGATGTCGCCCGAGCCGAGGATTACGACGCGCCGCCCAGGCATTATGCCGTCCATATTGACGAGCCGCTGCACTGTGCCGGCGGTATATACGCCCGCCGGACGCGTCCCCGGCGTCATCAGAGCCCCGCGCGGACGCTCGCGGCACCCCATCGCCAGCACCACCGAGCGCGTATTGTATGTCTTGAGTCCTCCGCGAGGAGACATCGCCGTTACCCTCGCGCCGCCATCGGGCTGCGGCTGGACATCCAGAACCATCGTGCCGCACACGACTGGAATGCCGAGCGATGCCGCTTTGTCGACGAACCGCTGCGCGTATTCGGGGCCCGTGAGCTCTTCCTTGAAACGATGGAGGCCAAAGCCATTGTGGATGCACTGCTGGAGGATGCCGCCCGGCGCGTCGTCGCGCTCGAGGACAAGCACATTCTCCGCGCCTTCCTCTTTCGCGGCGCACGCCGCCGCAAGCCCCGCCGGCCCAGCACCGACTACAATCACCTGCCAGGCTTCCCCGGAATCTCCGGCGAAGCCGGAATTTCGGGTTTTCGCGAGCGCCTTGGGGGCTGTCTTGCGCGAAAGCAGGAACGCCTCAGGGGGCAGGCCGAGTTCGGATCCGAGGATTTCAATCAGGCGCGGCGTGCAGAAGCCGCCCTGGCAGCGTCCCATGCCGCTGCGGGTGCGGCGCTTTATGCCGTCAAGCGTCCTTGCACCGACGCGGGCGCGGATGGACGCGCGTATCTCGCCCTCCGTTATCTCCTCGCACCGGCATACGACGCGGCCGAACGAAGAATCGCGTTCCACCAGGGCGGCGAGTTCCTCGGGCGGCATTTCGCGCGTCTTCGGCCACCACGACACATCCTTCGATATGAGGGAGGGATTCTTTCGCGAGACCTTCAGGAACGCCGCGACTTCCTCCGCGAGGGATACGCCTATCGCAGGTGCGCTCGTGAGCCCCGGCGACTCCACGCCGAGAGCATTGAAAAAGCCTGACGCTCCCGACGCCTCGCCAATCACAAAATCCCCTTGCGTCGTTTCATGCGCGCGCATGCCGGAAAACTCCGCAATCACCTTGCCGAGCGGCAGCGCCGGCCATGTGCGGCGCGCGCCGGCCTTGACCTTTTCAAGTCCCGCGTATGTAGTAGCCTTGTCCTCCTTGTCGGCGACATCCTCCGCCGTGGGGCCGACTATCACCGTGCCATCGACTGTGGGCGATACGAGGATGCCCTTGCCCATCTTGCCGGGGCACTGGAACATCGTCGAAGAAAACGCGCCGTCCTCGTCGCGGTCGAGCATCAGATATTCGCCGCGCCGCGCCGTTATCGAGTATTTCACCGGCGCGATGAGATTGTTTATCTCATCCGAGTGGCAGCCGGCGCAGTTCACGACGGCGCGGGCGATAAACTCGCGCCCGTCTTCACAGACTACGCGATACGGAAACGGCGCGTCGCATGGCTCGTCGCCCCTCGGCACGACGCGCGAAATCGAGACGACTTTCGCGTCGAAGAAAAACTCCGCACCGTTGGCGGCTGCATTCTCCGCATAGCGGAACGTGAGTTCGTACGGACAGCATATCCCGCCGGTCGGCGCCCACAATGCCGCCGTCGCCTCAGGCGAGACGTTCGGTTCGCGGCGGCGAAGCTCCTCCTGCGTGATGATTTCCGTCGGCACGCCATTTGCTTCGCCGCGGGTTTTGAGTTCGGCTAGCGTCTTCTCGTCGTCCTCCCCAAACGCAAGCACCAGCGAGCCGTTGCGCCGGAACGGCACTTTCAGTTCGCGGCAGACGTCCTCGAACATGCGGTTGCCTAGAACGTTGAACTTCGCCTTGTTCGTGCCCGGTTTCGCGTCGAAGCCTGCGTGAACGATGGCCGAGTTCGCCTTTGATGCACCCTCGGCAACGTCGCTACCGGCCTCCACGACTGCAACACTGAGATTCCAGCGCGTCAGCTCCCTCGCCACGGCGCAGCCAACCACGCCCGCTCCGATTACCAATACGTCAGTATTCATCAGTAAACCTCCGTATGCAAGTGATGGTCGCCATTGCCATAGACTGGATACCTGCCGCGCTCTTCTATGAGAAACTCCGCAGTGCGCCAGGCGTCGAGCTGCTTCCTGGCGCAGTTGGTGGTAACGGTCTGGACGCCGCGCGAGAACGCCGTTATCGTGTCGGACAAGTCGTCAACCGTCCAGACATGGAACTCCAGGCCCGCTTCGCGCACTTTCTTCACGAAGCCGGCTGTCACGATCTCTGGATCATACTGTGCATCGACGCCATCCACGCCGAGTTCGCGGCATTTGGCGATAATGTAGGACGGCGTGATAGGATGGCGCTTGCCGTTCTCGTCCTTGGGGCGCGCCGAGACAAGCCAATATACCTTGTAGCCCGGCATTTCCCGTTTCAACGCCTTGCACGTCTCTTCATTGAAAGCTATGAAAAGCGCATTCGCAGGCGTCGCGTTCGTCTGCGATGCGAAAACGCTCTTGATGGCCGGAACTATTTCGGGGTCTGGCTTCACTTCTACATATATCATTCGGCCGCGGTGGGCGAGTGCGAGGACTTCCTCCAGCAGCGCCGGGCGCGTCCCCTTGAAACGCGAATCCTTCCACTTCCCCCAGTTCCCCACATCGACGTTCATTAGTTCTTCCCAAGTGACATCGCTGCAGGCGTTGGTGTTTGCGCCCGCCGTGGTGCGTTTTAAATCCCGGTCGTGGAACGTGAATACACGCCCATCCTTCGATAGATACACGTCGCACTCAAACCCGAAGCCGCGCTCCACCGCAGTTCTGTAGGCGGGGAGCGTGTTCTCGGGCGCGTCAACCGATTCGCCGCGATGGGCGATCAATGTGTCATAGGCTGGGCAGACTGCCTCGCAAGCGGAGACAAGCAGCGCGGCAACTGCGGCGATGGCTGTTTTCTTGTTCATGACAACATCCATGTTACTTTTCACTTTTCACTTCAATTCTGGCCTCGAAGAACGCGGGCGGGGTTTCACCATCGATTTGGATTGTCGCGGTGGCGGTCTCGCCTTCACCGAAATTCTCGTTGGAAAGCTCCGGATTCCCGAGCAGAGTCGCACTCGACTTGAACGCTTCCAGGGTGGCGGCGCCGTAGAACCTGAGACTGCCATATATGGTCTGGGCGATGGCTCCTTGACGCACCAGCTCAACCTCTACCGTGACCACGTCTTTGCCGACCGATATATCCGTAATCTCGAACGTGTAGGAGCGTTCGTCGTCGGTAATGTCGAGGTTGAGGAGATGCGCCGTGTCGAATTCGGCTAAGGAGACTGCCGCGATCTTGCCGGCGACGGACGTCTTCCCCCCTGCGCACTTGTTCAGCCACTCAGCCTCGGCGGCGCTCAGGATCTTTTGCGCGTTGTCCTTCAAGACGACCGCCTCCTCCGCGCTGAACCCTTCCACCGCCACATACTCGCCAAGTATCGAGCGCAGCGCACCTTCGCCAGCGAAAACAATGCGCGAAATGCCGGTTCCGGAGGCGGCAAGGGAGAACGCGCTCGCGCCGCCTGTCGCAGCCAGCGCGCGCCACTCTCCGCCGTCCTGCACCGCGACCGAATACGTGCCTGCGGTGTAGTCGAAGACGAAGCGGAACGTGTATTCGACGCCGACCTCTGGCGTTACACCGCCCGCCTCGACATCCACCCAGCC